>NZ_JCAIOM010000002.1:0-376467 GCF_059587025.1 Chryseobacterium sp. DZ-32
AAAGCAACGCTAAATTTTTCCTTTCTATACATAAAAAAATGCCCCTAAAAAGTGTCTAACTTTTTGGGGGCAGTCCAGGAACGGCTGGATTTTTTGTTTTTGCTAATCTTTTGGAAAACGCAAAGGCACAAGATTATTAATGGATTATGTCGTAGGGCACAAAGATTTTATCTGCGATAAAATTTTATAATCCCTAATACTATAAGAACTAATCTTTGTTGAAAATCTTCGATTTTCTTGCGCCTTAAAAAATCATAAAAATAAAAATTCCTTGCGCCTTTGCGTTTTCCAACAAAAGAATCATCAGTATTCAACAGCCCTTCCGATCTTAACAAACATCAATGTTTTTGATTTTCCATAGTGGTAACTTTGTATCACTAAAATCAACAATATGGAATTAGGAATAGGAATGTTCGGTGATCTGGCTTTTGACCAGTCAACCGGGAAATATAGAGATGCAGGAATTAAGATCCGTGAAATACTGGATCAGGTAAAATTGATGGATGAGGTAGGAATTGATGTTTTTGCTATGGGAGAACATCACCGTCCGGATTATGCTGTTTCCTCTCCGGAGATTGTTTTGGCAGCAGCAGCAAGCATTACAAAAAATATAAAACTGGCCAGTGGAGTTACTGTTTTGAGTTCTTCGGAGCCTGTAAAAGTGTATGAGGATTTTTCAACGCTGGATTTAATTTCAGACGGAAGAGCAGAGATCTTTGTCGGACGTGGAAGTTTCATCGAGTCATTTCCTTTGTATGGCTATTCACTGAATGATTATGAACAGCTATTTGATGAAAAATTAGAATTATTATTAAAAATCAATGCTGAGGAAAACGTAAGCTGGTCGGGAAAACTTCGTGCACCGATGCAGAATCAGACGGTATACCCAAGAGCAAAAAATGACGGAAAACTTTCCATCTGGAGAGCCGTTGGAGGAACTCCGCAGTCTGTTTTGAGTGCAGCACAGCTTGGAATGCCTTTAGTGGTAGCTATTATTGGAGGAATGCCTGTCCATTTCAGAAATCTGATCGAGTTTTATAAGCAGGAATACCAAAAAGCGGGACATGATGTTTCAAAAATGCAGATCGCAATCCATTCCCATACTTTTGTAAGTGATGATCAAAAAGTAGTAGATGGTTATTTCCATAATTATAAATCCCAGATGGACAGAATTGGAGCTTCCAGAGGTTGGGCTCCTTACACAAAAGCGCAGTATGATGGCGGAAGAAGTAAAGACGGTGCATTATTTATCGGAAGTCCGGCAGAAGTAGCAGATAAGATTGCTTATATGAAAGAGATTTTCGGAATTACAAGGTTTATCGGACACATGGATGTAGGAGATCCTGCTCATGATGTGATGATGAAATCTATAGAATTGTTTGGTAATGAAGTGAAGCCTGTTATAAAAGGACTGTAACAGGAAAGTTTGTGAGGTGTGAAAGCCACGAAAGATCTGTTTCTTTTGTGGCTTTTGTCGTTTTAAATATAGTATTAAACAATCTCAATCAGACTTCCTCTTTCTTCGTCTTTAATAATGTTGAGCGCCGTTGGGATTTTCTCTTTCAGCTCTTCAACGTGCGAAATAATTCCTACAATCCTGTTTTCTTTCATCAGATTGGTGAGCGTTTCAAAAACGATATTCACAGATTCCGTATCCTGAGTTCCGAAACCTTCATCAATAAAGAAGAAATTTTTATCGGCCTGCGCATTGGCCTGAACACTTTCTGCAAGAGCCAGAGCCAGACTTAAAGATACCTGAAATGCCTGGCCTCCGGAAAGTGTTTTGACACTTCTGCTTTTTCCTTCGTTGAGGTAATCAATAATTTCAAAATCGTTATTCTCATTCAGCTGGAGGCTCAGCTGATTTCTGGTCATCCGGTGAAAACGCACATTAGCATGATCACAAAGCTGTCTCAGATAAATAGATGAAACATATTGTACAAAACCCGCACCTTTAAAAAGATTCATCATGATTTTTAAATTTTCTGAGCGTTTTTGAAGTTGTGCAAGTTCTTTCAGAAGTTCCTCTTTTTTTACAAATTCCTTTTCCAGACGATCTATTTCAGCAGTTTTTGTGACTACAGAATCACTAATCTGCTTTTGTTCGGTTTGTGCTTCGGTGAACTGCTGTTCAGCGATAGAAAACTGTTCGTTATTGAACGAAAGGCCTTTCAGTTTTAACTCCAGCTCTCCGATGAATTTCTTTAAAGCTTCAAATTCAACTTTGAAAAACTGAACTTTAGTCCTCACCAGCTGAACATCAATTTCCTGAAGTAAAATATTCTCAACGTCTTTAAATTCTGTGAAATTTTGATCAGCCAATGCTTTGATAACTGCCTCTTCATTCCCTGAAATTTCCTTCTCCAGCTCTGTAATCTGCTTTTCAGATTGGCTTACAATAGCCTTTTGCTCTGCCAGTTTCGGAGAAAGAATTTTTTCCTGTTCTACAGTTTTCAGGTAATTTTCTTCAATCTCTTTATTAGAATAAGCAAGCTTCTGATACGATTCTTCAATTTCTTTTATTTCCTTTTGAGCATACAGATCCCATTCGAGAATTTTAAGACCGGAACGGCTGATATTAATTTGCTCCTGCTTCGAAACTTCTTCCAGACGGAAAGCTTCCAGAGCACTCTTATATTTTTCCAGTGTTTTGGATTCTCTGTCAAAATTTTCCCTGGCTAAAGCGATATTCCGTTCCGTTTCTTCAATCTTTTTCTCCAGCGTAAACGAGTCTGAGCGTTTTTTCTCAAATTCCTCTTCCTGGTTGGAAGCAAATTGTTTCCAGGTGAAATTCAGCAGATGATTTTCAATATCCTTCTGAATCTGCAGAAGTATCTTTTGTTCCGAAAGAAGCTGTTCCTCAAAGATCTTTTTACGGTCCAGAATCTTGTCAATTTCAGCCTCCTGCTTTTGAAGTCCTGTTCCTTCCTGTTCAAGCGATGCTATTTTCTCCTGAATTTCCTGTAGTTCAGTATTTACATCATGAAATTCCACAATATGCGGATGTTCTTTAGAACCACAGAGCGGGCAGTTTTCTCCGTCATGAAGTTCACTGGCAAAACGGGAAAGTTCTTTTTGTATTTTGAGATGATCCAGTTTCTGGGAAAGTTCCTTTTTTTGAGTCTCTAAGGTTTCTTTTCTGATTCTGAAATCTTCTTTATAATTTTTGGTATAAGCAAAAGGCTTTAATTCTTCTGTAATTTCTCCGATCTGCTTTTGATGTTTCCCGATCTTTTCAGCTTGTTCCTGAAGCGATTTTTTTAAATTCTTTTGCTGAATAAACCAGTTGCCCACTTCAGAAAGCAGGGCAGAATCCAGTTTTTGTTCTTTTAAGGTTTTAATCTGTACGGAAAGCTCATCAATGGTCTTTTGAATTTTTTCTTTATGAAGATCTACTTCTTTTACTTTTTCAGAACCTTTTCGGGTTCTTTCGTTCAGGATCTTGATTTCTTCAGAAAATTTCAGGATCTGGATGATAAGGTTCAGATCATTTTCCTGAATTCTGGATTGCTCTAAGGCTTTAAACTGTGGTTCAAGGACCATGAGCTGTTCTTTTACAGTATTAAAAACCTTTTCAGTTTCCTGCCAGTCTTTGATTTGTTGTTCCTTTTCGTTTCGTTTTGAAGCAATTTCTTTTGAGAGTTTATTTTTCTCAATAATCAAAGGGTTGAAAATTCTGAAAATCCTGTCGTATAATTCTGCCTGTATTTCCAGAGCATCCATCTGAGGCTTTTCTTCTGAGAGTTTACTGAATTTTTCTTTGTTTTGCTGTAAACTGTCAAAGTCACTTTTCAGGTTTTTAAGCTGTTGATAGGCCTTGGAAACCTTTTCCAGTTTTTCATTGGATTCGGAGAGTTTTTTTTGTTCCTCTGCAAGCAGCTCTTTCTGAATCCGGATTTTCTCTTCATTGATTTCTTCGAAACCTTTTAACTGTCCTTCCAGCTGATCCAGTTCAGATCTGTTTTTTACATTGAGTACAGAAACATTGTTCTGGAGGTCAAATTTTTGAAGATTGAAGATCTCCTTCATCATATTCGTTCTTTCTGCAGCACCCAATTCAAGGAATTCTTTGAACTGTCCCTGCGGAATAATGATGGTTCTTTTGAAGTTGGAATAGCTTAAGCCAATAATAGCTTCTGCATTCGAATGATCCAAAGGAATCCATTTGCCATTGATGTTCTCATAAAAAGTAACGGCATTAGGTTTTACCTCTTCGAATTTCTTTGAATTTCGCTTAAAATCACGGGAAGCACGGAACAATTTATTCTCATAATTTACAAAATCAAATTCTATATAAGAACTGTTTGATTTTAAATTCATCATGTTATAAGCCCTTTTATCGCGCATATTCAGACGTTCCGTTTCACCGTATAAAGCAAACGAAATGGCCTCAAGAACTGATGATTTTCCGGAACCCACAGCTCCGAAAATCCCAAACAGACCCGCCTCAGTGAGATTTCTGAAATCAATGGTTTGGCGTTCCCGGTACGAGTAAAGTCCTTCGATAGTTAATTGAACAGGGATCATGGCTTATGCATTTAAAATTTCGTTAAACAAATTCATCAGTTCTTCATTGGCTTCCTGCCCGCCGTTTTTGGATTTAAAATAATCCTTGAATAAAATATCAATATCCTGACTTAAATTGATCTCCTGGTTTTGATTTTCTGCCAATTCCAGATTTTTTATTTTAGGGATAAGGTGTACAATTCCATTATGGGACTGATAAATGATTCTTCTTTCGTCAGCCGTTAAAAAAGTTTCGCTTTCCAGCGTAAGTTCAATAAATGTATTGGGATTTTCACCCAGCCATTGAACAGCATCCTCAATGGAACTAAATGTTTTTCGGACTAAAGCTCTGCCGCTTTTCAACAGTTTCTTTTCGTAGGAAACTGTTTTTCCAGGTTCTGCATCAATAATGGAAACATATTTGGTCTGTCCGGCTTCACTGAAACTGTAGCACAGAGGAGAGGATGAATAAATCACAGGCTTTTCCTTCGTTCCGATATTCTGAAAGCCATGAAGGTGACCTAATGCCGTATATTGAATCTGCTCAGGAATACTGTCCGAAAAAATAAGGTCTGCATTTCCTATCTTAATCGGCTTTTCTCCTTCCGGTTCCTCGAGAATTGCCGCACCTCTTTTATTCATGTATAAATGAGCTGTCAGAAGATTGACTCCGGTAACATCACAGAACTGATCCGCAAGATTTTTCCATTCCTGTGCAAGAACTTTGTTAATTTCTTCTTCTTTATTTTCACCAAAGTATTCCTTTAACCGGATTTCATTTGCAAAAGGTGTGTGAAGAATTCTTACCGGAAACGGTATGCTGTCAATTTTCAGCTCGATAAAACCTTCTTTCGAGTTGATGATACTAAAATGTTCCGTACCGAAAGGTACAATTTCCGCTTTGGGATGACCGATTAAAATAATTCCGCACTCTCTTGCCAGAGGATCGGGAGCATTGATTAAGCTGGGAGAATCATGATTACCGGAAATAGCAATTACAGGACGTTTTCCGTTCAGGGATAAACGTTTTAATGTTTTATAAAAAAGTTCAGCAGCCTCAACACCTGGATTGAAATTATCGAAAAGATCACCGGCAATTAAAACCATATCAACGTTTTGTTCATCAGCAATCTGAACAATTTCATTCATAACCAAAACCTGTTCTTCAAGTCTTGAAAAACGGTCGAGACGCTTACCCAAATGCCAGTCGGCAGTGTGGAGGATTTTCATAATGTAAATTTGAGAATTAAAAAGAGTATATGCAGCGTAATTTTCAAGTTGTTTCGCAGAGAATTATTTTACAGCTATTACAATGTAAAGATAGAGAATACTTAATTTAAAAAAATAAGGTTTCCCTTACTTCTGATCAAGACAATTATAGCTTATTGTCAGCTTCTCTTGCTTTGAAATCTTCCCGGATTTGTTTTAACCTTGCTTTTCTTTCAGCTTCTGCATTTTGTATTTTACGTTTTTTCTGATCAATTTTCTTTTTATTTTTCTTCCTGTTCGCTTCGTTGTTTTTGCTCATGTTTTTTATGGGTAAGAAATAGCTTCTTCAAAAATAAGAAACAAAAAGGGAAGAAGAGGTGTAGATTTCCATATAAACTTATAATCAATTAATTTTGCAAAAAAAAGATGGAACAGCAGTCCAAAGATCCTTTACACGGAAAAAGACTTGATGCTATCCTGGAAGAACTGGTAGAATATTATCAAGGTTTTGAAAGGCTGGGCGAACAGATCAATATAAAATGTTTTACAGATAACCCCAGCATAAGTTCTTCCCTGAAATTTCTACGGAAAACACCATGGGCCAGAACAAAAGTGGAGAGCCTGTATCTCTTTATGCTAAGACAAAAAAAGAGAGACGAAAGTAGAAAAAAATAAAGGCTGTAAAAAGAAAATCTCCATTTCTTTATGCCTTTCATAGCTTCCTTCTTCCAACCTCCAGCCTCCAGGCTCATTGAATCATTTCAAAAAGAGTATATTTGTATGATTAATCGTGAGACGAAATCACGAAAAAAAGAAAAAATATGACAATCGAAAACAATCACGTTGTAGCTGTAAAGTATATACTTCATACGATCGAACCAGATGGAAGTAAGATTCTTGTAGAAGAGACAACAACAGAAAATCCACTTACATTTTTGTATGGTGTGGGAATGATGATTCCAAAATTTGAACAAAATATCTTAGGTTTAAAAGCTGGGGATAAAGCGGCTTTTGTAATTCAGCCTGAAGAAGCTTACGGTGAAAGACAGCCGGATGCTATTGCACAGTTACCAGTGGAAATGTTTAAAGAATCAGGACTTCCGCCTGTAGGAGCTATTTTACCTTTATCAGATAATCAGGGGAATAACTTCCAGGCTTTTGTAGTAGAAATTACTCCGGAAGTTGTAGTAGCAGATCTTAACCACCCGATGGCTGGAAAAGTATTAGATTTCGACGTGGAAGTTTTAAGCACTCGTCCGGCAACTGAAGAAGAGCTGGCGCATGGTCATGCTCACGGAATTGACGGAAACGAAGCTCACTAGAAAATAAAAAAATGTCCGGTTATTTCGGATATTTTTAGAGATAAAAAATGAGTCACAGAATTATCTGTGGCTCATTTTATTTATAAAGTTATAATAGGTATTGAATGCTTGGTATTTCCCTTCACCGGAGGAGCGACGAAAATTCAAAGAATTTTTGACGGGGTGGTTCTATTCGCAAAGCATCACTACATTATATTTTCTCAATCCGTTTCCTCATCCAAAAACTCCCCGGAAACATAATACCAACGTTCGTGCATCTTCTGAAAAACAGAAAACTCATGATGAACTTGCGGATGGCCGTCCTGATCGGTATAATAAGCCTTAAATTCTACATGGTTTAAAGCCGGAGTTCTGATGATTTCCAGTTTTGTCCATTGGTTGATTTCTCCCCATTCCTGAAGATCTTTCTTATTGTGGTATTTTCTTTTTCCCGGAAGGGTAGTCTCCATCAGGTATTCACCATTCGGAATGGCAAAAGCAGAAAATCTTGAGCGCATCAGAGCTTCAGCCGTAGGAGCATGTTTTTCTCCGGTATGATAAGGCTTGCAGCATTCTTCATATGATTTTCCTGAACAGCACGGACAGTCCATTATATTGTATTTTAAATTTTGAACTGCAAAAATAATGAATCTCATTAGAAAGGAGTTCTGCCTATTTGAATTTTATAATGGAATTAATATGTTGAATTGTTCTATATTCAATAGAAACGGGCTTTAGCCCGTTCAAAATAAATAAACAAAAATCCACCGGCTTTAGCCGAAACATAGAAAATTTTATTTATCACAGATAGGTATAAAAAAGAAGCACTCTGATTAAAGAATGCTTCCCTTGATTTATTTAATAAACCCTCTGTTTCTCAATAAAGGTTTGATATCCGGATCGTGTCCTGTGAAGTCTCTGAATGCCTGGTTCAGATCTACAGAATTTCCAACTGAAAGAATATATTTTCTGAAACGGTCACCATTTTCTCTGGTCAATCCGCCATTTTTACTGATCCATTCCCATGCATCGTTATCCAATGTTTCAGACCATAAATAAGCATAGTATCCTGCAGAATATCCACCTCCCCAGATGTGTGCAAAATAAGGCGTGTGATATCTTGGCGGAACTGTGGTCAGATTAAATCCATGGCTGGCTAAAGACTGCTTTTCAAAATCTAAAACAGGAATAAACTGATTTTCATTGCTTACTGTATGCCAATCCATATCGAGTTCAGCAGCAGAAACCAACTCAGTAGTCATATACCCCTGGTTGAAAGTAGATGCCTTTTTGATCTTATCTACCAAAGCCTGTGGAATAGGTTGTTTTGTTTCATAATGTACAGCATAATTCTTCAGAACAACAGGATCTAAAGCCCAGTGCTCATTAATCTGGGATGGGAATTCCACAAAGTCTCTCGGTACATTCGTTCCTGAAAGTGAAGGATATTTTTGGCTGGCAAACATTCCGTGAATAGAGTGGCCAAATTCATGGAAGATGGTTGAAACATCATCATAACTGATTAAGGAAGGTTTTCCCGGAGCAGGTTTCTGATAATTGTAGCAGTTCACGATTACAGGTTTTGTTCCCAGTAAATAAGACTGCTCAACAAAATTACTCATCCATGCACCACCGTTTTTAGAATCCCTTGTATAGAAATCCAGATAGTAAATGGCAATAGATTTTCCATCATGATCGAAAACTTCATATGTTACTACGTCCGGATGATAAACCGGAAGATCTGTTCTCTTTTTGAATGTAAGTCCGTAGAATTTTTCAGCAGCAAAGAAAACTCCTTTTTCAAGAACGGTTGTAATTTCAAAATAAGGTTTAATTTCACTTTCATCAAGGTCAAACTTAGCTTTTCTTACCTGTTCAGCATAGAAATTCCAGTCCCAGGGTTCTACTTTGAAGCCTCCTTTCTGCTGATCAATAAGATCCTGGATATCTTTTGCTTCACGTCTTGCCGTTTCTACTGCCGGAGTAGCAATCTGGTTCATCAGTTTAGTAGCCGCTTCAGGTGTTTTTGCCATCTGATCCTGAAGTTTCCATTCTGCAAAGTTTTTCTTGCCTAAAATCTGTGCTTTCTTCAATCTTAGTTTGGCAAGCTGCTCTATCGTTGATCTTGTATCATTAGCATCTCCTTTCTCAGCTCTTGTCCATGAAGCTTTAAATAGCTTTTCTCTGGTTGCTCTGTTTTTTAAATTTTGTAAAAGAGGCTGCTGTGTTGTATTTTGTAAAGCCAGAAGATATTTTCCCGGTTGTCCTGCAGTTTTGGCATCAGCTGCTGCCGCTGCAATTTCATCAGCAGAAAGTCCGTCCAGTTCTTTGGCGTCTGAGAAGAAAACTCCACCTTGCTTTCTTGCTTCCAGTAATTTGTTGGCATATTGTGTAGAAAGAGAGGCCAGTTCCTGATTGAGCTGCTTTAATTTTTCTTTATCCGCTGCAGAAAGGTTAGCTCCTGCAATTTCAAAATTCTGCTTATAATATTGTACCAGTCTTTTGCTTTCAGAATCCAGACCATCTTCTTTGATGGATTGTATTCTTTTGAAAAGATTTTCATTCAGGTACAGTTTGTCAGAATGGGCAGCAAAAATAGGGGCATATTCTTCATCCAGAGCCTGCAAAGTAGGGTTGGTATTTGCACTGGTAAGATTTGAAAACACAATTTGTGCTCTTCTCAGTACTTCACCACTTTTTTCCAATGCAACGATGGTATTTTCAAAAGTAGGGGCAGCCGGATTGTTGGCAATTTTTATAATTTCAGCTTCATGTTGCTTTAAACCATAGTTAAAAGCAGGTTTGAAGTGTTCGTTTTTGATTTTGTCAAACTCCGGAGCTTCGTATTGAAGCTTGCTCTTCTTCATAAAAGGATTGGAAGCTAAAGAGGGATCAGGTGCAGGAAGCTCCTGTTGAATATCGGTCTGTTTCATTGTAGTACAAGATTGATTGAACGCCAAGGCAGAAATTAATAATACCGATGAAATATTCTTCATAAATATAGTTGTTATTAAAGCATAAAGATATTAAAAACTTGTATCATAGAACATATTTCGGCGGATGTATTTCTTTAAGCCCTTTGTGGTATTTACAGTATTTTCAAATGTAATGTAATATTTTTTATAAATTAGTTGTTATTTAAATAAAGAAATCAATAAAAAAATTAACAAAAGGAATAAGCATGAAAACAAGTACTTTATTTATTTTTTCAGCCTTAGTGGCTTTAGCCTCATGTAATGATAAACATGAGAACAGAAACAGAGACCGGGAAGGAGACAAAAGTAATTGGGTAGAGAAAGTAGTGAGCAAAGAAAGCGGCCCGATACAGCATAAGGAATTTAATGGTGATTTTGATGAAATTCAGGTTTCACAGGCCATTGAAGCAGAAATTATAAAATCTGAAACTGAGAAAGTTGAAATCTCAGCCCCTCAAAGTATCATTGATGAAATTCTGGTGGATAATGATGGCGGGAAACTGCACATTCATTATAAGCCAGGGATCAGAGTGATGAATATCAGTAAAGTGACAGCGAAGATTTATGCCAAAGACTTTAAAAAACTCCTTGCCGATTCAGCAGCAAGAATTATTGTAAAAGATAAATTTACCCAGGAAAAAACAGATATTGAAGCATCAAGTGCTGGAAGTATTTCTGGAGACCTTGAAGCTAATGATATGGATATCAATGTAAGCAGCAGCAGTAGCTTCGATGGGAAAATATGGGCAGTAAATCTTGATATTGAATCTTCATCAGGATCAACCCTTGATCTTTCCGGAAAGGCAAAAAAGGTAGATGTGAGTGCTTCTTCGGGAAGCAGTGTTTCTGCTAAAAATGTTATTGCTGATGACGTGGAAGCAGATGCTTCCAGTGGAGCAAGTATTCATATAAGTGCTGTTTCCAGTGTAAATGCTGGGGCATCATCTGGTGGAAGTGTAGATATCTCGAAAAAAGGAGAGCTTAAGAGCGTGATAAAAGACGAAAGCAGCGGTGGAAGCGTAAACATCCAATAAATTAATCCTGGGTTTCCTCTTCATCTTCTTCATCAGCGGATGAGGAACCTTCCCAGTTTTTATTATCAAAATTAAGATTATCATAAGCCAATAAATCCTCCTCACGCTGGAGGATTTCTTTTGTAGTAAACAGGGTAATGTCTTCATCATTTTCCTTCATTTTTGCCAGCTTCCGGATTGACGCTTTATCAATAGCCATAAATCTTTGCCCGAGACGTCTTGCTGCGTATTTTCTCATTCCCGTTTCATGAAGTACATCCACAGCCATATCCACTGCAGTTCCTAATGTTTCACGGTAAATGTGATTGACTCCGCTGTTCAGATAATCATAAGCATCAATTCTGTTTTTTGCCCTTACAAAAATTTTCACATTGGGATAATGTTCACGGACAAGTTCTGCAATAAACTTATTATCATCCGGATCATCCAGACATAAAACGAGAATTTCAGCATCTTCAATTCCTGCCGCTCTTAAAATAGGAATCCTCGTTGCGTCACCATAATATACTTTGAAACCATAACTTCTAAGCAGTTTCACACGGTCAGAATCCCGGTCCAAAACGGTAGCTGATATTTTATTGGCTTTTAAAAGACGTCCCACGGTACTTCCAAAATGCCCGAAACCAACAATAATAATTTTCTTTTGAGCAACATCGCTGTCGAGAATATTATAATCATGTTCTTCCTCTGGAATTTCTTTAATGAATTTCGGAGTGATAAATTTATCATTAATAATAAGCAGTATAGGAGTGATACACATGGTAATTGCCGTAACAGCCATCATCTGTGCATTCATCTCCGGCCCTAAAAGATAAAGATCTGATGCATAATTAAGCAGTACAAATGCAAATTCTCCAACCTGAGAAAGGGCAAAGGCATAAAAAAGACTTTGGGGAGTATCTATCCTGAAAAATTTTCCAATGGTGTATAAAACAACGAATTTTACAGCCAGCACGGCAAAAACAGTACTGAAGATAAATAAGGGATCTTGCTGGATAATATTAAAATTAATGGTAGACCCTACACTCACAAAGAAAACAGCTAAAAGCAAGCCTTTGAACGGATCAATCTGTGCTTCCAGCTCATGACGGAATTCACTGTTGGCAAGCATTACTCCTGCCAGGAAAGCACCTAAAGCAGGTGAAAGGCCGATCACCACCATCAGCTCCGAAACCCCAATAACCAGAAATAATGAAGAAGCAGTCAATAGCTCTGACATTCCCGATTTTGAAACATAGCGCAGAAAAGGAACAAATACATATCGCCCCAATAAAATAAGCAATGCTACTCCGAAAATAACCGTCCCGGCCTGAAGCCATTCCGGGAGTTTCTGGATCAGAATCTGAATTTCATTGTCATGATGCTTGGCTTTATAATTGGCCAGAATAGGCAATATGGCCAGAATAGGAATTACCGAAATATCCTGAAACAGCAGGGTAGAAAATGAAGCTTCTCCAGCGGTAGTCTTGAGGTTGTTTTTTTCTTGTAAAGTCTGCAGAACAATAGCTGTAGAAGATAGGGCAAAACACATGGCAATAGCAATGGCTTTGTCTACTCTCCAGCCTACGCTTGTGAATACCAGGAAAAGCAGAAGAATGGTAAGGGCCATCTGAGAAAGTCCAAGACCCATTATTTTCTTTCGCATTTCCCAGAACTTCCGGGGCTCCAGTTCCAGACCTACCAAAAACAAAAGCATGATCACTCCAAACTCGCTGGCATGCATAATGTCATTGACATTGTTTCCTGTAAGTTTAAGGACGTAAGGGCCTATGATAATTCCTCCTAAAATATAACCGATGACAGAACTCAACCCTAATTTCCTGGCTAATGGAACCATAATAATGGCTACACCGAGGAAAATTAATGTGTTCATCGCTAAGCTGGATTCCATATGCTATTGATTGAGTAGTTCTGTAAATTCTTTTTTATGTAAAATAATTTCTTTTTTAGAGAGCTTATTGGCTTCGTATACGATTTTGATATGCTTAATATCTGCTTTGAAAACTTTTAATGAAACAATAAGCCCGCTGATGAGTTCATCTATGGTATATTGATAAGTGCCGGTTTTGCTGAAAGACCTTTCTTTTCCGCCTGTGGTTACCAGAATATAGACTTCTTTTCCTTCGAGCGGATTATGTTCGCCCTCTTTCAGCCAGTCTCTGTCGAAAACTTCATCAATCCATAATCTGAGAAGAGGAGGCATTCCGAACCATATCAGGGGAAACTGGAAGATAAAACGTTCATAGTTTTTAAGGCGTTTCCTTTCCCGGAAAGCTGCGATATGAAAGTCAGGATATTCTTCGTAAAGATCTCTCAGGGTATAATGCTGGTGGCGAACGTAGAAATTGATGAGCTCTACATTCGAATTGGAGTGCTCCAGATAAGGGTGTGCAAATACTACCAGCGTCTTCTTCATAATCCTGTTTTCCGTAAATATAGTGAAAAAATATTGAATAAAAGGTGGTTTTTATGATGTTTTATTAACTTTTTAACAGCTAAATATCAATTTAACATTAATAAAAGTTAATAAATCAGTATTATTTTGTTTTTTAAATAAAAAAAATCAGATCGTGATGATCTGATTCTATATCATTTTTGAATATTTCTTGATTACCATCCACCGGATGCACCGCCTCCTCCGAAACTTCCACCGCCGCCGAAGCCTCCGAATCCGCCTCCGCCACCTGAACTTCCACCGCCAAAGCCACCTCCTCCGAAGCTGCCAGGGAATGGGAAGAAACCGCCAGGATAATTTCTGCGTCCTCTTCTGGTGATGATCACATCATCATCGTCGTCATTATTTCCGCCACGTCCACCACCTCTGTTTCCAAAAAGGATAGCAATGATGATGAAAATAATAAAAGCAATGATAAGAACTTTAAAGGCACTTCCATTACCGGAAGGAGCCGTTGTAGCTACAGGTTTGAATTTTCCCTCAACAGCCTCCATAATCGCTGAGGTTCCACCATTGATCCCTTCATACCAAAGTCCTTTTTTGAAATTTGGGGTGACGATGTAATCTAAGATCTGTCCAGCTACTGAAGCGGTAAGGTATTGCTCTACGGCACGCCCCTGTTGGATAGACATCGTTCTGTCTTCTGTTGCGATAAGGAAAACCACTCCGTTGTCTACTCCTTTTTTTCCGATTTTCCATTTTTCACCAAACATGGTGGCCAGAAAATTTACATCTTCTCCTTTGGTAGAACGGATGATGACAACTTCAATTTCCGTTGAGGTAGAATCTGCAAACTTGATCAGTTTATGATTAAGTGCATCTTTTTCCTGCTGGGAAAGTAATCCGGCTTCATCAAAAACAGGATAAAGCACTGCTGGCTTTTCAGGAATGGTATATTGTGCTGATACAAAAGTGTAAAAGCAGAGCAGTAAAAATGAAAATACTATTTTAAGAGAACGTAATTTCATTTGGAAGTTGGTTTGGGTTTTCTCCTTCTACAGGAAAATGTTTTTTGAGTTCAAGTCCTGTTTCCAGGATGGCACTTTTCAGAGCCTGATAATAATTTCCTTTGGCAAATTCTGCGGTGATATAATCGTGAAGATGATCCCAGTAAGACTGTTTTACTTTTTCATGAATGCCGGTATCTCCAATGATGGTAAGATATTTCTGTTCAAAATTGACATGGAAGAGTACTGCATTTCTGTCTGCTGTTTTATCCATAGCCAGTTTTTTGAAAACTTCAAATGCAGTCTTGGCATCGCGGTTTTCCGTATTGGAATCAATATGCACTCTGATCTCTCCCGTAGAATGATCTTCCGCAGACTGAATCGCTTCCACAAGGGAAGCGATCTGTTGATTTGTTAGGAAATTACCCATTATTATTTGAATACTTCAGGAGCTTTTTGAGCGCCTGCGTCAGCTTTGAAATAAGGTTTTTCTTTGAAGTTGGTGAAATTCGCCAGAATATTATTCGGGAAAGTCTTGATGGAAGTATTATAATCCTTTGCAGCATCATTATAGTAAACCGTTTCAGTTCTGATACTATTTTCAATAGCAGTGTATTCTCTCTGGAAGTTGATATACTGCTGGTCTGCTTTCAGGTTAGGATAAGATTCCACCACGGCCATCAATCTGCTTAATGCCCCCGATAATTCTCCTTGTGCTGCCTGGAATTTAGCCAGATCAGCTTCGGTCATATTCGTAGGATCAATATTGATGGAAGTAGCTTTGGAACGGGCTTCCACAACTTGTGTTAAAGTTTCCTGCTCAAATTTTGAATACGATTTTACGGTTCTTTCCAGGTTAGGAATAAGGTTGGCTCTTTTCTGATAAACAGTCTCTACATTAGACCATTTTGCGTTCACAGTCTGTTCTTTGTTGACAAAGCTGTTATATCCGCTTTTTCCCCAGAAGAATAGAATTGCAACAATAATAAGAAGGGCAATACCAATGGTTCCTGCACCCAGACATCCTTTATTTTTCATAGTTTATTTTTTTAAATTTTTTGTGCTAACCAAATATACAAATTATGTGCTAATTTTGTAAAAAATTATTTGAATGACAACAATAGTGGTGGCAATGGGAGAGAAAAATGAAATTGGTTTTGAAAACCAGTTGCTTTGGCATCTTCCTAAAGATTTGAAACATTTTAAAGATATTACTTCCGGACATCCGGTTATTATGGGGAGAAAGACCTATGAAAGTATTGGAAAAGCTCTTCCGAACCGTACCAACATTGTTGTGTCAAGAAAGAAAGATTGGTTTGAGGAAGGAATTCTTATTGTAGGAAGCATCAAAGAAGCATTGAAATTTGCCAGGAAGATTGATGAAGAAGTTTTTGTTATTGGTGGCGGAAATATCTATGAGCAGACTATGGATGTAGTGGACAAACTTGAAGTTACTTTGGTGAAAGCAGACCTTCAGGCTGATACATTCTTTCCGAAAATAGATCCGAAAATCTGGAAAATTACCAACGAAATCTGCCATGAGAAAGATGAAAAGAACGGTTATGATTTCTGTTTCCAGACGTTTGAAAAAATAAAAAGCGAAGCGTAGAGCCAATAGTCAATTTTTGCTTTGCAAAGTGAAACGTGAATTTCTCACAGCTATAAAAATTAACAGGCACAGCGAATTGACCATTCACCATTGACTTTTTGAACTTTAAGCCTTAAATTTATTATCTTTGCACTTCTAAAATTTAATAATGAATAAATACATAAAAATTGCAGTAGCAGCACTTCTTATCCTGTTAGGACTTTATATGATGATTTTCACAAGAAATCTGGGATGGGGTATTGTTGTTTTTCTTTTGGCTGCATTTCCCATCTTGCTATTCTTTAAAAATGAATATATCCTTTTGGCATTCTGGCAATTAAGAAAGCAGAATATGGAGAAAGCCGGAGAATGGTTATCAAAAATTACAGACTATAAAACACAGCTTCATAAGACTCAATACGGATATTTCCACTATTTATCAGGGTTGACACAAGCTCAGGATCATCCTGCAAAAGTAGAACCTTTCATGAAGAAAGCTTTGGAATATGGTTTGAATATGAAACACGACAGAGCAATGGCTACTTTGAATCTGGCGGCAGCAGCTATTTCTAAAGGAAGAAAACAGGAAGGGCAGAAGCTGTTGGAAGAAGCAAAGAGATTAGACAGTGCTGGAATGATGACCGATCAGATCAAAATGATGAAAGAACAGTTGAAAATGCCAACCATGCAGAAGCATATGCATAACCCGAATATGAGAAACAGAGGAAAATTCTTCTAGTCATCCTAACATATACTATAAAAGTCCTGAATTTTTCAGGACTTTTTGTTTTTTATAGTGGAGATAAAAAGTGTCTTTTTAAATTACATTTCCGAATTATTATGATCATAGCCGTAAAATTTAGGCATCTGCCAGTGGTATTTTACAGCAAGTGTCCGTATGGCAACAATAAGGAGAATGGTGAGAATCTGTACAAAAGTATAGGAAAGTACAGAATATTTGGTCATCAACAGAAATACAGCTCCTCCCACAATACATGCTGTAGCATAAATTTCCTTTCTGAAAATCAAAGGAATCCTGTTGAGCAATATATCCCGGATGATACCGCCAAAACAGCCGGTTATGGTTCCTAATGCAATACAGATCATGGGGTGAATTCCTGCATTTAAACCTTTTTGTACACCAATTATGGTAAATAATCCGAGCCCGAAGCTGTCGAAGATAAATAAAGTGACTTTAAAGTTTTTCTCAAGAGATTTGAAGATCATTGAAAAAATACTGGTCACCAGAATCAGGGTACACATCAGAATATCATGCATCCAGAAAACAGGGATATCAAGCAGCAGGTCTCTCACAGTTCCTCCTCCTACAGAAGTTACAAATGCAATAATAAGCACCCCGAACGGATCCAGCCGTTTCTGCATTGCTGCAAAACTTCCGGACATGGAAAAGGCAATGGTCCCAAGGACTTCTATTGCAAAATTGAACTGTTCGTGCATATATAATTATAAATGATTGTTGATAAATGATAATTGATGAATGATTTCTGCTTAAGCAAATTCTTGGCCATTATATCAATTATCATTTATCGCTCATCAATTATATTTTTTTATCGCTCTACTCTCACGGATTCAGGAACCAATAGTTCGTATTCCCCTCCATGGTTAAGGATCTCTCTTACAATACTGCTGCTGATGAAAGATTTTCCTGAAGAGGTCAGTAAGAATACTGTTTCCAGTTTTTTGTGGGCTAAAGTTCTGTTGGTATGGGCAATTGCTTTTTCAAACTCGAAATCAGCCGGGTTTCTCAGACCTCTGATAATGTATTGTGCGTTTTTTTCAAAACAGTAATCAACGGTAAGTCCTTCAAAATAATCTACTTCCACATTGGGGAATTCTGCTACAGAGTTCTGGATAAATTCCATTCTTTTTTCAAGAGGGAACATATATTTTTTCTGAGAGTTTTGCCCTATAGCAATGATTAATTTATCAAATAGTGGTGCCGCTCTTTCTATAATGTCGTAATGTCCTAGTGTAATCGGGTCAAAAGACCCAGGGAAAACAGCAATTTTCATGTTGTACGAGTTATGATTTTGAGTAGTGATTATTTGTTAAAAGTGTATTCAATCTCTAACTTCTAACCTCTAATTTCTAACTTCTATTTATTTATTAAGTGCTTTTTCAACTTCATTTCCACAAAGATCCATGATGGAAATTCCATAATGTCTTGCCTGTTGAGGGAGAATACTTGCAGGAGAGAATCCTGGGTTGGTATTCATTTCAAGCATATAAGGAATTCCGTTCATCAGAATGTATTCACTTCTCGAAAAACCACTCATTCCTAATGAATTATAAGCTCTTTTAGCGATTTCTTCCACTCTTTTTGTGGTTTCCTCGTCAATTCTTGCCGGTGTAATTTCTTCAGAAGCACCTTCATATTTTGCCTCGTAATCAAAAAACTCATTGGTAGGAACAATTTCTGTGATTCCCAAAACAATGGTTTCTCCTTTAAAATCAATAACGCCTACGGAGACTTCCATTCCATCCAGGAAACTTTCGATCAGGATTTCGTCATCTTCCTTGAATGCAATTTCAGTGGCAGCAATAAGTTCTGATTTTTCTTTTACTTTTGAAATTCCCAGAGAAGAACCGGACTGGTTAGGTTTTACAAATAGTGGGAGATTCAATTCTGCTACAATTTTATCCACATTGATGTCTTCCCCTTTTCTTAAATAAATACTTTTAGCAGAAGGAATTCCGTATTTTGATAATACGGCAAGAGTGTCTTTTTTATTGAAAGTAAGAGCACTCTGATAAAAATCGCAGCCTGTATATTTTTGTCCAATAGCATCCCAATATGCCTGAAGAATTCCGTTTTCTCCCGGGGTTCCGTGGATGATATTGAAACAAACATCAAATTTTAAGTTTTCACCATTATCTAAAGTCACAGAAAAATCTCCTCTGTTGATGGCATATTTTGTGTCATTTTCCCCTAAAAAATACCATTCATCTTTAAGGACTACTACCTTATATACATCATAGAGATTTCCGTCCAGAGAATCATAAATCAATTGTCCGCTTTTTAAGGAAACAACATATTCATCGGAATAGCCTCCCATTACTACGGCAACACTTTTTTTATTCATAACCATATAGTATCAATTAAGGCAAATTTAATCATTTTATGCAATGCAATATGGGAAATCGGCAAATTTTAAAATCAAAAATGAATTGTGTTAAATAAAAAGTCCATTCTAAAATTATTAGCTATATTTGCGGTTATAATTAAAGTATTTTTAAGTATGCTTAAATCACTTTTCAATTGGAAAGTTTTACTGAATTTAGTAGTAGCCATCGGTGTTTTCGTGGGGCTTGTATGGCTTACATTTCGCTGGTTGGAGTACCATACTAATCACGGTCAGGAAATTCCTGTTCCCAATGTTGTAAATAAATCGGTGCATGATGCCGTTAAAATATTAGATGATACGGGGCTGGAATATGAAGTAGACAGTGCCAATTATGATCCTAAATACAGACCATTCCAGGTATTGCAGGTATATCCTGCGCCAGGTTCCCGTGTAAAAGACGGAAGAACGGTAACGCTAAAAGTAAATCCGAGAACATGGGCTCCTATTGCGGTGCCGAATGTGATCAATAAATATTCAGGACTGGCATTCCAGAGATTGGATCAGGTAGGCCTTAAAATCGGAGATACGATTTATGAGCCTAGTATTCAGAAAGATGCTCTTTTAAGAATATTATATAAAGGAAATGCGGTAAATCCGGGTACCCGTTTACCAAGATTCTCTACTATTGATGTGGTAGTAGGATCCGGGCCGATGAGAAATATCTCGATTCCTAATGTTGTAGGACTTACAGTAAAAGAAGCAAGAGCTGTCATTACCAAAAGTATGTTTGAAGTAGGATTGGTAGAGCATGAAGATGGAGGTAAAGATGAGTCTGATATTATCTATTATCAGGATCCTGCTTCCGGTGATGTTCGTGATCAGGGAATGCAGATCGATCTTTGGGCAAGTAAGAGGACTCCTGCCGAATTAAGAGCTAAAGTAGAGCAGCTGAATTCTATCTATCGTATGAAAGTAGATACTTCACTTCCTCCGGTACGATATGAAGAAGTACATAGTGAGCCAAATTATGAAGCTCCGGTAGTACCAGCTCCTAGAAGAGAAACTCCAAAACCTGAAGTACCGAAAACTGAGACTCCAAAACCTCAGACTACCACTTCTAAACCTGCAGCCCAAAGTACAGAGAAGCCTAAAACTTCCACCACTACCTCTGCAGCAGGAAGTACAGCCAAGCCGGCTGCAACAACAACACAACAGCCTGCTCAAAAGCCAAAAGCTAAGAAGGTTGTCGTAGAATAAAATCAGATTAATATCAAAAATACAGGCTTCAACTGCAAAATGTTGAGGCCTTTTGTGTAAAAAATATAAAACAATGTCAGAAGATAACGAAGATTTTTTAGATGAAGAATTATTAGATTCCAACAGTATCGAAAACATCGATATTGATGAGGAAAATAAAGGTTTATATGAACATCTTAATATCACTGTTGACAGTAAACAGGAACCATTAAGAATTGATAAGTTCCTTTTAATATACAGACAGAATTCTTCAAGGAATAAAATTTCACAGACCTGCAGAGCCGGAAATGTTATCGTGAACGGAACTGCGGTGAAACAGAATTACCGTGTGAAACCGGGAGATCAGATTTCAGTTTTGCTTACGCACCCTCCAAGAGAAAATGTCATTATTCCACAGGATATTCCGGTGAATATTGTTTATGAAGATGATGATCTTGTAGTAGTAGATAAAGAAGCAGGAATGGTAGTACACCCCGGATTCGGAAACTGGGACGGAACATTGGTGAATGCGCTTGCTTTCCATTTTGAAAAGAACGGAGAGAAATCCGATCTTGACAGAGTAGGGCTTGTACACAGGATTGATAAAGATACATCAGGACTGTTGGTGATTGCCAAGAATGAATATGCATTGAGCTTCCTTGCCAAACAGTTCTTTAACAGAACTACAAAGAGACTGTACTGGGCTTTTGTGTGGGGAAATATGCAGGATGATGAGGGGACCATCAGAGGCCACATCGGAAGACATCCTAAAAACAGAATGCAGATGTCCGTTTATGAAGACGGCAGCCAGGGGAAACACGCTGTGACCCATTATAAAGTCCTTGAGAGATTCAAATATATGACTTGGGTAGAATGTAAGCTGGAAACGGGGAGAACCCATCAGATCAGAGCGCATTTCAGACATATTGGCCATACTTTGTTTAATGATGAAAGATATGAGGGACATACACCTTTGAGAGGGGTAAATCTTCCCAAATACAAGCAATTTATTAAAAATGTTTTTGAAATTTTGCCAAGACATGCCCTTCATGCCCATACCCTTGGATTTATACACCCAACAACAAAGAAGGAATTGTATTTTGAGAGCCCAATGCCCAAAGATATGGCGGATGCTGTAAAAAAATGGAGAAATTATTTGGAAAACTAAAAATATATTGAGATTTTTTTTATATTTGTTGAATTGAAATCAAGATTTGTTATGAGAAAACTATATGCTATCGTATGTTTAGCTCTTTTGTCAAATGCATACAAAGCACAAGAATCACTACCATACTATCAGCAATATCTTTTGGATGGTGAGTTCCTGTTCAACCCAGCTCAATACGGAAAAACAGATTACGTACAGCTCAACGCCAATTATCAACAACAATTTTCAAAATTCAGTAATTCTCCGAATGTGCAGTCAATCGGGATCAATGCGAATATCTTTGATAGAGTAGGTGCTGGTATTTCCGTGTTCAGAGACAGTAACGGACCGATCTCTGCGGGTGGTATCACGGCTGGTGCTTCATATTTTATTCCGCTAAGTAGTGAAGGAGACAGAAAAGACCAGTTCTCTTTCGGTACAAGTGTTAACTTCTATAACATGAATTTTGATTATTCAAAAATCAATACTGAAGAAGGAGGAGACCCATTATTGAGAGGTGAAGAAAGTAACATCTTCATGGTGTATGCCAACTTCGGTTTGGCCGCTACCTACAGAGGATTATTCGGGGGTGTTTCCGTAAATGATATCGCATTAAGTAATGATGCCTCTATCGTAAACAACTACGAGCCTTCTCCAATTAAATTCTTCTTAAATTTAGGATACAACTGGAACATTGCTGATAATATTACCATTGCACCGTCAGCATTGATCAACCTTAACACAAATTCAACAAGAATGATCGACTGGAACCTGATGGCGACATTCTCTAACGATATCAACGCATTCTCTTTTGGGGTAAGCTACAGAACGGTTCAGAACAGATTTGACAATCAGGACCTGAGTATCTCTCCAATTGTAAAGGTAAGATTCAACAAATTCATGATCGGAGCTACTTATAACCTTGGATTATCTGATATCCAGAGCTATGGAGGAAACAGCTTCATGATCGGTCTTGGATATAACTTCGACAACTTTATTAATGCTAGAGGATTTAGATACTAATTAATTTAATTTAAATAAATTTGAGCTCTGAAATTTTTCAGAGCTTTTTTTATGATATATATTCACATTCCGTTCTGTAAACAAAAATGCAGCTATTGTAACTTTCATTTTTCAACATCCCTGAATTTCAAGGATGAAATGCTTCGTGCCATGAAAACTGAAATACTGCTGAGAAAAGATGAATTGCAGAACAAAAACCTGAAATCCCTGTATTTCGGAGGAGGAACTCCTTCTATTCTTTCTGTGGATGAGATCAGTTCTTTAATAGATGATGTTCTGAAGTACTTCAGTTTTGAAAAAGATATAGAAGTTACTCTGGAAGCTAATCCCGATGATCTGGATAAAACCTTTTTAAAACAGCTTGCCGGAACACCTGTAAACAGATTGTCCATTGGCACACAAAGCTTTTTTGAAGAAGATCTGAAACTGATGAACAGAGCTCACAGTGCTTCTGAAGCAGAAAGTTCCATCAAGCGGGCACAGGATTCCGGCTTTGAAAATCTGAGTATTGATCTGATCTATGGTTCACCCACATCCAATCTTGAAATCTGGAAAGAAAACCTGAATAAGACAATTGCTTTAGAAGTTCCTCATATTTCATCTTATGCATTAACTGTTGAGCCTAAAACAGCTTTAGAAAACTGGATCTCCAAAGGGAAAATAAAAAGTCCCCGGGAAGAAGAGCAAAACAGGGAATTCTATTATCTATCCGACTTTTTAAAAGATCATGGTTTTGAACATTATGAAGTTTCCAATTTTGCCAAACCTGGCTTTTACTCACGCCACAATTCTGCTTACTGGAAATACAATGAATATCTTGGAATAGGACCGTCAGCACATTCCTATAACGGATTTGATGTCCGAAGCTGGAATGTCGCCAATAATCAGCAGTACATCAAAAAACTGAATGATAAACTTCTTGCCAAAGAAGAAGAAATTCTTTCCCAGGAAGATCAGTTTAATGAAATGATTATGATAGGCTTACGAACCATCTGGGGTGTAGATCTGGAAAGTTTAAAAAATAAATTTTCAGAGAGATTGTTAGAACATTTTCATAGAGAAATCAAAGCTAAAATGGAGGAAGGTATTTTAATCATTGAGAATGAACATTTAAAAATTCCTGAAAAACATTGGTTTATGGCAGACGGAATTGCTTCGGATTTGTTTATTGTATAATGTTTGTATGTATACAGCATGCCATAAAATTCACTATTTTTGTATAAAATTTCAACTCATTTGAAAACAAAAAAACAAGATTATTCACATCTTTCACCCAACCAGCCTATCGGAATTTTCGACA
This sequence comes from Chryseobacterium sp. DZ-32, assembly GCF_059587025.1. NCBI lineage: Bacteria > Pseudomonadati > Bacteroidota > Flavobacteriia > Flavobacteriales > Weeksellaceae > Chryseobacterium > Chryseobacterium sp. DZ-32. Next base: position 23,808 of record NZ_JCAIOM010000002.1, read on the forward strand.
GCGGAGTAGGAGGTCTTACCGTTGCCAAAGAAATCAAGAGACTTCTTCCTAACGAAGATCTGATCTATTTTGGAGATACAAAGCACCTTCCTTATGGAGAAAAATCCAAAGATGCGATTATTGAATATTCTACAAAGATCACCAATTTCCTGCTTGAGCAGAACTGTAAAGCGATTGTAATTGCCTGTAATACGGCAACGGCAAATGCTTTGAATGAAGTGATGCAGTCCGTTGCAGGAAGAGTTCCTGTCATAGACGTTATTAATCCTGTGGCCGAAAAAGTATCATATGAAATCCATAATAATGTAGGCGTAATTGCTACCAAAGCAACCGTAAATTCAGGGCTCTACAAAAAGAGTATCCGAAAGCATAATAAATGGATCAAAGTAGACGAACTGGCAACACCATTATTGGTTCCTGCTATTGAAGAAGGGTTTAAAAACCATCCCATCACCCATGCTATTATTTATAATTATTTAAGTAATAATAAATTAAAAAATATTGAAACTCTGATTCTTGGCTGTACGCATTATCCTCTTTTAATTGATGAGATTAAACAGTATTATGGAAACAGAGTCCGTGTTATTGACTCTCCGAATATTGTAGCCAATCATCTGAAGATCATTCTTGATAAGTATAATCTTTTACATGATCATAACTCAAAGCCTAATTATCATTTCTATCTTTCGGATATTACCAAGAATTTTGAGAAAATTTCAAAGAAGTTCTTCGGAAAATCCATTGACTTAGAATTGAAAGTATTATAAATAAAAAGTCTGCCTCATATTGAAGCAGACTTTTTTATTAGGCCTTTGTGAAAGAGATTGTGAAATTTGTGTTTATGTTACGCCTCTATAATTACTTTTTCAGCATTCAGCCTTTTCTTCGGATTGAATTTCGGCTGATTAGCATCTGCTTCATCTCTCTGTCCGATGGCTACGGCAAATAAGGTTTCATATTTTTCATTATTCAGAACAGCATCATAACCCTCCGGTTCAATTCCTTCCATTGGAGTAGAATCTATTCCCATTGCTGCGCATGCAGACAAAAGAACTCCTAATGATAAATATACCTGATGACCAAGCCATGATTTTATTGCTTCTTCTCCCTTAGGTTTTACCATCGTTCGGTAATAATTAACAGAACCTTCAGGAAGGTTTTCTTCAATTTGCTTTTCAAAGTTTTCTATATTTCTGATCACTTGAAAAACAATTACATGACTACTATCCAGTACTTTTTGTTTATTAAAATAAGACTTGTCACTCAATTCCTTTTTCAGTTGCGGATCATTAACGAAAATAAAATTCCATGGCTGGCTGTTAATGGAGGAAGGACTTAAGTTTAAAATCTCCTGAAGCATTGCAATTTGTTCTTCACTGATTTTTCCCTGTGGATTATACTTTTTTACAGTATACCTGTTTTTCATTTGGTCTAAAAAGTTCATAATTTTATACTATCATTTTTATAGTTACAAAATTAATTTAAGTTTCCTAACTTTGCAATAACGGTAAAAAATGATAGTATAAAAATGTATACAATAGATAATAAATCCTATCCCTGCTGTACCAGCGTTACGATGAAATTTATCGGAGGGAAATGGAAAGCAGTAATTTTACACCACCTTATTGGAGGAGCGAAGCGTTATAATGAAATAAGAAAATCCATTCCTACTATTACGGAAAGAACATTGAGTTTGCAGCTAAAGCAATTGGAGGAAGACGGAATTGTTGACAGAAAAGTTTTTACAGAAAAACCTCCTTTAGTGGTGGAATATGAATTAACAGACTTTGGAAGAACTTTATTGCCTGTTCTGGAAGCGATAACAAAATGGGGCGAAGAAGCCCCGGTCATCTCTAAAAAAATAATCAGGAATTAAAGTTCCTGATTATCTTCTTTATTGGGTTCAAAAAAACTGAAACTTACGTTTCCGTATTTTCGGGTATCTGTTAAATTCGGGTGATCAAATTTCATACGGCTTTGGTGTTCTACAATAAGAACTCCGTTTTCTTTCAGATATTTATTGTTTAAAACTAAAGAAATCAGTTCTTGATACTTTTTCTCTTCCATTTCGAAAGGAGCATCAGAAAAAACAATCTCAAATGATTTTTTATTTCTGAATTTCTTAAGCCAATCGAAGACATCTCCTCTTTGTACATTAATCTGAAGCGCCATATCAAGCTCAGAAGCCGTACTGTTGATAAATGCCGTATGCTTTGGGTTCATTTCCACGGAAGTTATATTCTGGCATCCTCTGGAAGCAAATTCCAGGGTAATAGAGCCAATTCCTGCAAAAAGATCAAGCACGGAAATCGACTGCATATCGTATTTGTTTTCCAGAATACTGAATAAAGCCTCTTTCGCAAAATCGGTAGTAGGCCTTACTTCAAAGTTTTTAGGAGCGGCAATTTTCTTGGCTTTCCATTTGCCTGATATGATTCTGAACATATTGTTGTTAGGGTTTAGGTAGTAGATTATAGGAGGCAGGTGAATGTGTTTTAATTGCTGTTACCTGCAGCCTGTAACCTAATTAAGTATAAAATTTTTGTTGGGAATATTGTCAAAAACAATTTTCAGGTTTTTAACAAATTTCTGAAGTTCGGAAATAAACGTTTCATTTTCCGTAGTTTCTCCGTAAGCATAAAAGCTGGTTTCATTGATTCCGAAACCTATCTTGCTTAATGTAAACATAATAAAGTAAAGAAAATCAACTTCTGAGTTGACATCCAGGTTATTATAAAGAATGATTTTCTTATTATCGATCGCAAAAAATTCACACTGGTTATGGTACAGATTAATATGAATTTCCTTACTGGTTTTATTATTGATCGAACTTAGAAACTTTTCCCCGGAGAAGTTAAAATGAACCGGTAAGGCCAGCTCTTTTATTTTCTTATAATAGTTTTTCGGGAAAGTATAATAAAACTGAATATTGAATTTTTTGTTGATCGAAAGCATCAGCTCTTCTTTTTCTCTGTCAGTCGGAGCGTTGAAAGCAATCAGATCAAATCCTGCTTCATGCTCAGAAAAACCTTCCGGCATCAGGGTAAAATGATTCAATGCTGAAATCACATGGATCTCGTCGTAGCGCTGCTTAATAAGAACTTCGTCCAGCTTTTGGTCAATAAGATTGGCTGGTGTCTCTTCAGTAACGAAATAAGACTTTTCCTCCAGAATGTTTTTGTTTTTAACAATCTGGCAGATCAATCCGTCTTTGGTAAAAAGTAAATTAAGTACGTTCATATTTCAATTCCTGCAAATTTAGTGAAATTCTACCATTACCGCACCCGATTGATGGTGAAGTATTTCCTTATTATAAAAATCAATATTGACCTGGCTTTCCAATACGTCCCGAACCATCCTCTGTAAAGTACCGTCACCAATACCGTGAACAATTTCCAGTCTCTTCAGGTTGTTTTTTCTGCAAAACTCAATCACTTCAATCAGTTTTTCCTTTTGTATAAACAATCTTTCAAAGCTGTCATAGTCATTGGGATTCTTTACCAAATTATGAAAATGCAGGTCTAAAACCAAATGATTTTTCTGATGTTTCTTGGAAATGATTTTTTTAGGTTCTGCTTTTCTTACAACTCTGATATTTTCATAGAGATCAGCATCTTTAGGAACCAGTTTTTCTTTGGGATATTGATGGGTAAATCCATATTCATCTTTAAAAACAACAATATTTCCCTTCACGGAAGTAATTACCCCGCTTAAATCCTCATCTACTACCGAAACCTTATCGCCGATCTTCATAATTTTTAAAGGTTTGTATGAACCAATATTTGTGCAAAGGTAGAAAGTAAAATGGATGAACACAAACTCCTTTACCTTTAAACCCTCAAACCCTCAAACCCTTTCGCCTGTCACACTCTCGGTCCCAGTTCAATTACTTCAAGATCTCTGATTTCTTCACCATCCACCACAAAGCGCATCATTGTTCTCACTTTATGCCAGCCCTGTTTACCACAGGCTCCGGGATTCAGATGGAGGAGATTGTTTTTCTCATCATACATCGCTTTCAAAATATGAGAATGACCGGAAATAAATAATTTCGGAGCCTTTTCTGCCATTTCTTTTTTAGTAAGTGGTGTATATTTTCCCGGATACCCTCCGATGTGAATCATCAGAACTTCCAGCTTTTCACAAAAGAAACGGTTTACCTCTGGAAATTCAGCCTGGATTTTGGTATTATCAATGTTTCCGTAAACGCCCTTCAGAGGTTTTATTTTTTCCAGCTGTTCAATGACATCCAGACTTCCGAAATCTCCGCAATGCCATACTTCGTCAGCCTGAGAAGCATATTCCAGGATACGGTCATCAATATAAGAATGGGAATCGGAAAGAAGAAGAATTTTTGTCATGTACTGCCATTTTTAAGAGTGCAAATATAAAGAAGCTTTTATCAATTTATAGGAGATCCTAATCGGTAATATTTCTTGTTTTCCTGATGGAATCCAGTTTCTTTTCTATATCCGCACTGAAAACCTTTTTCAGTTTCAGTTGATTCTCCGTAAGCTTTGAAATAACAAAAGTGCCGGTCATATTAGTATTAGAAGGAAAAACTAACGTTACTGTAGAGTCTGAAGCTTTTTTCCAGCTTCCGATGTAACGGTCCGGCTTTTCATTTTTTTTGGTAACAGGCTCTTCCAGCGTATCATATCTTAAGGTTGATTTAATCAGATTTCCTGTAATTTTTCCGTTTTTCTGAAATCTGATTCCTTCTCTTCTCGATTCAAAACCATCCTGTTTTTCATAAGTATAAATATAAGTATCCATTTTACTGAGATTCCAGGTTTGCAAAAGCAAAGGATTGGCAGTTCTGTCCTGGGCTTTGATACCGCTGACTGTGAAAAGAGAGAAAATACAGATACAAATAGGCTTTTTCATGAATACAACTGATTTATTGTAAAGTTTTAACAACGCTAAAATTAGCATCTCTTAATATTTAGTAAATTTGGGAAAATTAAAATAAACAATGAAACAGAAACTTTCTTTTTTCATTTTTCTTTTAACCGTAGGATTAGCCAATGCGCAGGTTGAAGAAAAAAAACTGGACGAACTGATCCAAAATACCCTGAAAACCTTTGATGTACCGGGAATGTCGGTAGGCATTGTGAAAGATGGCAAAATGATCTATTCCAAAGGGTTTGGGGTACGTTCTCTTACAACAAAGCAGCCAATGGATGACAATACGCTGGTAGGGATTGCTTCCAACTCAAAAGGCTTTACCTGTACAGCATTAGCCATCTTAGCAGATGAAGGAAAACTGAACTGGGATGATAAAGTTTCAAAATATATTCCTGAGTTTCAAATGTATGATCCTTATGTTTCTCAAAATGTAACGATCAAGGATCTTGTTACCCACAGAGCCGGATTAGGACTTGGACAGGGAGATCTTATGTTTTTTCCGGAAGGAGGAAATTTAACCGTTAATGATATTGTGCATAATGTGAGGTATCTGAAACCGGAAAATCCTTTCAGAACAAAACTGGATTATAACAATATCATGTTTATTGTAGCCGGAGAAGTTATCCACAAAATTTCCGGATTAAGCTGGGCGGAATTTATTGAACAGCGAATTATGAAACCTGTAGGAATGACTTCAAGTTTCGGAAGCTACAGCAGAGCAAAGGCTGTTGCCAATAAAATTGATGCACATGCTCCGGTAGACGGAAAAGCAATTGCTGTTCCCCACGACTGGAACGAAACGGGCAATGCTGCAGGCGGAATTATGAGTAACATTAAAGACATGACCACGTGGGCGGAATGTCTCCTAAATAATTTCACCACAAAAGATGGTAAAAAACTGGTTTCGGATAAGAATGTTCAACAACTTTGGAGCCTTCAGATTCCGGATAGGGTGGCTGCGAAAAATCCTTATGATACAAGTTTCTATGGATACGGTTTAGGATGGTTTCTGAGTGATGTGAAAGGACATAAACAGGTACAACATACCGGTGGATTGATCGGAACGGTAACACAGTTTACATTAATTCCGGATATGAAACTGGGAATTGTAGTATTAACAAATCAGCAGTCGGGAGCCGCTTTCAACACAATTACCAATACCGTGAAAGATTCTTATCTTGGGGTAGCAGACAGAAACTGGCTGAAAACCTATAGTGAAAGAATGTCTAAAATGGAAGCCGAATTCAGCAAACAAAAGAAAGATGCTTTTGCAAAATCTGAAGCCTTCAAAAAAGAAAAATCTCTACAGCCAAAAGCAGAACAGTTTACAGGAACTTACAATGATGTATGGTTTGGTGATGTAGAAATTACACAACAGGGAAATACCTACAGAATTTCGTGCAAAAACTCTCCAAGATTAAAAGGAGAGCTGCTTCCTTATTCCAATAATTCTTTCATTATCAAATGGGACGACAGAAGCTATGATGCGGATGCCTATATTATTTTCAGCTATGATGAAAACGGAAAAGCAGAATCTGCAAAATTGAAGGCGATTTCTGATGTAACAGATTTCAGTTTTGATTTTGATGATCTGGATTTGAAGAAGAAATAAAATAGAGATAATAAAATATTCTATAGAGAACGGGCCTGGGTCCGTTCTTTTTTTGTTTGTTAACCACGAATGCAACTAATTTATTCACAGATAGCACTCATTTTAATGATTATTGAAAATGAGAACTGAAATGATTCAATAGGAAAGGGCTATCATCCTGAGCATAAGCTGAAAGGTTACGAACACCAGTTCAAGAAGGAAGCCCGTTTTTCATGTTTACAACGATAATGGCTTTAGCGGAAGGACCACCCCGTCAAAAATTCTTTGAATTTTCGCCACCCCTCCGGTGGAGGGGAATAGGCAGTCGGTAATAGGAATGTTGGTTTATTGTACAAGATTCAGATCCTGATTTGCTAACGTAATTTCTGTATTAAGATGTTGCTTTTCAAAGAAATTTTTTAACTCAAGAAGTCTTTTTTTGTTGTCATAATGGATACTTGAATTGAGTTTTCTCTGGCAGAGTGAGCATGCTCTGGCAAGATGATAATCCGTTTCCGTTAATGAATTGGTTCCGTTCATCACACAATTGGCATTCAGGCAATGGCTGATTCCAAACATATGCCCGATCTCGTGCGAACTGATTTTTATTAATCTTAAAAGACTTTTATTAAAATTAGAATCTGTTAATTGTCCGTCTGCAAATCGGTATATAGAGGTTACTCCTACACCATCCTCATATGAAGCCAGTCCGAATACGTAATTCCATTCCGGTAATGGAAAAAGGTCTTTCTCCGTAATACCCATTAATACAATAGCATCTTTAGGTTTTCTTTTGATCAGAATACTGTCCAGTACATATCCTGCAAGAACCTGTTCATGTCCTTCCTTTGAAATTCTTTTAACTTTTTCAGGGAAAATAGTATTGGGCAAAACAGGAAGAACCTTTGTTTCCAGCTGAAAATAGATTTTTAAATAGTGTTGGGTAAGTGCTATTTCTTTTTTCTGAAGTTCATCAAACTTCCCGATGGGCTGAAGATAAATGGTGTTCTTTCCAGGTGCAGGTTTTATCTTTTTTAATTTCTGAAAATCTGCAAATGTCTGGAAATGTTCCTCATGATTATACCGCCAGCTTCCGGGTTTTGGAGAAGAGGAAAGTTTTATATCATTCAGTGCAATAGATTCATAGTAGGTTTTCTTCTGTTTCTGACATGAGAAAAGAAGGATCAATATTGAGACATAAAAAAGTAAAGAAGTAAAGTTATATTTTCCCGGGCTCATAAAAGAATAGCAGTTTCTTTTTGGCACCGTCGAACTCTGACCAGGAATCACAGTCTACCTCAAAACCCGCCACTCCGCAGGTGGGAAAATGGAAAATATCCTCAGAAATAGAATTGGCAAAATTGGAAATTCCATTATTGTGAGAGAAGAATGCAACCGAATTCAGGTTGTCATCCAGATCATAAATTACAGATTCAAAGCTTCTTTCAGAAGGATTATACAATTTTTCATCAGTAGCACAGTTCAGTTGATAGGCCTGATTGAAAATCTTACAGGTATTCAGTGCACGTACCGCAGGGCTGGACACAAAATGATCAATGGAAATATTATTGCTTTTCAGGAATCTGGACATGTGCATAGCATCCTCCAAACCTTTGTCTGCCAAAGGTCTGTCAAAGTCCTCCGTTTCCTCCGGCCAGTCGCTTTTCGCATGTCTTACGAGGATGAGTTTCTTCATATAATTGTTTTTTGGAAGATTAAAATTATAAAAAAAATAATGGAATAAAACATGATTTATATAAAAAAACTGCGTTATGAATAAAATCAGTAAATTTTACTAAATTTGCAGACTTATGGGACAAATCCTTGCAATAGACTACGGAAAGGCTCGTTGTGGTATCGCTGCAACCGATGATATGCAGATTATAGCCAGTGGGCTGGAGACTGTGGAGAATCGCTTTTTAATGGAATTTTTGAAAAAATACTTCAGTGAAAATAAGGTAGATGAAGTAGTGATTGGACTTCCCATAGATTTGAAAGGAAATGTTTCGGAAGTGGAAACCGATATTTTAAAATTTATAGAAGAGTTTAAAAAAGAATTTTCGGATATTGCAGTTCACCGTTTCGATGAAAGATTTACATCCAAAATGGCTTCTTTTTTTATTTCCCAAAGTGGAAAAAACAAGAAAAAGAGGCAGGAAAAAGGATTAATAGATAAAGTAAGCGCAACAATTATATTGCAGAATTTTTTAGAACAAAGATTAAGATGATATTACCGATAAGAGCTTTTGGGGATCCTGTTTTGAGAAAAGTAGGAAAAGATATAGACAAAGACTATCCCGAATTACAGGAACTGATAGATAACATGTTCGAAACCATGTACAGCGCAAATGGCATAGGTCTTGCAGCGCCACAGATTGGTTTGGACATCCGTCTGTTTGTAATAGATGTGACGCCTCTTGCAGAAGATGAGGATTATGAAGATATTAAAGATGAGTTGGCAGAGTTCAAAAAAGTATTTATCAACGCTCAGATTCTTGAAGAATCAGGTGAAGAATGGAAGTTCAATGAGGGCTGCCTTTCTATTCCGGATGTAAGAGAAGATGTGAAAAGAAAAGGAACAATCGTTATTGAATATTATGACGAAAATTTTGTGAAACATACAGAAACTTTTTCCGATATTAGAGCCCGCGTAATTCAGCATGAATATGACCACATTGAAGGGATTTTATTTACCGACCACCTGAGTGCTCTGAAGAAGAAACTGGTAAAAGGTAAGCTGACGAAAATCTCTCAGGGTGACGTAAACATCGGTTACAAAATGAGATTTCCAAAATAATTAAACAAGGATTAAAAAGAAATAATAAAAAGCAAAAAGCTAGTGCTGATTGCAGAATTTACAAAAAATAAAATTATGCTGTTAGAAAAAATAATTTCAATTTCTGGAAAACCAGGACTTTTCAAATTAGTTTCTCAATTAAGAAACGGATTCATCATTGAAGATGTTACCTCAAAGAAAAAAGTAAGCATTGGAAACTCAAGCCAGGTAAGTTTATTGGACAATATCGCCATGTTTACATTTGAGAAAGAAGTTCCTTTGTTTGAAGTATTTGAAAATATTGCTAAAAACAACGATTATAAGGAAACTATCTCTCACAAATCTTCTGATGCAGATCTGAAAGATTTTATGCTGGCTTCTCTTCCAAACTATGACACAGAAAGAGTATATTCTTCTGATATCAAGAAATTGGCTCAGTGGTACAACATCCTTCAAAAAGCAGGATATATTACGCCTGAGAGCTTTGTAAAAGCAGAACCTGAAACTTTAGACGGAGAACCTGCTGAAGAAGTAAGCATTGAAAAAGAAGCTAAAAAAGCTCCAAAAGCAGAGAAACCTGCTGCTCCGAAAGTTAAAGCGACTTCAGCAGCAAAATCAGCTCCAAAGAGCACCCACAGAAAACAAGGATAATTCATTTCTGAATTAAAAATATAAAACCTTGTCTGGAAATTCCGGACAAGGTTTTTTGTTTTTTCAAACAGCAGATCATTGCGTGCTAATATTCCAAACCTAAGAGGTTTCAAAAACCTGTTAGGTTTACATATCAAATCTATCCTAAATTCTGCACTCCGCAACTTTTACTTCCAACGTTTGTAATGATGCCCGAATAACCCTTACATTTGTATAAGATTGAATTTCCCATTATTTATGAATACGAAACAAGAGAAACTGGAGGCCTTCGGAAGATTACTGGATATTATGGATGATTTGCGTGAAAAATGTCCATGGGATCAGAAACAGACGTTAGAATCCCTTCGTCATCTTACCCTTGAAGAGACGTATGAACTTTCAGATGCTATTTTGCAAAATGATTTACAGGAAATAAAGAAAGAGCTGGGCGATGTCCTGCTTCACCTTGTTTTTTATGCTAAAATAGGTTCTGAAAAAGGAAGTTTTGACATTGCAGATGTTATCAATTCCCTGAATGAAAAGTTGATCTTCCGTCATCCTCATATTTATGGAGATACTGAAGTGAAGGATGAAGAAGAGGTGAAGCAGAACTGGGAAAAATTAAAATTAAAAGAAGGAAATAAATCTATCCTGGGTGGAGTTCCGAAAAGTCTGCCGAGTTTGGTAAAAGCCTACAGAATTCAGGATAAGGTAAAAGGAATCGGTTTTGAATTTCATGATGCAGAAGATGCATGGAAAAAAGTAGATGAGGAAATTCAGGAATTTCATGCTGAAACAGATTTGGATAAGAAAGAACAGGAGCTGGGTGATGTTTTCTTCTCTCTGATCAACTATGCCAGAATTTCAGGAATCAATCCGGATTCTGCATTGGAAAGAACCAATCTAAAATTTATTTCAAGATTTCAAAAGATGGAAGGTCTTGCTGAAGAACAGGATCTGAAACTGGCGGACCTGTCACTGGAAGAAATGGATGTTCTCTGGGAAAAAGCAAAAAAACTTTCATAGTTGCCGATTGGAACAATTAATGCTTCTTATATTCAGTTAAAAAAATAAAAAATAAATATGTTACGTTTCCTTATTTTACCTGCCTTGCTTTTATTGAGCTGCAATCCAAAAGCTCAGAATTCCCCTACTAAGGAAGATGAACTGAAAGTCCAGTTTACCTTACCTAAAAAGTTGAAGGAAGTTTCCGGAATTACTTTGTCAAAAGATAAGAAAACCATCTGGGCGATAGAAGACAAAGGAAATAAAAATGCAATATATGGTCTGAGTGATAAAGGTGACATGCTGGCAAAAATACCGGTGGAAAATGCTGAAAATACCGACTGGGAAGACATCATATCCGATTCTCAGGGAAATATTTATATCGGAGATTTTGGTAATAATGATAATAACCGACAGGATCTGGCGATCTTAAAAACAGATTTGAAAGACAGCAAACAAATTGTTACCAAAGTTGTTCAGACTACAAAATTTCATTATCAGGGGCAGACAGAATTTCCTCCGAAAAAGTCGAACCTGTTGTACGACTGTGAAGGTTTTGTTGAAATGGACGGGAATTTTTACTTATTCACCAAAAACAGAAGCAAAGGTTTTGATGGAACCTTTCTTATATTCCAGGTACCTAACAAAGAGGGGGATTTTGAAGCTAAGCTAATAGGAAAATTAAAGCTTGATGGAGGATATAATGATGCAGCTATTACCTCTGCCAGTATCAACAGTACAAAAGATAAAATTGTCTTGCTTACCCATAAAAATGTTCACGTTCTTACCGGATTTACTGCTAACGATTTTAATTCTGCTAAAATTCAAAAAATTCCTTTGAACCATAATTCCCAGAAGGAAGCTATTGTATTCTTTGATGATAAAACATTAATGATCGCAGATGAGAAAGGGAAAGATGAAGGAGGAAATGTGTACAGTTTTTCATTATAAGCCTTATCTTTACAGCCGATTAAATAACTATGAAAAAAATATTGTATATCCTGTTGGTACTTGGTTTTTCCTCTTGCAGTAGTACTAATGATGAATCTATAACTGTAAATGAAAATCAAACTGAAGATTTACAACCTGATAAAGGATACATTTTTGAGATGGATCAGCGCACAACACTACGCAGTCCGGAAAAATATTATCAGTTTTTCTATGAAAACGGACGTTTACAGAAAATGCGCGGAAGGAACTATTTTGTAACAGCAAATACCCAAGTTTTTTATCCTGATATAGTTACTCAGTTAACTTATACAAACAATAAGATACAGGTAGATTATTTTGAATCGGAAACGACTTCCGGGTATAGAACAACTTCTTATCTGACGGAAAATAACAGACCTGTTAAGGCTGAAAAGTATTATAAGAATGGAAGTTTTGCCGAACTGGAGATGACAAGGACCTATACGTATGGATCCAATACAATAAGTGTATATACTAAGCGTGGTTATCAGGAGTTTTTTACAACATATTATTTTGATGGAAATAGTAATCTTTCTAAAAGTGAAACATTAGAAAAGGATACTGGTAAGGATAAACAGTTCACAACTACTGTATATTCAGATTTTGACAATGCTAAAAATCCATTTAAAAAATTATTTTTGATTAATGATGATTTTTATGAAAAGAGTTTATCAAAAAATAATTTTAGAGCTAAGGAATCAGTGACTGAATATGCTGATTATCCTGATACCGGTATACCTCCGCAGCCGGAAATATCCAAATCAAAATGGACTTATAATTATGATCAGAATGGCCAGGTATTATTATACTTTCCGTTTCCATAACACACCAAGTAAAACCCTACAGAGAAATCTGAAGGGTTTTTAAAATAAATGAATGTTATGGAAGTAATTGATGTTCTATTGTTTACTGAGTAAGATAGGAGATACTGATATTACCTTTTGATAATCTAAAATCCTGGGTATATTTACATCTTAGCCTGAAAGTTTCTCCGGCAGCAAAAGGCTGTATGCCCGCAAGCTGATGATATACTTGTGTTGTCCTCTCTCCATGTCCTGTTGATACTGCTGAAACTAAGTTTTGGGTATCAGCCTCTCTCTGTAGTTGTGACGTTGCAGTTCCTGCTGTCTGATTAGTTCCGTTGAGGTTTAAATCATATGTAAAATAGGTTGCTACATTGTAGAAACCTGCTTTCTTGACAGTAAATATCCCGGTGTTTGCATCGTAGGCAATAAAATTATTATCTATTTTGTTAACGATATTATAAATAAAATTTTGAGCAAAGTTTTCAAAGGTTCCGGTTAAATGGCTTCCTGCATAGCTTCCTGTATTTGGTGATATATCGTCCTTATTGGCTACAAAGACTACTTTTAAAAAATTCTGAGATTCTATAGTTCGCCAGGTAGGAGCTGTTCCTGACCCATTGGAACTTAAAAATTCGCCTTCTCTACCTGCGGTACCCTGTATATTTTCAGAGCCTCCTACGTTCAATTCTTTTACCAGCTGCAGTGAGCCGTTGACATGCAATGTTCTCTGGGGAGTTGGTGTTAATATCCCAACTTGTGCATTGGCTAAAAATGACATGACTAAAAACAATGTCAGTAATAAATTTTTTTTCATTGGATTGAGTATTTGTTGTTGGTAGTGCTAAATATTTGTGTTTTCAATTTTAAGGCAGCAGATAAGAAATGCTGATATTTCCTGATGCTAATCTGAAGTTCTGGGTATAAACACATCTGAGAGAAAAGGTTTCTCCGGAATTAAGAAACTTGATACCTGTCAGTTGATGATATATACTTTCTGTTCTTTCTCCATGTCCTGTCGACATTGCTGAAATATAATCACTCGTATCTGAACTTCTCTCAAGTCTGGATATTGCCGTTCCTGCTGTCTGATTGGTTCCGTTTAAACTCAGGTTATATGATAAATAAGTTGAAATGTTATAATATCCGGCTCTGCTAACAGTAAATATCCCTGTATTGGCATCATACGATATATAATTATTATCTATTTTATTGACGATATTATAGATATAGTTCCTGGATGGTGCTTCATAGTTTGTTGCGCTGCTGCTTCCTGTATAACTACCGGTACCAGGTGAGATATTTGTTTTTTGCCCCGTAAAAACAATCTTTAAAAAACTTTGGGATTCTATCGTTCGCCAGGTTGGTGATGTACCGGCTCCATTAGAACTTAAAAACTCTCCCTCCTTTCCTGCAGTACCCTGTACATTTTCAGAACCTCCTACATTTAATTCTTTTACCAGCTGTAACGAACCGTTGACATGCAGTGTTCTCTGTGGAGTAGATGTCAAGATCCCGATCTGTGCATTGGCAGAAAATGCTGTGATTAGAAACAATGTAAGAAATAATCTTTTGATCATCGGATGTATATTTTGTGATTATAGAGAACAAAATTATTTTTTTTTTATAATCCGTGATTTGCAAAGAAGTGAATAGAATTGAGTGATAGGATGATTTACATGTATCAAAAAGGCTTGAAATAATTATGCAACTTAATTATTTTTTTTAAATATCACTATTTTGTGATTTTTATATTTTTTTGTAGATATTTATCTACCCAATTTGCAATTATAAACAGATTGGTATCTATTCCTTTTTTTAATCAATGTTAAAATCATCAAATTATATTACCTAGAAACTCTTATACATTTAATGTATCAGTATGAAGTTTTCAGGAGAATAAGAAATGTAAATAGTACCTATATAAATGAAAAATATGGCTTTTCAATAAAAGCCATATTTGTTTTATCGGTAAAAAATATGAGTCAAAATTTGAATGATTAAATTTTATTAAAACTGATTTGAGGCTATAAAGCTCATCATTAACTATTTCATGTGTAAAACTTAAAATTTCATTCCTACTCCGGCAGAAATCCTTCCACCATCTGAACCATAGAAATAATTTAATCTGGCAGACATCATTTCTACAATACTCAGCCATACTCCAGCTCCGGCAGACTGATGCCATTTTCTGGAATTTTCATGGTCATTCCATACACGGCCGATATCATATCCGATAAGAATACCCATGTTGGCAGGAGCAATATTATTTCTTACCCTTCCAAAATCCCATCGGATTTCTGAGTTATTGGTAAAATAGGATCTTCCTGAGAATCTTTCGTTTCTGAAGGCTCTCATTCCATTATTACCTCCGATAGCCGCTGCCTGATAAAATTCAAAATTATTGTTATTGATCCACATTACATTGCTGGAATTGGCGAATACAAATTTTCCTTTTTTATCAATCCTGTGGTCAATGGCCAGTTTTCCTTTTACCGTTACGAAATTCTTATTGAAATCAGAAAGAGTTGCTTTCCAGTCTGCATTCAGCATAAATTCCAGTCCCAGAGTAGGGAAGGCCGTATTATCAGCATTTTTATAACCAAAAGTATAATTGGCTCCAACAAACTGCTGGCTGTTGAATACTCCAGGTCTCACATCCGGAGACTGGTTGATGAAACGGCCGGCTTTTCTTTGTACTTTATTATCTTCAAAAGTCAATTGAAACTGGTGGCTGAGATTCATCCAGCTCTTTTGAGAGATGGATGGAGCAAAGTTGAACTTGGAAATTCTGGCTCTGTTATATTCTCTTTCTGTTTCTTCCTTATCATACTCACTTTCATTGGAAAGTCCAAAGAAGTTTTGAGAGAACCTTGGAGTCGTATAAAATGCATCAAGGTTAATATCCCAGCCTGAGATGGCTTTTTTAAATACTCCTTTGTAGGTAAGGCTAAATCCTGCTGTAGCTGTATAAAAATTAGCTTTTAAACTGTGCCTCTGAGTAAATGGGTCGCGGATAAAATTATTTACTGTGTAATTGGCCAGGACGCCTACGATCACACCGTCATCCGGGTTGTAATCCAGGTTTGGATATCCTGCAACGGAATTATATTTAGGATGCTTATAATTATAGCTGTTAATGTCATAATCATCTGTAATATTCTTGGTTGCATTACCGGCATTATAGGTGTTTTTCTGAGATTTAAAATCATAAATCTTCACTTTTCTTCCATCAGCAACGTTATAGGTATCATGATTATATCCACCAATCAGCCGGATCGTCATTTTAGGATTTCCGCTTCCGGTTACTACATAGGTATCATCATCTTCCAGTCCGTAAATCCATAATTCCTTTGTTTTTGAATCATGATAGGTTTTTTCAAAAACAAGTTCATTCTGATCTTTATTCTTACCCAGCTTATATTGCTGCACAAGGACGGAATGTCCGTTTTTGGTGATGACAAACTTATCAGGATTTACCGTTCCTGCCAAAGGAACTTTTTTCTGCAGTACATCATAATACTGAGCGGCATAGCTCTGTAGTTTTGTCTTTCTTATTTTCAGTTTTCTCTGAATTTCATCGATGGTTTCATCCTGCACTTCTTTCGGAAGATTGTGGAAAGCTTCATCAATATCCGCATCAGTCAGATGCTCCTGAATATATTTTGCCTGGGTTTCCCATTCATTCTGGTCTGCCCCTTTTAAGAACACAAGATCCATCGGATAAGGTTCCATAGCGAGCCATTTTACACTGCTGATATCTTCTGTAAAGGTTTTCATGTGACGAATGGCAGGAACATTCATAATGATTCTGAAGGCTGCACCATCATATTTACTGAATGCCTGATCCCTGTCTTTAGGAATAGGTTTATAGATTACTTTATCACCCGCTTCATATTCTGCCCATTTCCACTGGTCCGAATGTCTGTCCCAGTCACCAATAAGCATATCAAACAACCTTGCTCTGATATAAGATTCTCTGTCAACAGAATATTTATCGCTTTTGTTAAGATTTTTTAGTACATCATCTGTAGAAACGATATCTTTTGCATGATCCAGATAAGCCAATGTTTTAGGATCTGAAGAAAAACGCTCTTCAATCATGTACATTTCGTCCCCGTAGTTTTCATTATACCTTCCCAAAGCTTGCTGCTTAGGAATGTAATACAGCTTTGGATTACTATGGAAAATACCCAGCTTTTCCGACATGTTTCCAATCGTAAAAGGGGTAAACGGATGATTGGTTGTGTAAAAATCCAGCAGGAATTTCTCAGGAAATGTATCTGCAAGTTCTTCTCCTAATGTACTTTTCTGAAAAGCCATATTGTTAAGAAAGCGGATCGCACTTTTTTTCACACCGCGCATTACAAACTCCTGTCCATCTGCAGACTTCAGTCGTAAACTGTTGGATTGATTTCCTCCACCTTCCCTGAAAGGAATATACCCTCCGTTCAATTCCGAAAGATTGGCGGTTGGTGCTTCAATAGGAATTCCGTAGTATCTTCTGTAATGATCGCCCCAAAGCCAGCGGTAAAACTTTCTTTTTTCAGTTAGCTGTACCGGGTAAATGGTGGAAGAAAATGTGGCAGGAAAAGAATTAGGGAAATTATTGACGAATACATCCGGTTTGGAAATCACGGAAATATGAGTGAGCTTTTGAAGTTGGGCATCTTTGGTTGAAAAATACTCAACATCTGTACTTTCATCTTTTCTGAAATTTAAAACCGCAAAACCACTTCCTCCGTAGGAAAAGTCTGTTTTTTCTACAATGGTAGACGGGTCTGTTTTAGAGCCTGCGCCACTAATAATCTGTCTTAAATTTCCATCTTCGTGATATTGCAGATTATGATCATGACCGGATACGAAAATAATGTTTTCCTTATCCTGAACAATACTTTTCAGTCGGTTGGCCAGATCTGCATAATGTTGATTATTGATATCTTCGGGGCTGGCTCCTGAGGAACTCCTTAATATATTGATGACACTGGCCACTACAGGTACAGGAATTTTACTCTTTAAAGGAAAAAGATGAGATCTTGCAGAATTAAAACCTGCATGTGTTCCGCTGCTGATGATAGGATGGTGTAAAGCAACAATTATTTTTTTGCCCTGATTTTTAATGATCAGGTCTTTAAACTCGGTGAAAAAATCTTCACGGGTTTTGATGTTACAGTTTTTGTTGATTCCAGGATAATTATCCCAGTTTGCTATCACCCATTTTGTATCAATGGCAATAAGCTTTATATCTTTAGAAACATTGATATCATCAATAGGGCAGCCATTTTTCGGAAGGAAAGCTTTTTTATCATCAAGATATTTTTTAACCAGTCCTTCCTGGGTATTCAATCCTTCCAGTCCATTGTACCAGTCATGATTCCCGGGAATTACTAATGTTTTTCCCTTGAAATTTTTGGTGATAGCTAGCTGATTTTCCAGTTTTTGTTTTGCCAGGGCATAATCTTTATCTGTTTCTTTGGGCATACCATTAGGGTAGATATTATCGCCCAAAAAGATCAGCATAGAATTGCTGTCGGCAGAATCCAGCTTACTTTTCAGTAAATTCAGTGTTTTTTGTGCCTGAGGTTCATCTGCATTTCCTGCATCTCCAATCAGAAAAAGTTTAAAATCACTTTCAGATTTTATTTCGGAATCTTTTACTTCAAATAAGTTTTTGCCCTTTTGTACGTTATATGTAGCACAGGAATAAAGAGCTCCTGCGGACATTACCGTTCGAAGAACAATAGAAGTATTTTTTAGATGAGTTTTAAAGGATAAATTCATAAATTTACATTAACAAAATTTCAGGGATGAGCATTTTACAAAAAGCTAAAAATTATGTTGAAATCTTATTCAAAGATAAGTTATCTTCAGTATATTTTTATCATAATTTTATCCATACTGCCTATACCGTTAATAAGGCTGAGGAAATCATGAAAAATACCCCTGTTTCTGAAGAGGATCAGGAAAAGGTTCTTGTTGCATTATGGTTTCATGATACAGGGTATATAGAATGTGCCCTGAACCATGAAGAAAGAAGTGTGGAGGTGATGAAAGCCTTTTTACATCAGGAAAATTATCCTGAAAACTATATTGCAGATGTTGAAAAACTTATTCTGGCTACGAAAATTCATTACGAACCCCAGAATTTACTGGAAAAAATTGTAAAAGATGCTGACTTCAGCCATTTTGCAGGTCATGATTATAGTGATATTTCTGATGCTTTGAGAAAAGAATGGGAACTAACGAATGTAAGATGTTTTTCCAATGAAGAATGGAATGCTGGAAATCTGGATATGTTAAAAAATAAGCATACTTTTTATACGGATTATGCTAAAGAAAACTGGGAACCCCTGAAAAAGAAAAATATTAAAAAAATCGAAAAGAAGCTGGAAAAAGAAGAAGAGAAAAAAGAAAACAAAAAGGAGGCTTCGGAAGGTAAAAAAGAAAAAGAAAAATCGGACAGAAGTGTTGATACCTTATTCAGGGTGACACTGAACAATCATACGAGACTAAGTGACATTGCAGACAGCAAAGCCAATATTCTTTTATCGGTAAATGCCATTATTATTTCAGTGTGTCTTTCCGTGCTTGTGCCGAAGCTGGATGCTCCTAAAAATTCACATCTGATTCTTCCAAGTTTCATACTATTGCTGTCAAGTGTACTGACGATCATATTTGCGATTCTGTCTACAAAACCGAATGTAACCAAATCAACATTTACTTCTCAGGATATTGCCAACAGAAAAGTAAACCTGCTGTTCTTTGGAAACTTTCAGCAGATGTTGTTTGACGACTATAACAACGCCATGAAAGACCTTATTAAAGACAGGGATTATATTTATGACTCAATGGTGAAGGATCTGTATTATCTCGGGAAAGTTCTTAACAGGAAGTACAAACTTTTATCCATTACCTACAAGATTTTTATGGCTGGAATTATTATTTCCGTTTTATCTTTCGGGGTGGCTTTTCTTAGTCTTTAATTAATAAACATCCACACAAATGATCGTCAGACAGCGTACGAATTGGCTGAAAATGTTATTTATATGGAGAGGATCCGTATTAAAGAAAATTGTTGTTCAGCTTACCATTATCACGCTGTTTTCCCTGGCTATTTACTTTTTCAAAGGAAAAATTTTTGACTATAAAGTGCATCTTAATCCTACCATTTTTACATTGATAGGACTGGCACTTGCCATTTTTATGGGATTCTGTAATTCTGCAAGCTATGACCGTTTCTGGGAAGGGCGGAAACTCTGGGGATTACTGGTCATTGAAACCAGATCTCTCACAAGACAGATCCTATCGCTGGTAAAGGATTCTTCGCCTGAAGCTAAAGAGGAAAAAGAGAAAATCATCAAGCTGATCTCTGCATTTGCATGGTCACTGAACTTTCAGCTGAGAGATAAATCTGGTACAGAACATCTTGCGAGACTGCTTTCACCAGAACAATTGGAACAGGTGAAGAACAAGAAATTTATTCCCAATATTATTCTTGGTTTTATTGCAGACTGGCTCAACGAACAGAATAAAAAAGGAAACATTGATACCATTGTCATGACTTCTATGGATCATCAGCTGAACCAGTTTTCTACTATTTCCGGTGGGTGTGAAAGGATTTACAATACACCATTACCCTTTGCTTACAGTGTTTTGCTGCATCGTACCGTTTATTTATATTGTTTCTGGCTTCCTTTCGGGCTGGTAGATACGTTGGGATGGATGATGCCATTGATCGTTCTGCTGATCAGTTATACCTTTATTGCTCTTGATGCTATTATTCAGGAGATTGGTGAACCTTTTGGTGAAGAGGAAAATGATCTTGCTTTAAACAGCATCTGCCGTACGATTGAGTTTTCTATTTTTGAGCAGGCAGGAATTCCTCAAGGGGAATTGAAGAAGCCGGATACTTATTTTGTGGATTAAAGAAGCATCATTTTTATTCCTGCGGAAGTGTAAAAGAAACCCTTAACGCCAGCAATCCAGTGATTCCCTGAAGATCCTCTACTCTTAAAAATTCTACGTCATGCTGCAAAACCTCTTTTTTCTGGAGTTTCGAAATATAATCTAAATATTCCTTCTGATTTTCCATTCCGAAATAGACAATGGTGATTTTTCCGGGAGCGGTGATACGCTCGGAAGAATCTTTCACATGGGCTTTATCCAGACGTTTTTTAATAATCTCGTAATAGGAATTGTAGGCTCCGTCTACATCAAAACGTTTTTCATCCATTCTGAAACGGATGTCTATTTTTTCATTATAGACGAAAATCAGTGAAGCAATATCAAGTGGTACCGGAAGATACTTTTTGAACGACTGAAATTCAAGTTCCATTTTACAGATGGTTTTCAATTGCCAGTATCTCAGTTTGTGGACTACTTTTGAAGTATAGTGCAGCTCAGGAGCGATGGTAGAACCAATATACAGATTATGTTCCACACCGTCAGATTTAAACCTTTCATAATAATGCGGAAAAATTTCCTGTGCTTTTACCTGGCTTTCATCCAGCATATCTGCCAGTTTCCGGTTAACAAGCGTAATAGAATCATCAAGGTTTTTTCTGTGGTGATAAAACAGATCCGTAGAAGTAAAGATATGTGAAAAGTAGTCTTTGATTTTTGTTTTTATTTCTCTGGAGGTTCTTACTTCCAGTTTTCCCTGTAAAAAAGGATGAATTTCTTCCCTTAATAATCTCTGAAAACGTTGTTCCGTATCCGCTTTGATCTCATTGTTGATCTCATTTTCAAAAACATCCAGTGCCAGTATAAATTTTTCGGAATCCGAGTTGGTGAGTGTCAGAATTTCGTTCAGCCATTCAATCTGCTGGTTGAGATCCTGCAGCATCAGATTAAAACGCTTTTCAGAAGAAGAACGGATATCCGAAACCCCAAACAACGGGGTAAGATTTTTGAATGCAATCTGTTTTAAAGTATATATTTTTTTTCCGAGCGATGCCGTAAAATATTTCTCAGCTTCATTTCTGAACTTCCAGACCACACTGTCGTGGATGGTTGTATACTCACGCTGAATAATGGCTTCTATCTGATAGTTTTTCTCAAAGTAAAACCTGTTCAGAGAGAAGAGAACCATATCAGTGAAAAACTCCAGTTTTTTAAGTTTTAAGCCATTGAAACTTCCGGCAATCGGAGAGGTGAATTCCATGATCGCAAGGAGTTCTCCATCTTTCATGATAGGAATTACCATGAAACTGTTGACATTATTGTCTTTTAAAATACTGAAGGAAGGAAGCAGCTTGACATTCTCTTCCAGGTTGTTTACATTGGAAACAACTACAGGCTTTGAATTATGATTTAAATTATTGAAGGTACTCTTACGGGTTTCTTCATCAAATGCATTGATCCAGAAATCAAGGATGTGATTTGTGAGAAGACTTTCGTAAATCGGAAGTTTATCAAGTTTCTGTTCCTTTTTGTTGAACGTCATCAACCCGAAGTTGAGTTCCGGAACATCAAAATAGGATTTGAAAATTTCAGTCAGATTTTCATTGGGATTCATATTTTCCGGATCAATTTCAATCATGCTTGATTTCAGATCGGAAAGGGCCACTTCAGAGGTACAGTCTACCAGTGAAATGATGGTAAATCCTTTCAGTATCCACGATTGTGAAGGGAAATACTTTTTCCAGAGTTTAAAATCATCAAGATTTTCCAAAAGCATATCCAGAATATCATCAGATGGAATTTTGGCATCTTCTGTAGGAGTAATTTCCGTAAAATCTGAATTGACCGTAATTTTATAATGCTTCATGATTCCCTGTTTGTTGGGAATATCATAATAAAACGGAAGTGTACTTTTAATATCTTTTTTGAAGTAGCTCTGAAGAATCAGACAGCAGCAAAATACATAGAATTCGTTATCTGAAATATTCCTGAGTTCTATTTCGAAATCTTTTCCTGCATCTTTCAGAATATCTTTAAACCTTTCGGTATAGTTAAAGGTAATGTTGGAGAGCGGAATACTTGCCGCTTTTATTTCGTTTCTGGTGAGGCCTGTCGGGAAAAGGTCTGCAAGAAGCAGTCTGATGAGGTCTTCATATTTTTCAAGAAGGGCTGTATCCTGAAAGCCTTCTCTAAGGTCTTTAAAATTTCGGGTGCTCTCTAGTAATGACTCTGCATAATTGACCCTGTATTCCAGTCTGTCATTATACCGGATATGTTCCAGAACATCCAAATATTTTTTGAATGATATATAAACCTGAAAGGGAGAGTCTTTTTTATAGAGATTAGCCAAGAGCTGAAAAATTTAAAGTAAAGTTATGAAAAAATCACTATTTATAAATTTGTTATTAATTGTTGAAAATAGCCTTTTCTATCACTTTATTTTTGTTTTATAGTGAAATTATTAACAAGAATATTAAATTTAGTGAATCTCTGTTTCTTTTTATAAAAATATCTGAGCTTTTTTATATGGTAATACATTTTTAATAAAATAAAAGCTTCCATTGACTATAGAAAAGCTTTATAGTTAAAAATGTTGACAATGGCGAAAAAGAAGGAAAAATCGTCTAAATGTTACTAACCGAAATATATTTTATTACGTATTACTCATTCTTTATTCTACTTTTATGAATATAACCTTTTTTGCCATCTTTTGTTTCCACAAGCCACCAATCTCCACTGTCATCTAAAACTTTTACCTGTTCACCAGATTTTATTTTTTGTAAAACTTCTGAAGTGGTATTTTTATCTTTTCTTAAATTGGTATACCCGTCAGGGTCATTAATTATTTTATTGTCGTCCGGACCATTGAATATTTCTAAGTTTTCACAAAAGACTTTTAATCTTTCATTACCATAATAACTGTTGTGTTCTAACTTTTTAATAAAGCCTTTGTTTTTATTGATAAAACTCTGAACATCTCCAATATCACCTACATTTAATGACTTTTCACATAAAAAAGCAATACTTTTATCACATTCTGCATAGTCGAGTTGATTTTTATACATCATATTGAGAATTTCTCCCAATGAATCATATCCGTTTCCTTCCTTTGCTTCAGAAAGTATCTCTTTTGTTTTGCCTTTATAAACAATCTGTTCAATGTCATTCACTATACCGCTTCTAAGCACAAATTGTTGATTTTTATTTTTTCTTCCGAAGATTAATTCATGAAAAGATGTTGTGTTTGAAAAATCGAAATCTTTGAAAGCAAAACTTACAAGATCTTTATCTTCATTATATCCATAATATAAAACCAGATCTTTTGTAAGATAAGGATCTCTCATTTTCAGGATTTTTAACGCCGTTTTATCTTTATAAATAATAAATTTATTATACTGATATAAAATATCTGGCGTGATAGAATATTTAGCATCAGAATCGCTATCCTGTACTAATATATATGCTTTACTTTTTATAGCAACTTCCGGAAAATCCGATATTCTCAGGGAGACAATCCTATTGGTATATTCATCAATATTTACCCCGTAAACTTCTGATATTCTTTTGGAAAACAATTCAGAATCAGGAAATTTATAATTGAAGTTTTCTAAGGATTTAGCTCCGTAATTGATAATATCTGGTGAAAGATTATCATAATTGAACTTAGTGTTATCACCTTCTTCAATCAGGTTATAGGGAGCTTTATTTTGTGAATTCATTTGTTTGTTCGTTTTATTTTGTCCACATGATAATGTGAATATTAATAATACTATTTGTGGCAGATTCTTATTCATTACTAATTTATTTTAAATTCCTGTCCATTTTGTAGTTCCATATGCTGGGTTATCCCATTGTGATTCTTTTACTTGACGCGGCTCAACAATAAAATGTACAGGTCTATTATCGCCTAAATTTAAATCGGATATTTCTTTAACAAAGTTTTTAACAGGTGTTGTATCTTTTCCAGAATTGAATGTGAAACAACCTACTGAAAAGCGTGGGCAATAATGATGCAGGGCAACCCCTCCTCTTGCCCCATCAGGTCCATTTATTCCATTTTCATCACCTGCAGATTTTGATTCAGAATCAATTACATAAATTAAATATTTTTGACTATCTAAGCCTGGAACTAGGAAGTATTCACCAGGAGGAATTTCATTGTATTTTCCAAATCTTTTATCCGAATGTTTAAATGTTTCATTAGAAGATTTGGAATAAGTTTGATGTGTATCTCTACTTAAGTATGTTGTATAGTCAGGGTTAGGTAGTTTATTTTCTCCTTTAAGTTTTTTGAATGTTGCTAACGTAATATCTTTGTAGACTGTTGTCTTGTACATGATCCAATATATATTTTGCGCTGGATCTTTTTCACTTCTCTTATCGGTTCCAGACACTAAAATTACTGTCCCTTTTTCAGTGGAAGTTGATTTGTTCTTTCCTAATGTACATTCATTTACTTTTAAATGAGACACACTTTTTTTAAAGAAATCAGTTGCTACATCCAGATTTTTTAAGCCTACATTTATTTTTTTTCTAACAGGTCTTACATTTTTTACATCATTAACCATTAATGTAGAATTACTCAGCCCTTTACCTTTCCAGTCTGCCAATGCACTGAGAACAGCATATTTTGGCTCTGTGGGCATGTCATAGTAAGTAATAAAATCAAATAGATCTACATCTTTTATAGTTTTTTGTTTTCTGTTTTCTTCAAATTCAAATTTATCAAAATGCTTTATCCTTTTTTCCGAAGATATTAATTCGCTGTAGATTTTTGCGGGAACATATTCTTTAATCAAGCCCATTGCAGATTTGTAATTACCTTTGCCCGTTAATTGAATCAAGCCTTTTCCCCGGAAGTTAAAGCCATCTCCGCTGGCTTCATTTCCATTGCCGTTACCAAATCCGTTTTCAGCCGCATATAAAAAACTGAATAACTTTTTTTGATCGGGTCTTTCATTACAGAATTCTTCAATCTGTCCTCTTTTATCCAATAGTTTACCGCGATCCCCAAAAGTACCACTGCGAATATTTCTTGGAATATATTTTACATTTCCTTCTGCCATTTCTTTTTCTCTAAAATGGGTTTCTGCTGCAATTTGAGCTAGAAAATGAGCTTTTTTTGCACATGTATTTATTCCAAAATCTAATTTATATTTATTAATCCATTTGACACAATCCATTCTGAAAGTTTTGTCACTTTCCCCAAATATTTCTTTTATCTCATCCCAAGTGAAATCTTTTTCACACCTCGGGCATTTCCCTTCAGAACCTTGCTGATTAGGATCCTGTCCCACATTGCTGGCGGTCTCGGGGTTTTCCGGTGGAGGATTGATGCCATTTCCTTTTACCGCAATGATCTGATTCAGAACCTGAACTGTTTGTGGGCTGAAGGTGGAAATATTATTATGTTTAACTACCAAATAGTATTCATGTTCTCCTCCATCTATCATAAAAGATATTCCACTTCCCTGAGCTTTTTTCATCATCAATTCAGTAAGGACTATATTTTCATCATTTACTCCATTAGCATTAACTGCAATTTCTTTTTCATAAAGTAGTGTATTTTCGTCTTTGTTGTGTCCGGTGTCTTCTGTTGTGTCTCGTTCCCAAACCTGTAAAATCAGCTTTTCTTTAAACATATTCTGCGTTTTTATTTCCGCAACTATGGTCTGACCATATTTAGGTTTTATTGTAATCTTTTTTTTATTGCTGTCAAGGAGCGTTAATGATATAATTTTAGGTGCTCCTTTCGTGGGTCTTATGTAAATAATGGTATTGCCTTTTTTTTCAGGAGAATTCAGATACCCCTCTACAAAGAATTCCTGTCCAAGAGCTTTTTCTTCAAAAGTAAATGTCCCCGTTGCCCCTTTCTTTTTAATATTGGTAGAAGTATAACTTCCATTATTTCTTTTTCTGAAGAGTTCCCAAGTGACATTATTCCCATTTCTTTGGCTGGCAGGAGTTTCCTTATACCATTCTGTAACTGAATAGGATGCCGAAGCACCAATTTGTGGATTTGTGGGACCTGTTATTTTTGCTACACCTTTTTTTGACATTGCCTTATAATTTTAATGTGCATAACTATTTTCATTATCAATCTCTTCTTTCAGCTCATCAATGTTCACTATGGGATTATAAATATTCTGTTCCTGAGAATCAGCATTGGCAATCTGTGTTTTGCTGATTCCGTTTTGTTGCCCATGCTTCAGGACCATAATTTTTCCGCCGGTAGTGCACATCAATTCAGAAATTTCTGTTAGACAACTTTTCCCCATTACCTTCACTTTTTCATAGGTTTTCTGCCATTTTCCTGCGGGAGCATAGGTACAAGGTAGATATCCTCCAGAACTCGGCTTTAGTTTACATTGACCGAAAGGTTGCACAGATGGATCAAATTGTAAATCATCTTCTGTTACAGCCAAATAATCATCTTGACCTTCTGCATTATTCCAGTAATGTTTTTGATGACTTGTCACTTTAAATCTTGGAAATTTGAACCCCTGATTACATTGGCATATACCTTTTTGAATAACGAAATATTTTCCATCATGTTCGTTGGAGTCCTTATTTTCCTCTTCAGTCTTCTTAGTCTCTTTTTGATTTTTTGAAGAAGTATTGCCTAACTCTCCCGCAGATGAATCTTCGTTTGAACTTTCATTATTATCAGGATGAGTTTTAGTATTGCTTTTCTGCATATCAGAATTTTTATCTTCGTTCGGTCTGATGCTTTTATCATTAGCTAAAAACTCTTGGTCTTCAGGAATACAAATTTGTTTCCCTGCCTTTAACTCTCCATGTATAATATCATTTTGGGGGCATGAAAGATTATGAAAAGTTTTTAAGTAGTTCTCATCTTTTATATTGAACTTTTGGGCAATATCGGCAAAAGTATCATTGTTCTTTGTGATATAAATTTTCATTTTTGTGTTTTTAGATTTAAGTGGTGTTTATAAAATAGCTCATTCCTATGACAAATACATATTGTGGCACTTGCTTCCGCTAATTGTTTAGTAAATTTATTTGTGAAATAATGTATTTCTATGCTGGCGTTTATACTATCTTCCTGTTTTTCGTTTTCAAAACGAGATCCTTTTATTAATTCCTGAAGACTGCAATTCTCTGCAATTATTCCTTTAATAACTGTTTCAACATATTCTATATTTTCATGAAAATATTCGGCATTAAAATCAAATTTCAAGGGAAAAGAATTGGGGTATATTTTGAAACGTTCTACCCAGCTTGATTTTTTGCTAAACCAATTTATATCAGGAAATAATACTTTATTTAATAAGGTAGAGCTTATCTGTTTTAGAAAATATTTTTCATTTGAGATATTTTCATAGAATAAATCAATATAGGCTTTTGAAGGCGCACCTGTAAAAAAATCTCTGATAGCTGTTTGATTATCTTTAAATTTTTGTACTAAAGTTTTATGATCGGCAAATGAAGAAATTTTTCCATCAGGTGATATAATAAATGGAATGGGAGAGACTGTTTCCATACAAGCTAGCGCAAGGGAACTTACTTTGTCATCTGGTGTGCAGTTGTTTTTTTTGAAATTTTTTTGTCTCTTTTTTGCAATAATCTGGGTTGCCTTCTGATCTATTTCAATATTAACTTTATAATTAAATGTTAGTTCATTTTTATTGAATTGCTGTATATTTTCTGTGATATTATATTCATCAGCGTGAAGCGAAGCTAAATCCTGGGCTGAAGGAAGTCTTTTTTGTAATAGGTCTTCATATTCTTCTTTAGAAACATAGGCTATAGGTATCAAAATAAAATCGACTCCCCTCAGGCTTTCAAACCACAACTTATCCATCTTCCCGCAGTTTTGATTATGAAACTCTTTTAGGTCGTGTTTGTTCATATTCATACGAAATGCAATAGAGTTGAGGCTATCATCTGGCTTCACTTTATATTTGATAAAATCTTTTTTCATCATCAATTTTTTTCAAATAATGTAAATCTATAAAATTTTAAAAAGATAAACTGTAGTAATTCTACGATAAGTGATAAATAAATTTTAAAGTAATTATATCAACAAAAAAACCTCCCATTAAATGGAAGGTTTTAATATCATTTATAATAAGGTCGTTTTACAATCCAAACATTCTTGCAAATAGATCCGGGAAAACTCCTAGGATGATAATCAGGGCAATAACCACTACTGCAATAATGTTGTAAGTAAGGGTTACTTTTTCTGATGATTTGAATGTTGATTCTTTAAAGAAGAACATTGCAATGATCAGTCTTAGATAGTAAGCAATGGATAGGGCAGAACCTAACACAGCTACCAGTACTAAGAATGCAGCACCGTTCATCGCTTGGGAGAATAAAGCAAATTTCCCCATGAAACCAGCTGTTAACGGAACTCCTGCCATTGAAAGCATTGAGATCGTTGCTGCTGTTGCCAATAAAGGTTCTGTTTTTGCCAATCCTTTGAAAGCTCCGAAAGAAGTTTCTCTTTTTAATTTCTCTACCCAGATCAGACACATGAAAACTCCTACTGTAGATAAAGAATAAGCAAACAGATAGAAGGCAAGGTTATAAGTAGAAAGGCTTGTCATTCCGAAGAATACCAATCCGATATATCCTGCGTGAGATACTGAAGAGTATGCCAGCATTCTTTTTGCATTCGTCTGAGCAAGACCCATAACGTTTGCCAAAAGTAATGTAATGATTAAGAATACCCCTAAAACATTAATCCATTCGTGAGTAACCCCAGCGAAACCAAGCGTCATCAATCTGAACAGCGCAAAGAATCCTGAGATCTTTACTACACTCGCCATGAAAGCTGTGATTAATGAAGGAGAACCTGCATATACATCAGGGCTCCACATATGGAAAGGTGCTAAAGCTACCTTGAATGCCAATGCGCAAAGAATTAGTAATACTCCTAAGATAAACATTACATTTCCAGCATTTGCTACTCCAAAGTCGTGGATTTTGTACAGATCAAAACTTCCTGCACTTCCATAGATGAACGCAATCCCAAACAGTAAGAAACCTGTTGCGAATGCACCCATAAGGAAATATTTAATAGAAGCTTCGTTGGATCTCAGATCAGTTTTGTTAGCTCCCGCCATTACATATAACGGAATAGAAAGGATCTCAACTCCCAGGAACATGGTCACAAGGTTCTGATATCCGAAAAGGATGATCCCTCCACATAATGCAAATAGCATCAATGCATATAATTCTGACTGGTGGCTTCTGTGGTTGCTGAAAGCAAAACCGCCCAGGAAGAATAACAATAATGTTGTTACGATTGATATTTTAGTGAATAATGCGGTATTGTCACTGTACTCATACATATGCTTGTAATGGTCGAAAAACGAACATTCCGGCATAAAACTTACGTACAATGCGATGATTAATCCCAAAATCCCAATGTATCTTGCGAATTTTCCTTGTTCAAAAACTCCTGAAAATAACGCAATAACTGCCGTTAGGAAAACAATAATTAAAACACTCATTTCTTAAAATATCAAATTAACTTACCATTGATTGGTAGATAAACTTCACCGAACTACTCACCATATCGATTACCGGTTGTGGGAAAATACCTAGTAAAATCACAAAAACCGCTAAACTTGCCAATACAGAAAATTCTACGCCTGATAAATCTTTTGCTGTACTTAAAACGGCTTCATCTCCTTCTCCAAACATTGCTTTTCCGTAGAATCTTAATAAATACACCGCACAAAGAATTACCGTAAGACCAGCAATTACTGCTGCTGTTCCATTGAAATCATAAACTGATTTCAACAAAATAAATTCCCCGATGAATCCATTGGTTAATGGAACTCCCATTGAACCTAATATAATGATCAGGAATAACACCGCAAACTTAGGTGCTACTTTAGCTAAACCACCCATTTGTCTGATGTCTCTTGATTT
The DNA here is from genome assembly GCF_059587025.1 of Chryseobacterium sp. DZ-32. Lineage (NCBI taxonomy): Bacteria > Pseudomonadati > Bacteroidota > Flavobacteriia > Flavobacteriales > Weeksellaceae > Chryseobacterium > Chryseobacterium sp. DZ-32. Next base: position 54,298 of record NZ_JCAIOM010000002.1, read on the forward strand.
AAATCTCTTGTATAAAATATCACAACAGTAGAATAATCCTACCACGTTGATACCGTGAGCAAATGTCTGTACCAAAGCTCCTTCAGCTCCTTCTACATTGAAAGTTCCTCTTAAAGTAACTACTGCTGAAGCGAAGATTCCCGCTACCATCAATCCTACGTGAGAGAAAGATGAATACGCAATGATTCTCTTCATATCCGTCTGGATGATCGCAATCAATGCACCATGAACAATTCCCACGATGGCAAGAATAATTACAATCTGTCCTGAAATTCCGGCAATCGGAAGCGGAGTGATTGGAAGTAAGTATCGCATTACACCATATACTGCCATCTTCAGCATGATCCCTGATAATAACATAGATCCCTGAGTAGGAGAGTAGGTATACGTGTCAGGCTGCCATGTATGGAAAGGGAATACCGGTAATTTCACTGCAAAAGCAAAGAAAATAAACCAGAATACCACAGTCTGCTGTACTTCATTCAGCTGAGCATTATATAAATCTGTTAAAGCGAATGATGCAGAGTGGTTGTACACATAAATCAATCCGGCTAACATAAATAATGATCCCACGAAAGTATATACGAAGAATTTCGTAGTGAATTCAAACCTTTTATTCTCTTGTCCCCAAAGTCCGGCAATGAACCAAATTGGAATCAAAGTTACCTCCCAGAAAATGTAGAATAACAATCCGTCTAAAGAAGTGAATACCCCTACAAGACCAAACTGCATCAATAGAATCAGTCCGTAGAATGTATTTCTATAGTTTACATTTTCGTTGAAAGATGATAAAATAATGATTGGAGCCAGAATATTGGTCAGTAATAAAAGAAGCATGCTCATTCCATCGATACCGAAGTGAAGAGAGCTCTTCATAAATTGTGACCATGGATAATTGATCTCATGCTGCAATACGCTGTCTACTGTCGGAGTAAAATCAAAATCCGAAAGTACGTAAAACGTAAGGAGCATTTGTACCAATGCAATTCCAAGCGCCAAATATTTGCTGGAATTATTCTTCCAGGCAAAAACTAATCCCGAACCTACTAGAGGTAATAGTAATAATGTTAATAACAAACAAGACATTATTATTGTAATAAAAAGTTAACAATTAATATAATTCCCACCGCTAAAGACATGATAAGGATATATGTCTCTACATTTCCGTTCTGTACACGCTTCATAGCTTTTCCGCTGTCTTCAGCACCATCACCTACAAAGTTTACAAAACGGTCTAAGATACCCTTATCAAACATTTTTCCTCCGCGTCCTAATCCTTCAACAGTTTTTACAATCAATGCGTTGTAAAGTTCGTCAACGTATAATTTCTTAGCAGAAAGCTTTTCCCATCCGGTATAGTTTTCCTCTGCAACAGCCATCTTTTTCTTACTTACATAAGTATTTCTAACAATGAACCATACAGTGAAGAACATCAAGACTGTAGCTGCTAATAAGATCATTTCAGTATTGAAAGGTACTCCTGAAAGAGTAGCTTCCATCTGGCTGTAGCTTTGTTCTGTAAGAACCGGCTTTAACCATTCCATCAGTTTGGCATAATGCCCGTGACCGATAAAGTGTGGCAGGTTGATAAAACCTCCGATTACAGAAAGAATAGCCAATACGATCAATGGTAATGTCATATTTGACGGGCTTTCATGTAAGTGGTGTTTCTGTTCTTCAGTACCTCTGAATTCTCCGTGGAATGTCAGGTAGTATAGTCTGAACATATACGTTGCAGTCATTGCCGCTAAAACAAATAAGATTACCCAGTAAACAGGGTTTTTAGCGAAAGCTGCTACTAAAATTTCGTCTTTGGAGATCATCCCTGATAATAAAGGAAAACCTGAGATGGCTAATGTTCCGATAAGGAATGTAGCGTGGGTAAGAGGAATGTATTTTTTAAGACCTCCCATGAAACGCATATCCTGTTCGTTGCTCATAGCATGGATTACAGAACCTGCACCTAAGAATAATAACGCTTTAAAGAATGCGTGTGTCATTACGTGGAACATTGCTGTTGTATAGGCACCAAGACCTAAAGCGATGAACATAAATCCAAGCTGTGAAACTGTAGAATAAGCCAACACTTTTTTGATATCGTTTTGACGTAGTGCATAGAACCCTGCCAAAGCAGCAGTTAAGAACCCGATGAATAAAATTCCTCCCTGTACAGTTGGTGCTAAAGTAAATAAGAAGTTGGATCTTACTACCAAATAGATACCTGCTGTTACCATCGTTGCCGCGTGGATCAACGCTGATACAGGAGTTGGTCCCGCCATCGCATCCGGTAACCATGTATATAATGGAACCTGAGCAGATTTACCGGTAGCACCGATGAATAAACTCGCTGTGATAAAGATAATCACTGTTCCGTCTAATTCAAATTTTGAAGCGTTTTCTGCTACAGAAAGATAATCTACAGCATTGGTTTGAGAAGCGATCATGAAGATACCGATCAATAACGCAAGGTCACCAATTCTGTTCATGATGAAAGCTTTTCTTGCTGCTTTACCATATTCTTCGTTGGTATACCAGAATCCGATCAACAGGTAAGAACAAAGACCTACACCTTCCCATCCAATGAACAGGATAAGGTAGTTGCTTCCCATTACTAAAAGTAACATCGAGAAGATGAAAAGATTCAGGTAAGTAAAAAACTTGTAGAATCCTTTATCATGACTCATATATCCGATAGAGTATAAGTGGATCAGTGAACCGATACCCGTAATGATCATTACCATCATTAAAGAAAGCTGATCAATCTGAAATCCAAAATTAATCTGAACTCCGTTGACTCTAAACCATTCAAAAGCTTTTACAATGACAGGCTGGCTTTCAGAATTGAAATTCATGAAAAGGCTTACTGCAATACAGAAAGATCCGAAAACTACAGCAGTAGCCAGAGATCCTACCAATATTTTTGGAAGATTTTTTCCGAACAGCCCGTTAATAAGAAACCCTAAAAGTGGTAAAAGTACTATTGCATATACTAGATTCTCCATTCTTATCCTCTTAATTTATTAAATATACTCACATCTACAGAACGGGTGTTTCTATATAGCATTGCAATAATTGCCAGACCTACTGCTACTTCAGCCGCTGCTACCACCATAATGAAGAAAACTAAAAGTTGTCCGTCGCCGTTGCCTTTATACGCTGAAAAAGCTGCCAATAAAAGGTTTACAGAATTCAGCATAAGCTCTACACAGCCCAGAATCACAATAGCATTTTTTCTAAGCAATACTCCCATTACTCCCAAACAGAATAATACTGATGAAAGAATGATGAAGTAGTCCAAAGGGATGCTTTGTATAAATGTATTTACTTCTCCCATAATTTTATAAATCTTTTTTACCGATTAATACCGCGCCTACAATACCTGCCAGAATTAGGATGGAAGCAAGCTCAAACGGTAAAACATATTCATTAAACAAAAGTCTACCCAGATTTTTCGTAAGACCTACCCCTCTGTCTACATTTTCAACAACAATGTGGTGGTCCTGAATTCCTCTGAATACCCCTAAAACTCCAATTAATAAAAGACATGCAGTAAAAACTCCAACAAATTTTAAAGTATTGTTCTTCTTACTTTCGTCTTGTTTATTAAGGTTAAGCATCATTAAGATGTAAAGGAAAAGTACCATGATGGCACCTGCGTAAACAATAATCTGGATGATTGCCAGGAACTGTGCATTGAGAAGAATGTACATTCCGGCAATTGAAAACATCGTAACAATTAATGACAAAATAGCATATAGAGGATTTCTTGCAAATACAAAATAAACTGCACTTGCCACAGCTAAAAACGCCACCAAGAAAAATAAAAACTGATCCATTATTTTACCGCATTTTTTTGTTTCTCGGATTGTCTTGTGGTGATATCAATCCTTTCATTTATTTTTTCAACTAATTTATCTTTTCCGTAAATGAAAGAACCTCTGTTGGTTTCTACGTCTACCAACCTGTCGGTAAGATAGATGGCAGATTTAGGACAAGCTTCTTCACACATACCGCAGAAAATACATCTTAGCATATTGATTTCATATACTGAAGCGTATTTCTCTTCTCTGTAAAGATGTTTTTCCTCTTTAGTTCTTTCAGCAGCAGTCATTGTAATGGCTTCTGCAGGACAAGCTACCGCACAAAGTCCGCAAGCTGTACATCTTTCTCTGCCTTCTTCGTCTCTTTTCAAAACGTGCTGGCCTCTCCAGATGGTGGTTCTTGGCTTCTGTACTTCCGGATACGAATATACTGCGGGAGCACCCTTTATCACGGTTCTTACAGCATGCTTAAATGTAATCCCCATTCCTGTAAAGATCGCAGGAAGGTAGATTTTTTCAGCAAGGGTCATTTCTTTATTGGAAACAACTTTTGATCTGTTTGTAAGTTTCATTTAATTATAGATATTAGATGTTAGACACCAGATTTTAGACTAATCTTGTCTGTTATCTTAATTTTTAATATTCAATATTCAATATTCACACAAACCTAACAGGTTTCAAAAACCTGTTAGGTTTAGATAATTTAATTTCCAAACGCTAAAATTACAGCTCCTGTAATTAATAGGTTTACCAATGCCATAGGGATTAGTGTTTTCCATCCTAAGTGCATTAGCTGGTCATATCTGAATCTTGGAAGTGTCCATCTGATCCACATGAAGATCAGAATTCCGATTACTGTTTTCGTAAGGAATGCTACGATACTTAAGATTCCTGCAGCATTTTCACCCCAGTTCTGAGTTACCCATTCAATACCAGGATAGTTATATCCTCCGAAGAAAAGAACTACCATGAACGCATTGGAAATAAACATGTTCACATATTCTCCGAACATATATAAACCTAACTTCATGGAAGAGTACTCTGTAGAGTATCCTGTTACCAATTCAGATTCACACTCAGGTAAATCGAACGGGTGTCTGTTGGTTTCTGCCAAAGCAGCTACAAAGAAAACAAGGAATGCAATCGGCTGGTAGAAAATGTTCCAGTTCAATCCTGAAACCCATGGAATAACTCCCCATAATTTTCCTGTAGTCTGACTTTCAGTGATTTCTTTTAAATCCAAACTTCCAGACATCATAATGATAGAAAGAAGTGCTAATCCCATCGCCAATTCATAAGAAATCATCTGAGAAGAAGCACGGATAGCACCTAGTAATGAATATTTGTTGTTCGAAGCCCAACCTCCGATCATAATTCCGTAAACCCCGATGGAAGCCATACCGATGATGAAAAGTACACCAACATCGATGTTTGCTACCTGAAGATCAAAAGAAGTACCTGCAATATTTAAACTTTTACCCCAAGGAATAACAGCTCCTGTAATCAATGAAATAAACATTACCAGCGCTGGTCCTAATACGAAAAGGAATTTTTCTGCATTGGCAGGTGTAAAGTCTTCTTTGAAGAAAAACTTTCCACCGTCAGCAAGAGGCTGCAGCAATCCGAAAGGTCCGGCTCTGTTGGGACCAATTCTATCCTGCATAATAGAGGCAACTTTTCTTTCTGCCCAGGTAGAGTAGGCTGCAATCGTAAGTGACAGCAGAAAAAGTGCTAGTACAAGTATAAGTTTAAATGTAAGTAAATCCATTTTTATTTAGATATTAAGATGTCAGATGCTAGATGTCAGATTTAATTTGCTGTCTGAAGTCTGGTATCTGAAATCTGATGTCTTATTAATTATTTTTCGTCTTTTTCACTGATTTCTTTAGCCATCGGATTGTCTAAAACTCTTAGTTCGTCTTTTGGCTTTTCGTAGTGGTTCAATGAAATTACAGAATGTCTGTCGATATGTCTAGGACCTTCGATATTCCAGTCTGATAAAGATTTTCTTTCGAAACGGCATGTATCGCAGATGAATTCTTCCACTTCTCCCCACTGGTCTTTTCTGGCAGTAACTCTTACAATTTCGTCACCTTTCATCCATACTACAGCTTTTCCTGAACACTTATCACATTTACAAGAAGCGTTCATTGGTTTTGTAAACCAAACTCTGCTGGCAAAACGGGCTGTTCTGTCTGTTAATGCTCCTACAGGACAAACATCGATAACGTTTCCGATGAAGTCATTGTCTAAAGCTTTATTTAAATACGTTGAAATTTCAGCGTGATCTCCTCTGAAAAGGATACCGTGTTCTCTTGTTTCTGTAAGCTGGTTGGCTGTCAGTACACATCTTGCGCAAAGAATACAACGGTTCATATTTAATTTGATGTTCGGTCCAAGATCATCAGCTTCGTAAGTATTTCTTTCGAATTCTGTTCTTGTATTTTCAACACCATGCTCATATCCTAAGTCCTGAAGATGACATTCTCCTGCCTGGTCACAGATAGGGCAGTCCAGCGGGTGGTTTACCAATAGGAATTCGGTAACGGCTTTTCTTCCTTCCTGAGCTTTCTCAGAAGTAAGATTTTTTACTTCCATACCGTCCATTACATTAGTTCTGCAGCTTGCTACTAATTTTGGCATAGGACGAGGATCTGCTTCAGATCCTTTAGAAACTTCTACCAGACAAGTTCTACATCTCCCTCCACTGGTTTCCAACTTGCTGTAGTAGCACATTGCAGGAGGCACAGATTTACCACCAATTTGTCTTGCAGCTTCCAGAATAGAAGTACCAGGCAAAACTTCGGTAGTCTGTCCGTCTATAGTTATTTTGAATTTTTTAACTTCTTCGCTCATATGATATGCTTTAAGCTTTATGCGTTAAGCAATAGGCTTTGTTATTTATATTTCTTTGTATTAAATGTATATCCAATTCCTCCAAGAACCTGTCCGAAAACAAAATCCTGACGTGCTTTGTCCGGTTTGTTATTTAATGTAGTTTTAATATCCCACATATTGATATAACCGGCTTTTCCTTCTAATCTCAGCATCCAGTTTTTCCAGAATACAAGGTTAAGACTGGATCTGATATCGGTTCCCATCCCTGCAACGTGGAAACGGTCACTTCTTTCGTTACCAAAAAGTTTTACATTACTTTTCGGAAACATAAATCCGATTCCGGCTCCATAAGACCATACTAAATCTATATTTTTCTTATGAACAAGATTTTTGTATTTCTCTAGACCTAAGTTTTCATAATTAAGCCCGTCTGTATGTTCGAAAGTAAGGAACTTCTCATCTGCAAGATTAACCTGCCCGTTCTGAACCATTGCTGCATACTCAGGATCTGAAATATGACCTTTGAAACCTACAGTCTGGTTCTGATCCATTACATATTTCATGTGGTCTATCCCAAGTACCAATGCTAAATTGTCTTTAATAAAATATCCTATTCTGAAATTATACTGTGTTACAGTAAACCAGCTCGGATCAAAATAGACAATTCCAAATTTTGTAGGTCTGTCCTGTGCCTTTACATTATTCAGTTGAAAATCGTATCCGTTTCCGGTAAAGTGGATGTCAGAATTGCTGTAAGCGGCTCTGTTCCAACCGTAAAATACGAAAACCTGACCTTTTTTGCTCAATGGTAAAGGTTTTTCCTTTCTCTCAGCTTTAATCTGCTCTTTCTCACTCACTAAATATGACAAATCCTCTTCAACAGATCTGTTATAATTTGCAGTATCAGTTTTCTTATTTTGTGCAAATACAAAATTCGACATCATTAAGCCGACCACCAATAATTTTTTCATCTTTTACTTATGCGTTCTTTTCAACAGCCGGGATAGGGTCAGCATAATGTGCCAATCCATAATTTTGTGTCTGAGACAACTCTGGGTTTTTCACGTGCCACTCAAATTCATCTCTGAAGTGACGGATCGCTGCTGCAACCGGCCAAGCTGCTGCATCACCCAACGGACAAATCGTATTTCCTTCGATTTTTCTCTGGATATCCCAAAGCAGATCGATATCTTCCATTTTTCCTTCTCCTTTCTCGATTTTCTTTAAAATCTTGTACATCCATCCTGTTCCTTCACGGCAAGGTGTACATTGTCCGCAGCTTTCGTGATTGTAGAATCTCGCCAATGTCATGGTGTGTTCTACAATACACTGGTCTTCATCCAAAACGATGAAACCTCCTGAACCCATCATGGTTCCGGTAGCAAAACCACCATCTGCCAATGATTCATAATTCATATATCTTGGCTCTCCGTTCACGGTTCTTAGCAATAGATTTGCTGGAACAATCGGAACAGAACTTCCTCCAGGAATACAAGCCTTTAATTTTTTACCATCCTTAATACCACCGCAATATTCATCAGAATAAATGAATTCCTCTACAGTGATCGTCATATCGATTTCGTATACACCCGGTTTGTTGATGTTCCCACAAGCAGAAATCAATTTCGTACCTGTAGATCTTCCCACTCCGATTTTAGCATACTCAGCACCTGTAATATCAATGATCGGAACTACTGCCGCAATGGATTCAACGTTGTTTACCACTGTTGGTCTTTCCCAAAGACCTTTTACAGCCGGGAATGGTGGTTTTAATCTCGGGTTACCTCTTTTTCCTTCAAGGGACTCAAGCAATGCCGTTTCTTCACCGCAGATGTATGCTCCACCACCTCTCTGTACATAGATTTCAAGATCGAAACCGGTTCCTAAAATATTTTTACCTAAAAATCCTGCTGCTTTAGCTTCTTCAATAGCTTCTTCAAGGATATCCGGAATCCACGAATATTCTCCACGGATGTAGATATAAGAAGTATTGGATCCTAAACAGTAAGAAGAAATTAGCATTCCCTCAATCAATAAATGAGGAAGGAACTCCATCAGATATCTGTCCTTGAATGTTCCAGGTTCAGATTCATCCGCATTCACAACAAGGTGTCTTGGAACACCTTCAGGTTTGGCCAGAAAGCTCCATTTCATTCCTGTTGGGAATCCAGCTCCACCACGACCTCTCAGTCCTGAAGCTTTTACTTCTTCAAGAATTTCGTCCGGAGTCATCTTCAAGGCTTTTTCAGCTGCTGTATAACCTCCCTGTTTACGGTAAGTCTCAAAGTAGCGGATACCTTCTATATGTGCGTCTTTAAGTAAAAGTTTTTTACTCATTGTTTATTATGCTTTTCGCTATTGGCCATTGGCTTCTAGCTTTTTATAATTATTAAAGAAAATAACTGAATAATTTAAAATCTAAAATGTAGAATTTAAAATTTCTATTAGTCTAAAGCAACTTGTCCCTGTCTGCAAAGATCAAGGATTTCATCTACTTTTTCTATCGTTAAATTTTCATGAAAGAATTTCCCTAGCTGCATCATGGGTGCGTATCCGCATGCTCCAAGACATTCAGCTGGTTTTAAAGTAAACATACCATCTTCAGTAGTTTCTCCATCCTTAATGTTCAGTTTGGTTCTGATATGATCCAGAATTTTTTCGCTTCCACAAACCATACAAGGTCCTGTTCTGCAAACTTCCAGTACATATTTACCTACCGGCTTCATATTGAACATCGTATAGAAAGTAGCCACTTCATATACTTCGATCGGTTGGATACTTAATAGTCCGGCAACATAATCCATCACAGGAACATCTAACCATCCTCCGAATTCTTTCTGTGCCAAGTGAAGTACAGGAAGAAGAGCAGATTTTTGTCTTCCTTCAGGATATCTTGCGATAATTTTGTGTACCTGTGCTAAACTTTCCGGTTTAAAAGCTATTGTTTCGCTCATTTTTTATCTAAGATTTCAGATGCCAGATTTCAGACATCAGATTTTAAATTTATATATAAAGCGAAGAGTCTAACATCTGAAATCTGATGTCTGACATCTTCTTTTTATGCGTCTAATTCTCCCGCAATAATATTCATACTACACATCGTTACAATGGCATCTGAAATTACAGAACCTGTAATCATTTCAGGGTATGCCTGATAGTAGATGAAGCATGGTCTTCTGAAGTGAAGTCTGTAAGGACTTCTTCCTCCGTCACTCACAAGATAGAAACCTAATTCTCCGTTTCCACCTTCTACAGCATGATAAACTTCTCCTTTCGGTACATCGGTTTCTCCCATTACGATTTTGAAATGGTAGATCAATGCTTCCATTTTCTGGTATACATCTGCCTTTTCAGGAAGATAGAAATCAGGGACATCCGCATGGAATGGCCCTTCCGGAAGATTTTCGTATGCTTGTTTGATAATTTTGATTGATTCCCAGACTTCCTGTTGACGAACCATGAAACGGTCGTAAGTATCTCCTGAAGTTCCTACCGGAATAATGAAGTCGAAATCCTGATATGAAGAATAAGGCTGCGCAACTCGTACATCGTAATCTACCCCTGCTGCACGTAAGTTAGGACCTGTGAAACCGTAGCTTAAAGCTCTTTCGGCAGAAATAGCTCCTGTACCGATGGTTCTGTCCATGAAAATTCTGTTTCTTTCTAATAAAGTACAGAATTCTTTGAATCTTGGTGGGAAAGTTTTTAAGAAATCCTTGATCAGCTCATGGAATTTAGGAGTGAAATCTCTTTCAAAACCTCCGATTCTTCCCATATTGGTTGTCATTCTGGCTCCGCAGATTTGCTCATACATATCATAAATACGTTCTCTTTCGATGAACATATAAGTAAGACCTGTAATAGCTCCTGAGTCCATTCCGGTTACCCCGTTACAGATCAGGTGGTCACCGATTCTGGCAAGCTCCATCAGGATAACGCGCATATAGTCTACGCGTTTTGGAACTTCTACGCCAATCAGTTTTTCTACTGTCATGTGCCAGCCTAAGTTATTGATGGGTGCAGAACAGTAATTCATACGGTCCGTAAGGGTAGTGATCTGAGAATAGTTTCTTCTTTCAGAAATTTTCTCAAATGCTCTGTGGATATATCCTACGGTTTGCTCTGCGTGAAGGATTCTTTCTCCGTCCATCGTTAAGATATTCTGGAAAATCCCGTGAGTAGCAGGGTGGGTAGGTCCCAGATTCAGGGTGTATAATTGTCCGTCAATCTGTTCCTTACTTTCGTACTGGTTTAGTATATTAGATAATGAGTTATCTTTCATAATGATTGCTTTTAGCTATTTGCTTCTGGCTATTGGCTAGCTGCCATTGGCCATTCGCTTTTTTATCTTCCGAACATGCTATCGTTCTTGTCGGTTCTTGTACCGTCTTCAAGGCGATATTCCTTCAACATTGGGTGGTATCCAAGATCTTCCATATTTAAAATAGGTCTGAGATCCGGGTGTCCTTTAAATTTAATCCCATAGAAATCATACGTTTCTCTTTCCATCCAGTTAGCTCCTGCAAATAGCTCTACAAGAGAGTCTACTTCAATATTTTCTCTGGACATAAAGATTTTCAGACGTAATCTGAAATTGGCCATCATATTGTGCAAATGGTATACAACACCAATTTCCTTTTCAGGGAATTCAGGATAATGAATACCACAGATATCCGTAAGGAAATTAAATTCCAGTGATGAATCTTTCAGATAGTGAATGATTTTCTTAATATCTTCTTTCTTCACTTCAATAGTCAACATTCCATAAGGTTCTGAGCTTGAAATGACAGATTCCGGAAATTCTCTTGTGATTGCTTCTAATACAAATTCGTTTGTCATTTCCGTTTAGTTGCTTATGTTGTAAGAATCTAATAATTTCTGATATTCAGGCATGTCTCTTCTTCTGATGCTTTCGCTTTCTGCAAGAGCCTGTACCTGCATTACACCTTCAATGATCTGTTCAGGTCTTGGAGGACATCCGGGAACGTAAACGTCTACCGGAATAATCTTGTCAATTCCCTGAAGTACAGAATACGTATCAAAAATACCACCGCTGGAAGCACAAGCTCCAACTGCTACCACCCATTTCGGCTCAGCCATCTGAGTGTACACTTCTTTCAGGACAGGTCCTAATTTCTTTGATATAGTTCCGCAAACCATCAGCATATCTGCCTGTCTTGGAGAGAAAGAGTTTCTTTCCATACCAAATCTTGAAGCATCATATGTCGGGTTCAGGGTAGCCATAAACTCGATACCACAACAAGAGGTTGCAAAGGGTAACGGCCAAAGTGAAAACTTTCTTGCCATCCCGATTACACTGCTCAGTTTTGTTGCGAAAAACCCTTCTCCTTCATAGCCTTCGGGAGCAGGTGCATCTGTTCTTATTACTGGTTTTTTATCTGACATTTTCTTTTGTTGATATTTAAAGATTAAAACTTTTATAAATTTAATCATCTCTGTTTTTAAATGATTAAATTATTCAATCTTTTAATGTTAAAATTTATTTATCCCAATCCAGTGCGCCTCGTTTCCAGACATAGAAAAACGCTACGAAGAAGATCGCAACGAATGTAAGCACGGCAAGGAAACCTTCCATACCGAATTCTCTGAAGTTTACAGCGTAAGGATAAAAGAATACGATTTCAATATCGAATAGTACGAACAATACCGCAGTCAGGAAGTACTTGATAGAAAACGGTGTTCTGGCGTTTCCTTCTACAGGAACCCCACATTCCCAGCTTTGGTTTTTTACAGAGTTTCCTTTTTTCTGCTGTGGACCTAAGAAATGTGCTCCAAGCAAAGAAACCGCTACAAATCCTACTGCTACACCAGCCTGGATAAGGATTGGAATATAACTTTCAGGTAAATTCATTTTTGCATTATTATCTCAATTTGCAAATTTAGCGAATAAACAAGAAAGCATGAAATTTATCAGCTTAAAAGTCGGATGAAAATGAGCTAAACCGGTAATTTAGAATCAATAAAAATTAGCTTTTTGTGATTATTTTTTTGTGGTGTTTTTCCCCTTTTTTTGTAGTAACTCTGGAAAAATTGCATCCCATCATGTATATCGTGGATATTTTGAATTTATTTATTGAGGAATAAAAACAAGTGATTAAATGACCTATTGGGCTATGGTTATGGCTTATTTTTTCATTTTTTTCAAAAAAGTGTAGGCCATAAAGGAAATATATCCAAAAAGAATACTGGCAAAAAGAATATTGATTACCGTATTGGTTTTGTCATCGGGCGACTGAAAAAAAATGTTATAACCGATAAATCCGGCAATTAAAATGGCAAATATGATAAGCTGTGGTTTCATAAAATTCAAAGTTTAGGTGATAAATTTACATCGTACAAAATACGGTATCAATTATTTGATTTCCATTGAATACGTTCTTCTTCTTTTATGATTCACCGGATCGTAATCCTGCCATAGCAGCTGAATGCTTTTGTTTTCTTCCAGTTCCGGATTGGTTTCAAGGTATTTTACTCCCTTTTTTCTGAATATATCCCAGATTTCTTTGAAAATAATAGAAGTGACTCCTCTTCTCTGATAATCAGGGTGAATTCCGATCAGGTAAAAATTGGCTCTGTCATTTTTCTTTCCTGCCTGTAAGAAATGCCACCAGCCGAATGGAAGCAGTTTTCCTCCGGATTTTTGCAGCGCTTTGGAATAAGAAGGCATTGTAATGGCGAATGAGATCAGATTGTTGTTTTCATCAGCGATACATACAATAAAATCTTTATCGATGAGTTTGAAATATTTCTCTTTGTAGGTTTTACGCTGCTCGTCCGAAATAGGGGTGTACGTGGAAAGGTGTTTATAAGTTTCATCCAAAAGATCAAACATAGGGTCCACATACTGAATAATCTCTTCTTTCGTTTTGAATTTTAAAACTCTCAGTTTGTACTTTTCAGAAATAAGCTGATTGAACTTGTGGATTTTTTCAGGCAAGGTTTCAGGGAAAATGATTTCAAACTCCACCCATTCTTTTTCTTTGATTAACCCCAGGTTTTCAAGATGCTGAGGATAATAAGCATGGTTGTAAATTCCAATCATGGTTGCAAGCTGGTCGAAACCTTTTACCAGCATTCCAGCTTTATCAAGATTGGTGAAGCCCATAGGCCCTTCAATTTTGTCAATACTTTTTTCTTTAGCGTAATCAACTGCTTTTTGAATTAATGCCTTTGAAACTTCAGCATCATCAATAAAGTCAATCCATCCGAAACGAACTTTTTTAATTCCTAATTCTCTCTCTTCCTTATGATTGATCAGAACGGCAATTCTTCCTACAATCCTGTCATTCTTATAGGCAAGATACTGTTTTGCCTCAGAATATTGAAGCGCAGGATTTTCATCAGCATTCCAGATGTTGATTTCGTCATTGATAAAAGACGGAACATAGTAGGGATTGTTTTTATACAAATCCATCGGAAACTTTACGAATTGCTTGAGCTGACCCGCTGTTTTTACTTCAATAATTGAAACTGTAGACATGTTTTTTGAGAGGAATTAAAGGACAAATATAAATAATAATATCGTATACTTTGGCACAGTTTTTATATGATTATGGGTAAAATTAAACACAAAATTTATATAAAATGGTGGGTTATTATATCATTATTGGTATTTCAATGTTGGTGAGCTGGTGGGTTTCGTCCAGATTGAAATCGAAATTTGAATATTATTCCAATGTACACCTTCGAAATGGCCTTTCAGGCAAAGAAGTAGCGGAAAAGATGTTGAGAGATAACGGGATAAATGATGTTCAGGTAATATCAGTACCCGGGCAGTTGACGGACCACTATAATCCGGCAGATAAAACAGTGAACCTTTCGGAAGGAGTTTATATGCAGAGAAATGCAGCGGCAGCGGCAGTAGCAGCTCACGAGTGCGGACATGCAGTGCAGCATGCGGTAGGATATTCTATGCTGAATTTACGTTCAAAACTGGTTCCGATTGTAAATATTAGTTCTAATCTGATGCAGTTTGTTCTTATTGCGGGTATCGCAGTAATGGCGGCATCAAGAACAATTGAAAACCCAAATGGAAATACGACTGTTCTTGCCATCGGAGTAGCAATGTTTGCGATGACCACTCTTTTTGCTTTTGTAACGCTTCCTGTAGAATACGATGCGAGTAACAGGGCAATGAAGTGGCTTAAAGACACGGGAACTGTAACTGCAGAAGAATTTGTTGGAGTACAGGATAGTTTGAAATGGGCAGCAAGAACTTACGTGGTGGCAGCCTTAGGCTCTCTGGCACAGCTTCTTTACTGGGCATCTTTGCTTCTTGGAGGAAGAAGGGATTAATCATTAAATTCAAATGAAACATATTGCATCTCGGAAAGCTTTTCTGAGATGCTTTCTTTTTGTGCCAGTTTCAGTGAAGCGGTAAGAATACAGTTTTCATTCGCATCGAAGTTCAAAACTTTAGCATCAAATTTTGAAAGCAAGGTGAAAATCGTATTCTGCTGATTGAAGTTGAACCTGATCTCTACTTCTATTTCCAGTTCTCTGGTAATGATGCTGGCTTCTTCCAATGTGATCTTTGCCGATTCTTTATAGGTTTTTACCAATCCTGAAACCCCTAATTTGGTTCCCCCGTAATAACGGACAACAATGACAAGCACATTCGTGATTTCATTAGCCAGAAGCTGGTTGTAAATTGGCAAACCTGCACTTCCGGAAGGCTCACCATCATCATTGGCACGGTAATTTTCACCATTTAATCCCATTCTGAAGGCATAGCAGTGATGAGTAGCTTTCGGATGTTCTTCTCTGATCTTTTCCAGCGCACTCTTTAATTCTTTTTCATTGGTTACCGGGAAAGCAAATCCGATGAATTTGCTCCCTTTTTCTTTTAAAAGAGTATTTTCTATGGGTTTTTCTATGGTTTTATATTCAAACGTCATTGGAGGTTCCTGCTTTGTTGATGCAAAAATATTAAATGCTTTACGATTCTGCACCATGATCATAAATTAAGCCGTCAGTTTAGACGGCTTTTCTTTTATTTTTGTTTGAAAAATGAGATCGTATTATCTCTGAAGTTTTCAACTTTAGTAGGTGTATAATTGAATTCGGGGGCTTTTGTACCATTTTCAAGGATAAGATTTTTATTTTTTATCACTATTGCTTCATCCCAGAGACCTGCATTAATAAATTCCTGCAGCGTAAAACGGCCGCCCTCGATAATAACTGACTGTATCTGTTCTTTATACAATACCTCGGTGAGTTCAGCCAGAAAATCAGCCTTGTTGATTTTAATGAATTGAATATGTCCTTCAGAACCTTCTTTCACAGAATTTAAAACCAATGTTCTTGCTTCATTGTTATAAATATTGAAGCTGGCAGGAACTTTTAGATCAAAATCAATTAAAATCCGGACAGGGTTTACTCCTTCTGCATTTCTTACGGTAAGGCTTGGATTGTCATTTAATGCAGTTTGAGTTCCTACTAAAATAGCATGCTCGTCAGCTCTTAACTGATGAACAAACTGGTTTACTAATGTATTGGAAACGGCTGTCGGTGTAAAATCTTTATCCAAAAAGCCATCACCGGATTCTGCCCATTTTAAAATGATATACGGCCTTTTCTTTTCATGATAAGTGAAAAACCTTTTGTTCAGTTCAATGCATTCTTTTTCAAGAATTCCTGATACGGCTTCAATTCCAGCATCCTGAATGATTTTTTTTCCCTTGCCGTTCACTTTGTCATGGGAATCCATAGCACCAATGACCACTTTTTTAAATCCCAGTTCTTTAATCTTTAAAGCACAAGGCGGAGTTTTTCCATAGTGGGCACATGGTTCCAGAGATACATAGATCGTTGATTCCGGGATCAGATCTTTATTTTTAACGGAATTGATGGCATTGATTTCTGCGTGGTTTTCTCCGGCTTTGTGATGGTATCCTTCGCCAATGATCTCTCCATTGTGTACTATAACGCTTCCTACAAGAGGGTTGGGATAGGTGTTTCCAAGAGCTTTACGAGCCAGCTCGATACATCTTTTAATATAAAATTCGTCGTTGTTCATGTTTTATAAAAAGAAAAAGCGAAGACAAATTGCTTTGCTCCGCCTTTATTAATTCTGTTATGTATTATTCTCCGCTGATAATGCTGTGAAGATTTTGTTTTAATGTTTCAAGATGAGCCTTTTTCTCATCAATCGTGTTGTAAGTATCTTTCAACAGAGGGTTTTCTCTCGACGGTTTGTTGAAGAAAGAAAGGTTGTTTTCCAGTTTAACGATTTCTGCCTCAAGGTCAGAGATTTGATTTTTGATCTTTCTTGCTTTGTCGGTAAGCTGGTTTTCAGATAGACCTTCTTCTTTCAGTTCAAGCTCATTGATCTTGTTTATTTTCAATTTCTCTCTTAATGTTTTGTTGAATTCAGAGTTGATTGAAATTTTGTCTCTCGGAACTTTTCCGATGTTATTCCATGAAGTTTTGATCTGCTCAATTCTTTCGATGCTTCCTTCTTCATTGGAAACTTCTTTCAGTTCATCAAGAAGGGCTTTTTTGTTTTTATAGTTTTCCTTCCAGTTGTCGGTAGAAGTATTGCTCTTCTCTCTGTAATTGTTGAAGAATGCATTACAGGCGTCACGGAATTCATCCCATATCTTATTGGTCATGCTCTTTGGAACGTGGCCGATTTTTTTCCAGTCTTCCTGAAGTTTTTTGAATAACGGAACGGCGATATCCCATTCCTCGTTATTCATATTGTCCTGTGCAGTCTGGATCAGTTTTAATTTTTCTTCAAGATTCGCCTGTTGAGAACCTTTCAACGATTTGTAGTAATTATTTTTCGTTGTATTAAAGCCTCTTAGTGTCGTTTTGAAATCATTCCAGTTTTGATTGGAAAGTTTTCTTGGAACGCTTCCTGTTTTTAAGAATTCAGAACGCAGATCTTCCACTCTTTTGATGGCATTCTGCCAGTAGTTGTGGTTGGGCGTTTCCGAAGGTTCAGACAGTTTCTTGATCTCAGCGATGATCTCATTCTTCTTTTCAAGGTTTACAGTCTGTTCTTTTTCAATGGATGCGGAAAGTTCAGACTTCCTTTCGTGAATTTTGTTGGAAATTTCTTTGAATTCCTCCCATGTTTTTTCACGGAATTCTTCTGCAACAGGCTCTGCTTCTTCTTTCCAAAGTTTATGAAGATATTGAAGCTCGTTTAACGCTTTCTGAATTACAGGCTCATTTTCAAGCTCTTTGGCACGGGCAATGATATGCTCTCTCTTTTCCAGGTTGTGGCTGTATTCCTGTTCCAGAAATTCTTTATTCAGATCCAGCATCTGATAAAACTGATTCAGATGGTGGAAATAATTATTATTAAGAATTTTGAATTCAGACTTGGCAACCTGTCCGGCTTTTGACCAGTCTTCTTTAATCTCGCGAATAGATTTGAAAAGATTGATTCCCGGTTCAGAGCTTGTGTATAGATTTTTAAGTCTTTCGATAATACTTTGGCGGTGGTCCAGATTCTTCTTTTGTTCTTCTTCCTGTCCTTTCTGGTAGTCATCATGTTTTTCCTTGAAGATATTAACCAATGCAGAATATTTTGCCTGAGATGGATGTTCATAGCTGAAGTTTTCAGCAGGATTTCCGGCTTCTACATATTCATGCTTTTTATCTTCCACTTCATCATGGATATAATGACTTGCTTTTTCCTTCAGCTGATTGAATCTTTTGAAATTCTCACCGGCGTTGGGAGTGTTGATGATTTTTTCCATTTCCTTTAAAGCATCGGCAAGGGAAATTTCTTCTTCATGTTCATCCAGGTGTTCTGTATCATCGTCATGGTGGTTTGCATCATGAGAAACCGTGTTTTCTGATGTGTCCTGAGATACTTCGTTAGGATTTTTCTTTTCTTCGTTTTCAGAAAGATTGTTTTCTGTAGTCATAGCAAATCTTTTATGTGAGTGGCGTTAATATCCTTTAAATATAGCTGTAAGGCCAATTAAAGTACTAATTTATGTTATTTTTTTTGAAAATTCCAAATTTCCCAGGCTTTTTCTGCTTGCTGTTCAAGCATATAGTAGCCATTCACGGTTTTTGCTCCTTTTTCAGAGGCATTGATGATGAATTGGGTGTAGTTGGGATTGTAAATCAGGTCGATAACCAGATGATCTGAAGAAAGCCCGTCAAAAGGAAAATTAAGACAGTCTTTCACGTTCGGGAAAGTACCTACCGGCGTACACTGAATGATAATTTTATGGTCGGCAACAGTTTCCTGATCAAGATTGTCAAAATTGATTTCCGTACTTCTGGAAATGGTGGCTGAAGGAATATTATGCTTGTCCAAAGCATATTTGACGGCTTTTGCAGCTCCTCCGTTTCCTAAAATCAAGGCTTTATCCTGTGAAGGTTTTCTGTGCAAAAGAAGCGTTTTTTCAAAACCGAATGCATCTGTATTATAGCCGGTTTTTTTACCATCCTGAATAAGAACGCAGTTTACGGCGCCTATTTTCTCCGCTTCATCACTTAATTCATCCAGATAATTCATTATTTTTTCTTTGTAAGGAATCGTTACATTGAAACCTAAAAGGTCCGGAGAAGCAAAAAGTTTTTCTACTTCATTAATTTCGTTCAGATCAAAAATATCATAGGAGAAGTTCTTCAGCATGAGCTTTTGGAACTTGTTTTCGAAGAATTTTTTAGAAAAAGAATAGGAAATGTTTCGTCCTATCAATCCTAATTTTTTATTGGAATCCATCTATCAAAAGTAAAAAAAAGACCGGATAAATCCAGTCTTTTAATTTGAAATATTTTTTAATAATTAATCTACGATAAATTTAGTAGAGAAATTTTCTGTTTTCAGAATGTAAGTTCCTTTAAGCAAACCTTTAAGGTTGATCTTATTTGAATGTCTGAAAGGGTTGGCGATCGTTTCAATTAATTTTCCGGAAAGATCATAGATATCAGCTTTTGAAATTTTGCTAAGGTTTTCTCCTTTTACAAATAATTCATTATTTCTTACCGGGTTAGGGTAGATAGTGAAGTCTGATTTGTCCTTTTGGTTTTCAGTGGTAGCTAACGTAGTTCCGAAACATGTCCAGCTAAGATCATCCAGAGCCACTCTGTTGGTAAGAGAAGAATTGGTCAGTTTAATGACAGCATTTCCGCTTACATTTATATTATTAATGGTAGTTGTAGTAACAACATTACTGTAAGGAATAGTTCCTACATTGACGTCGTTTACAAGAACATTGAAGTATCCTGCGCTTCCGGAGAATTTCAATTGAGTTGTTAATGTTAAACTCTGAACTCCACCTGAGAAAGTTGAACTTGTTAAAGTTCCATTTTTTATGGTAATAGCTTTATTATTGATGGTCTGGTCAACTCTTGCGTCTGTAGCAGTCCATGAAATTCCATTGTTGGTCCAGTTTACTGTCATGTATGTATTTACAGGGCCGGTGATCATTTCAAAATTTTCAGTTCCGCAGCTTCCTCCTCCGGCAGGTGTGTCAAGAGTGGTTTCTGTAGCGGTTGTGCTTTGTGGAGAAGAGTTTGAGAAAGCATCTTTAGCAATGATATAGAATGTATATTGAGTAAGCGGAGATAATCCTGAAACAATAGTAGATGTAGTTGTCCCTGAAACAGTAGCTTTTAATGTTCCGTTGGCGTAAATCTGGTAAGATGTTACTCCCACATTATCTGTTGCAGCTGTCCAGCTTAAAGCAATAGAGTTTGAAGTTGGATTGCTGGCAACAAGGTTGGTTGCTGCTGTAGGGGCCTGGCTGTCAATAACCGGAGCTCCCCAGATCTGGGTAACATATTCAGGGTGATCAATGAAAGGGTTTCTGTTTCCCTGGTAAGTATAAGAAGCATTATTTCTGGCAATTTCTTCCGGCGATACCGGATCCATTGCATTCCACGCTAAATACTGATTAAGTGCCCATGGCTGTAATCCCGGAAATGCTGTGTTGCCAAGCATATCACCGGAAGTGAAGTTAGGAAGTTTATCCTCATATCTTGTTACAAAATAAAGAATCATTCTTGCGATATCTCCTTTGAAAGCATCAATGGGTTCAAATACGGTACCTGCATATCCTGCAGATACAGATGTGCCTAGTTTTGATCCGTTTTTAGAGGTGAAAGAAGGGGTTCCTACAATTCCGAAAGGATAGTTGGATCTCATTCCGTTTACTTTTCCATCGGTAGCTCGGATAAAATGAATGTCAGCGACCATTGGGGAAGCATTGTTGAACAAACTTTGAGGAACAACGTGCTCTCTGTTGTAGCAGTCACCTTCATTAGAATATCCGGCAGATCCGCACTGACTGGTTCCCAGGGTGAAATTATACTGATCCGCTCCATTGGGGTTTTCAGAATAAATATCCAGAATTGTTCCGTCATTTTCATAAAAATAATCACGGTCAGTAGTGGCATAGCCAGTCCATAAACCTCCATAGCCATTGTCTATATGTCCGTTGCTGATAATGGTTTTCAGAGCTGTTTTCAGAGCTGCACCTGTTAAGGTTGGCGATTGGTTATAATATCCTGCCGGAGCCTGTGCCAAAGCGCTCATAAATGCAACGCTTAAAAGAAAAAAAGATAAAAGTTGTTTCATTTTTT
This sequence comes from Chryseobacterium sp. DZ-32, assembly GCF_059587025.1. Taxonomy (NCBI): domain Bacteria; kingdom Pseudomonadati; phylum Bacteroidota; class Flavobacteriia; order Flavobacteriales; family Weeksellaceae; genus Chryseobacterium; species Chryseobacterium sp. DZ-32. Next base: position 75,534 of record NZ_JCAIOM010000002.1, read on the forward strand.
AAAATTGGGGCGTAAAGGTACGAAAAAATGGAACCCAAGTATATTAATTGTGTGTAATATATAAACTTAAAATATTAGCTTTTAGTAATATATTCTTTGCTGATTTTTGAAAAGAACCATGAAATAGTGATTCCAAATAAGGAAGCCGTAAGGGCTACAATAAGATAGTTCTTTCCAACAATTTTTACCGGGAATGGCAGAACCTCATTGGCTCTGAAGAATTCTGTGTAAAGCTGGAAATAGCAAAGTGCTGTTCCAAAAATTAATCCGGTAATTACTCCGGAAATAACAATCAGTAGTCCGGTGTAGAAATAGGTCATTCTTAAATGGCTTAAAGGGAAGCCGAGTGATATCAATGATTTTGCCTGCTCTTTTTTATCAAGCTGAAGGATAATAATTGCTCCGGCAAGATTAAAGGTGGTAATAAAGATAACCAATGCAAAGATCAGGTAAATAAAAAGCTTTTCAGTGTTGATCATTTTCCAGAAAGCAGCATTTTCTTCTTCCTTGGTTTTGATCTCAATATTTTTTCCGAGTGAAGAAAGCAGACTTTGTTTTACTGCATCTGCATTTTCCGGATTTTTCAATTTAATAACAATCTGGTAAGCCGAATTTTTAGGAAGACTAAGTAATTCTTCCGTAAGCTCAATTGGAGAAACGATATAATTGTCCAGCTGGTCTTTTCCGGGGAAAACACCCGTTACCAGAATATCTCTTTTATTATAGATGTCTTCTTCCTTGGTGATAATCCCTGTTCCCGGTTTGGGCATGAAGACTGTTGCATAATGATTGGAAGAATCTACAGGAATTGATAGTCTGTTATCCAGACTGTTCTCCATCAATACCTCATTCGAGTATCTGAAACTTGGATACGTTCCGTAGAATACTTCTTTATTGATAGGATTTACCTTCACATAGGCAGAATCTACACCCCTTAAATAAGCAATGTCACCCTTTCCGTTGAAGCTGATGTATACTTTTTCTTCAATAACACGGGAGAAACTGCTGATTTCTTTATTACTGGTGAGAGTTTTTGTTACATTATCCAGATTTTTAATTGTTTTTCCGGAAGTGCTTTTTAAAGTAAGATCAGCATGAAGATTGGAAATAAGGTCTTTATTCAGGTCTTCAAGTCCTGAAAATACTGAAATAATGACGAACATTGCAGCCACAGCAACCGTCATGGCACCTACGGCCAGCCACGTAATGAACGTAACGGCAGTACTTCCTTTTTTAGCCAAAAGGTATCTGGATGCTATGTAAAATGCAATATTCTTCAAGATCTATAAAACAGGATTGTCGCCTTCGCCTCTTAATTCTCTTTCCAGTCTTTCAACATCATCAAGAGCGGTATCCAGGTAAAAGTTAAGTTGTGGAATAATACGCACCTGCTTTGCCATTTTCTGGCCAATGAAATTTCTGTATTGAGGTTTGTTTTCTTCAATCTCCTTCATCACAGCGGTACGGAACTCCTGTGGAAAAATGCTTAAATAAATTTTGGCAATTCCTAAGTCGGCAGTTACTTTTACATCTGAAACAGATACCAATATGCTCTGTTTGCTTTCTGCAGCCTGTTTGCGGAAAAGCTCCGCGAAGTCTTCCTGAATGATCTGTGCTACTTTTCTTTGTCTGTTACTTTCCATAATTTCTGCAAATTTAGTACTTTTGTTTGAATTGATACTTTGAAATTCAACTGTAGTGTCAAATTTACGATTTAATTATATTGATTACTATTTATGAAGCTAGAACATATTGGTATTGCCGTAAAATCTTTAGGCGTTTCTGATGAACTTTTTGCAAAACTATTAGGAAAAGAATCCTATAAAAAAGAAACGGTGGAAAGAGAAGGTGTGGTGACTTCTTTTTACGAAACAGGAGAAAGTAAAATTGAACTTCTGGAAGCCAGTAATCCTGAAAGTCCGATCTCTAAATTTATTGATAAAAAGGGAGAAGGCATCCATCATCTCGCATTTGGGGTTGAAAATATTCTTGAGGAAGTAAAAAGGTTAAAAAAAGAAGGATTTCAGTTTATCTCCGAAGAACCGAAAGAAGGTGCTGATAACAAATTAGTTGTATTCCTTCATCCGAAGTCTACCAACGGCGTGCTGGTAGAACTTTGCCAAGAAAAGCAATAAAAAATTTTGTAGTGAAAGAAATTTTACTATTTTTGCAAACACAAAATTTAACCAAGTTTTGAGGTCCTATAGCTCAGTTGGTTAGAGCACCTGACTCATAATCAGGTGGTCCCTGGTTCGAGCCCAGGTGGGACCACAGAAAAACAACCGCTTACGTTACCGTGAGCGGTTTTTTATTAAATATTCATTTAAGAATCAAAACTGGTAGTTTATACCTGTCAAACTGGCTTATAATAGTAAGTAAACGATTATTATCTAACGGGGTTGCCCAGCTTGTTAATCTGTTTTGAAGTCCCAAACTATTTTTATCTAAGGAAATTTCGCTTTCAAAAACTAATGTATTGTTTGAATATATATACATCATACTCTGTATTGTTGAAACATCTGAATTGTTATATCTGAAGTCACAATTAAGAAGATCATGTATCAGAGCTGTATTGTCAGACTTTAAAACTTTCCATTTGGGGATTGTTGGACTTAAATTTTTTCGGTCTTCCGGAGTCAAAGTAATATATACAACCATATTTTGAGAACTCTTTAGTTCCGGAATATCTTTTAATTTAAATATTTGATCAGGTTTAAAGTTAATGGGTTTAGGATCTTCTATAGTTGCCGGTGATAGTATTAGTGGGGTATAAATAAAGTATCCCAGAATTAAAAGTAATAGCGAAAGAATAATTTTTTTAGTCATGTAGTTTACCATAATTATCAGTCTTGTGAATATAATAAAAAAACAGAATATTTTTTCTTAGTTATTGAAGAGGATTGCGTAAACTATATTTATACAATAAAAACAGGCAGCTGAGAAAATAGATCCGAGAACAAGTTTACTAGTAGAAAGGTAATTTAGCAGAACATCTATTTTCCTGCTAGTAGAGAAATTAGGCTGATTTACTTCTCTAATACATTTTCATATTTGAGTATACTTATAGAGTGAAAGGTATACTTTTCGGCATACCCTTATTAAGAAAAATATGTAAGATATTACATATCAATAATCTGGTTCGAGCCCAGGTGGGACCACAGAAAATCAACCGCTTACATCATGTAAGCGGTTTTTTATTTTTCATAAATTCAAATTTATTTTTTCAGAGAATGGGTTCTGTTTGTTTTATAAAGACGGAATAAGTGATCATAAACCACCATCTCAAATAATCTTTGATGGGAAATAAACAATCGGTTAATATGCATATGAAAAATACTTTTGAAGAAATCTTTTGGTTTTATTTTTAATACATTGTCATTTTCTAATTTTGAAAGTTCTTCAGGCTTTAATGCAATTTCAGTGATATTACTTTTTATTAAATTTCTGATTTCTTCATATTCCTCAGAGGTAATAAATTCAAAGTAATGAGGATAAAACTCATTATACTTTTTCTTTAACTGATTATTTAAGTTCTTATCTGCATTGAATTCTGATTTGAAAGCATTTTCAGAACGCTTCGCAAACTCTATTTTCTTTTCAGGAGGTAGGTTGAATGCTGATAAAATTTGATCTATATAAAATAAAGAAGTAATGATCTTTTCTTCATCACTGTATTCCAGAAAGTTTAAAATCAATTGACTGCTTTTAAAAAAGAAGTCTTCCGCGTATTCTATCGTGTTTTCACCGTAACGTTCAAGTTCTCTTGAGTAGGTATCCATAATGATAGAAGCGACTTCTCCCGATTCCAGATAGTCCTTAAATAAGGAATTGATCATGCCCAGGATAATACTATAGGCAGTTATATTTTTAAGGTTTAATCTTATTCTCAGGTGGGGTTTAGGATCGTTATATCGTATAAAAAACCACTGATCAATAAGGTTTTGAATTTGTAATTGTTCAACTAATGGTTCTATAACTTCCTGTAAAATAGTATCTGAAGTTTTGATGCCGGTGTAAACTTTAAAATAAAGCCATTCACTTCCCGGATGAAATTTTCTGGTTATCATCTTATTTATAGATCTTTATAAAGAGAGAAAGCGAATTGATGAACATAATCTGACTGATCATTATACAGGAACTCCTCAATAAAAATTAGTTTCTCATTTTTTACTGATGATAAGAACATTTGAATTAAATCATAATTTTTCATATTGACCGCCAGTGTATTATCTCCTTTTACCCACTGTATCCATTGTGGAATTTGTTTTAATTTTCTCCACTCTTCAATATTTTGAAACAGAAGCTCTCTTTTACCAGATTGAAGAATGGAATCAAAATAATGAATTTGTTCAGGATCAATTTTCCACTGTGCTTTAGACAAAATGATATTTTGATATTCAACTCTTGGCAGGAAATCATAGATTTGTGATAAACCACCCCAACTAAATGATAAATAAGGTTTTACATTCTGATTATTATAATCGCATAAAAAATGGTAAACAGGTAAAGAGTTGTTTAAATAATTATGGGCATTCGTAAGATGAGGAATAATTTCTTTATTGTGCCTCTTTGACCTTAGGAATAACTGGTTATTCTTTATGGACAGGTACAAGTCTTCCACAAAAATTTGATTGTCTTTTTCTAATGCAGAGCTCGCCAGATAAGGAATTTCATATTCCCTTATAGAAGGTCTTCTGATCACATTTCCAATTCTGGATTCGGGTAAGTGTACAATTTCTGCTAAAATTTTGTCCGGATTAAGTTCCTGTTCTTTTTCAGCAATGGCTTTCACCAAATCTTTTATAGATGATTTTTCTGAACAGAATCTGCCCAATAATTTTCCGGCATTTCCACCGGCAGATTTTAAAAATAATTTTTCCTGCTGATTTTCTGAAATGATTTCGGCCATAACGGACAATGTATCTGGCAGTTGATTCCACTGTTCCTCAAAACCATTAAAATCATCATCAGTTAAATGTATTACATGATCTTTATTCCAATAAGCTTTTTGTAATTTACGATTGAGAATAATTTGTACTGGATTAAGATTTACCTGAATTTCTTGTTTCTGATTAGAATAGGGCAGGATTAAATCTTCAATATAAGGATGAACTCCTTTGGCCGGAATATCTTGTAAATAGCCAATTCCTATTTCCGGATCTAAAGCATAAGATAATGGAACTTCTTCATTATCAAATCTTTCATAAAAGGCTTTTTTGAATTTTTCTAAGGCAGATTCTTTGTAAGGAATAGCAATTTTATTCAGAAAAGAGATTCCTTTCTTCAGTTCTTTTTTCCATTGATAGGATAAATTTGTTTCATCTTCAAAATAAAGATCTGTCTGAAAAAGATATTTCTTTTCATATTGTACATTCAGCTTTTTGATGAGTTCCTCAATTTCAGAATATGCTTCTGCCGTATTTCCAAAATGTAAATCAAGTTCACTGATCTTGTTTTTAATAGCCACCAAAATATCTTTTTCCTGATGCCTGCCAATTTTGTTTAGCATATAAATTAATCGTTCCAGAAAATCTCCTCCCGAAACTGTTGGATTAATTTCACTTATTAAAACCTGATTTCCGATAAGCTCATCAATAAATTCCCGGGCTTCTTCAAAGGATATATCTTCATGAACAAGAGAGGTGGCAAGCTGGTCAATTGTTTTACCCGTTTCTGAAAACTGTAGTATAAGTTCTAACTCTTTGGAAATGGGAGCGGAAGAAATGATGTAATCTCTTTTTCCTCCTGTATTTTCATATTCTACAAAGCGAATTTTATTTCCAACCCTATGAATACTGTTGTTAGGAAAAAAAGAGATACTATTTTTAATGGACGGAATTAAAAGAAGCTGCTCTGATAGCGCTACTAAAAAATGCATATCCAGCTTTGTATCTCTTACTTTTGTAGGCTCTGAGAATATCGGAAATAGAGTCTCTTTTTCAAATTTTCCAGTACTTACTCCTGAAAATAAACCAAATGGGGTACAGCGGGTACTTGAGCGGTTATAATATTTTAATAATGAAGTCTTTGTTTTTTCATTTGGAAAATTAGACGTTGTATGTTCACGATCCATCAATTTCTCTATCTCATCATATAAGGAAAGAGAAGCTAAATAAATAGCTTCTCTAAAAATTGTATGGTTGCAATATTTTTCTAAAGATCCCTTGGCTATGTTTTCACCAGAGAAATTATCCTGAAATTCTTTGTATGAAAAAAGAGGTGATCTGACAACAAATGTATCAAAAAACTGAAATGGAAAACGTGGCATTAATTAAGTGAAATAGGGATTTCTATAAAGCTGTTATTGTAAAATTTTATTTCCATAGGAACTGCAGCATCCTTGATGGTTTCTTCGCTTACATCTTTTCCTGTTCCATAATTTATCTGCATAAGCGGATTTTTTATAGCTCCTAATACTAAAACCAGTTTACTTCCTTTTTCCATTTTTTTACTTACAAATTCATTGTTGGTAACAGTTATACTTGTTTCTTTGTTCTCACGCAGCAATTTTCTTTTCTCTGAGCTTTTAGCATAGCTTGCTCTTCCATAATAGGTGGATAACAGAAAATATTTACCTTCTTTGGTCTTTTCATAAAGTTTCATATATACATCAACATCCTTTTTATTAACAGATAATTTCAGATTACCCACAAAATTTCCTGTAAATTCCACCGGTTTTTCAAATGGCTCTGATGAAAATACAACGGCGTCTGGACTGTAAATTTTACTATCCAGCACGTTATCTTTTTGCTTAAAAAGCTCATCTGCATTGGTACGATCTTTTAAATCTACCGTAAGCGGTGTGAAGTCTTTATCTCTATCTTTTGCTGAAGAAAGCTGATGTTGGCTTGTGATATAGAATTTTAATTTATTTTTATCAAAATTATCAATGCTTGAGGTACTTCTCCATTCATTGGTTCCCATTACCTGATAATTAATTTTATCTTTTAAGAAAGCTGGTTTTAATTTACCCTTCAGAATATAATCAAACCATTCCATTGTTATATTTGCAATATCCATATTGGCTTCAGAATCAATAGTATATCCTTTTAGATTATTTTTGATATAACCCTGAGCTCCCGAATGATCATAGGGCCCGATAATCAAATAATGATTAGCGTTTTTGTTGTATTTATAGTGATTTCTGAAATAGTATAACGCTCCCAGCTGATCAGAATCATAATATCCCGTAATGGTTAAAACCGGGATGCTGATATTAGAATATTCCTTTTTGTAAGGAATCATTTTCTGCCAATAGCTGTCGAATGCCGGATGCTTTAACCAGCGCTGAAATATGATATTTTTTTTACCGGCAATAGAATCTAACTTTTTAAATGCCTCACCACCTTCATACCATTTTTTAAAAACAGAATTCCAATGATCTTCATCTTTGAATCCCGCATCAAGCATTTTATTATTGGTAACATAGTTAATCCAACGAAGAGAATAAGAGGCAAAGATGTTATTATTCATGGGGAAATCTACTACGCCAATTCCTACAGAGGCCTGTGGAATAATAGTTTTTAGAGCCGGATGAACATTTTTAGCTGCTGCCCATTGGCTGAATCCCAGATAACTGCCTCCGATCATTCCTACTTTGCCATTGCTCCAGGGCTGTTTTGTAATCCAGTCAATGACCTTATTAATATCTTCCTGCTCATGCTCAAAAGGTTCTATGGCAGCGTTACTCGTATATTTTCCTCTGGGATATATGTAAACAGAATGATAACCATAGCTTGCCTGTACTTTTTGATCATTCGCATCTTCTGCATCAGGATAGATGGAATTGACCAGGATGGTAGATTCCGGACTAGCTATTTTTTTATTTAAAACAACCCTTATACTAATTTCATTATTGATTAATAAACTGTCTTTTACCTCAAAGTTCCTGGAGTCGAGTTCTTTTAAATAATTTTTAGCAATATCAAATGTAGGTCCTGTTATATATGAGTTATAACTTCTGCATAGTTGTAAAGCTTTTTTCAGATCTACGCTGTCTTTGTTCTCAAAATCATTTTTAAGAGTAGCCAGAATTTCCTTTTTTGTTTTCTCGGTATCACCATTGAAATAGCGGGGAAGTATGATCTGTGTTTTTATAGGCAGACTTTCATATTTTTTGAGAAATTCTTCTTTATATTTTTCCTGAAAATTTTTGTTCGAATTTTTATTTTTTTGAGCATTTATGTAAATTTCATACTGTGTTCCCATGGCGTAAGAAATAATGGGATTACTTTTTCTGTAAACACTGCGTACTGAATCTAGCTGACTTAAAGCAGTATCATAGTTTTGTGCTGCCATACTTACTCTGAAAAGATTATCATACTTTACCGCCTTGTCTTTTTCTTTATAATTCTTTTGTATTTCAGAATTTAAATAAGAAATTAAAGGCTGCAGTTTTTCAATATTGTATTCATTAAAATGTTTAATACTTATTTTCTGAGAAAAAGAAATATTGAATGTAATGAAAAAAGATAGGGCTAACAGGTACTTCATAAAAATAAAAAATCAGTAATTTTTCTCAAAATTACTGATAAAATGTTAAAATTGTCATTAATTTTTTACTGTCACATCTAGAGTATCTAATGTTTTGTCTAAGACCGTATCATTACCACCATTCAAAAGCATTTGATCACCTCCTCCGGAGCTAATCCCTCCTTTTATTTTAGACATTTGAACTTTGTTTAGGGATAATCTTTTTTCTGTTTTTTTAATTTTTTTCACTGCTGAAGTAATTTTAAGATTTTTAAATAAATTGAAGTACAAAGGAAATTCTATTCCTGTAAATAAAGAATTTATATATACCGAAATTGATAAATTTCGGTGAGATTTACATGTAAAATATTAATTTTTAGCAGTTTATAATTTTGTTTTAATTGAGAGCTTTTATATAATAAGAAGGAAGTGTTCCTGTTATTTTTTTGAAGGCATTCGTGAAAGACTCAGCATTGTTGTAGCCAATATCATCAGCAATAGCAGCAATGGTATGCTTTCTTATTTTTTCGTTAGATTTTAATTCTTCAACAATATAGTTGATCCTAAGCTCGTTCAGATATTGGGAAAAGTTTTTACCCTTTAATTCATTGACTAGCTTTGAGAGATAATCTCTGTTTGTATCAAATTCTTTTGACAGAGAATCTAAAGTAATATTTTTATTGAGAAAACTATTAGTCTTTTCAAACTGTTCTATTTTATCAATGAGTATTTTAAATTTTGGATTAGAAGAAAGGTCACTTTTCGTAGCTTTTTCCTTTCTTTCAATGATAATGGAAGGATCATTTGTAATGGGAGTTTCATTCTTTTGCTCTTTTTCCAGCACAGGGGTGCTCAAAGGTTTTTCTGATAATACTTTTGCCTGCTTTTCGTATTCTTTTATTTTCTTCCTGTTTTTCCTGATTACGAATATGAAAGCTAAAGTAATCATAAGCAAACACGCTATCAGCCAGGCATTCTGATGGTTCAGTCTTTCAATTACACTTACCTTTTCTTTCATAAGCAAAGGGGTGTCATATTTTTTCAGAATTTCTTTTGAAAGATTTTTTCGGTTCACAGCTATTATACTGTCACTATACATCAGGTTGTCAATGTATTTTAGTTGTTTTTTTAAATCGCCTTTCTTTTTATAAAAGTCTATCAGAATTTCATATCCCTCTCTTTTTATAGGTTCAAAACTGTTGAAAGTAAAAGAAATTGAATCTGCCTTTTTAAAAAATTCTATAGCTTCGTTTTCACTGCGGGTTGCATATTTTATTTTTCCCAGATAGTAATATAAAACTCCTAGATTACTATAATCTTTATTTGTTATCAATCCTTTTTGTACTTCCAGCAGGATTTTATAAGACAGCGAATAATCTTTTACATAAAAGAGGCTAATCCCTTTTATCATAAGCAGATAGCTGTAATAAGAATAATTATTGTATTTCTTACATTCTGTAAGCCCCAGATCTGCAAATTCAATACCTTTTTTATAGTCCTTACATTTGGTATAAATATTAGCTAAAGAAAAAATAGAAGCAATATAGTTTTTAGCATCTACATTGTTGTCTTTTATTTTATCTTTTTCATACTTATAGTATTTCAAAAAGAGAGGAAGTGCTTCCTGATATTCTTCTGTGGCTGTTTTTAGGATAGCAATGAGCTTGTTTATATAAAAAAACTGTTCTTTATTTTCAGCTTTGTTGTGATTAATAGCTATAGTATATTCATCTAAAGCCTCTTTGTATTTCCCTTCATTGTTGAATAAAATACCCTTTAATATATAAGATTTTGCCGGGTAATCGTAGTTATTAACGTTTTTTGAGGCAGAGATGAGTGAATCTGCAAAGGGATGCCCGTTTTCATTCTTCAGATTTTTTACCCGTGCTATATTATAATATCCATCAAACAGGATGTCCCTATTATTTTCTTTCTTTCCTTTTAATAGAATGTAATTGGCTAAAAGCTCAGCTTTATCGTTGTCAACCTGGAATACTTTATTGTAAGCATCATTAATATACTTATAACTTTTATTCTTTAACGAGTCTGGAATTTTTAGTCCCTTTATGCTTTGAGAAAAGAAAAAAACAGGGAAAACAGTTAAAATAATTAAATGAAACTTCTTCATATTTCTAAATACACTGCAAATTTATGAATTATCATCGGATTTTTATCAATGAAATATAAGTATTTGTTTATCAGTCATATATTGGTCTCTATGAGTCGGGAATTTGTAAATTTTTGGAAAAGGATATACCGGTATTGATCAATTTTGGATTACTAATCTTGTAGACTTTGAGTATAATCATGATGTTTGCATCAGAAATATTGAAAGTAAATGAGGAAAATATTAATATGTGTAAGTGTTGTGCTTCCCTTGTTGGGTTTCTCTCAAGAGAAGAAAGATTCCATTAAAACAGTTATAGAAAAACAAATTGCAGAAATAAAAGTGAATGGTAAAAAACCTTTTTTTGAACAAAAGGATGACCGTTTTGTTTTTAATGTTGAAAATAGCGATTTGGTTGTAGGAAATCACATATCCGAAGTTCTCTCTCAAACACCATTGTTAAAAGTAGATGATAATAAAATAACTCTTCTGGGAACAAACGCCTCTGTTTACATCAATGACAGAAAATCAATTCTTAAAGGCAAAGATTTAATACAATATCTTAATGCTATGCCGGCTTCTAATCTGGTAAAGATAGAGCTGATTACCAATCCTTCCTCAAAATATGATCTGGAGGATGCAATGATTATTAATCTGAAGCTGAAGAAACTGGAAACAGATGGACTGAAAGGAAGTTTTACCATTACAGATAAACAAAACAGAAAAAACAGCCAGCAGGCGAATATTGCTTTAAATTATCATAAAAACAGATTTTCAAATAATACCATGCTGTTTTTTGAAAATAATAATGACCTGCAAAGAAACAGTATTGATAACTATAGCTCAAAATTCAGCAGAAATCAGATTATAGGAAGTACGCTGATTAAAGAAACCAACTTTGGAGGAAATACAGGTTTTGATTACGAGCTTAATGAAAGAAGCAGCATAGGAGGTATTCTGGAATATTATCACAAAACACCTGAATCTTCACTTGAAAACAGGAATATATACTATGATACTACAGGAGGAATTTTTGAAAACAGAACGGTAAATACACAAAATGATAAGCTGAACCTTTTCGGAGGAAATGTTTATTACAGCTTTAATGATGATAAAAAATCCAAGCGATTGGATATCAACTTTGATTATTACACCCATCACAGAGATAATACGACAGAGTTTTTCAATTTGACCAGCCCATATTCAAACTTAATATATAATGATTATAAGAAGGACAATTATACGGTAAGAGTAGATTATTCCAAGACTTTCGAAAAATTAAAACTTAGTTTCGAAGCAGGAGGAAAACTTAATTGGCTTTCTACGGATAATCCTTATACCTATTATAATGCAGACGGTACATTAAATACCCTATTTTCTAATAATTTTACGTATCATGAAAATATCAACGCCTTATATACCAATGTTAAGAAAAAACTGTTTTCGGCATTGGATGTAAACCTGGGGCTTCGTTATGAAAACACAAACATCAACGCAAAACAAAATACGGTTAGCGAGAACTTTTCCAGAAGTTACAACAATATTGTACCCAGCATCAACCTTTCTTATATGATCAATAAGAACAACAGAGTTTCTCTGGGATATAGAACTGCATTATGGAGACCTTATGTAGATGATTTGAACCCATTTATTTATAAGAATAATGAAACCTGGTGGGAAACCGGAAATCCTGATCTTAATGTGGCAAAGATGTATTTATTTAATGCGAGCTACAGCATAAAAAGAACCTGGGTGTTTGTAAGTAATTTCGGTATTGTAAAAAATCCTATTCTTCCTTATACAGAGGTTGTAGATAATGTTTCTGTTACAAGGCCCAAAAACTTTGAAGGTAATGTAAAGCGTCTTTATGTGGGATTGAACTATAACAAACCATTGTTTGAAAACAAATGGATGTTTAATCTTTCAACAGGAATGTATTACATCAATAATGCAGATATCTATGATGTTCATCCTAGTTCTTGGTATAATAACTCTTCCGTTACAATTAGTGGAAATAATCTTTGGAATAAAGGCTGGAACATAAGCTATAACTTTGGTTACACCTCTCCATATACATTAGTTAATAAGAAAAACGGTTATTTTATCAATAATCAGCTTGAGGTTTCAAAGAGTTATAAAGATTTTAAATTCAAGCTTTCTGTAAAAGATATGCTGAATCTTTCAAACTCCCGTAATACACTATATAATAATGACGGATATATTGAAACTCTTTCGCAATCAAATTTAAGATCCATATCACTCAGCATATCCAAAACATTTGGAAACAACAAAGTAAAAAAGGTGAATACCGGAGATATAGACAAGGGGAGAACTCAAAATGAAAACCCCCGGCTGTAATCCTGTTCTTTTACTACAAAACTAATACACTAAAGGATAAAACTAATAACCATGAAAAACAAAAAACTTGAAGAGTTATCCAAAAAGATAACTCAGGGTAAGCTCAAAAAACTACACAAACATGAAGTTCTCACTATCTACGCAGGGAAAGACTTTACTGTCGATGATTGCATTAGACATCCCGATTGTAATTCCTATTGCGGAATCTGCTCAACGAATACCCCCAATTGCTGGAGCTTTTCATAAAGACTTTTATTGAGCCTTCTCTGAAGCCTGAACTTTTCAGCAAACTATTAACCATGAAAATTTATTGTGATGAAAAACAAAAAACTGTTTGAATTGTCTAAAAAAATTACTGAGAACAAAATCCCAGGAATGAAAAGAGAATCAGTTGAAGTTATTAAGGGGGGAATACAAAAAGAGATTATATCAGACTGTGCATGTTTCGGTGCAAATGCATGTTGGGGTTATGGAACCAGCCCATGTGCATTAAACAGTTGTTGGGCTTATTTTGACCAATAATTCGTCTACATAGGCTTGATTAATTTTTATAGAGTTAAGATTCGTAATAAACATAAAAAACTTACTTCTATGAAAAACAAAAAGCTTAAAACGATTTCTCAGGAAATCACAAATGTCAAAATGAAAAAACTGCAAAAAGAGGGCCTTGTATTTATTACCGGTGGCTTACTCGCTTACCATTGTAGCCAATGTACCTGTAGTTGGTGCAGGCCGGATCTGCACGTAGATCCTAATTGCTGGAGCTTTTCATAAAGAAATTTGTGTTCTGTATAGCCCTGTGTGGAATTAAAACTGTTCAGGGGAATTATTAACCATGAAAATTTATTGTCATGAAAAACAAAAAATTGTTTGAATTGTCTAAGAAAATTACTGAAAACAAGCTACAGGGAATGAGCGAAAATTCAGTAAAGACAATCAAAGGAGGTAGACTTCCTTTGGAATTAGCAGCAGACTGTACAAGTCAGAACAGCTGCTGGGGATTCGGAGGTACAGCTACTTGCAGTGGTAACAGCTGCTGGAGTTATAACTAATAGAACTCTGATTCCACAAATTTATGTTCTGCAGGGTCTTGTGTGGAATTAAAACTTTACAAGAGAAAAAATTAACCTAAGATTTATTGTGATGAAAAACAAAAAATTGTTTGAACTGTCTAAAAAAATCACTGAAAATAAGCTACAGGGAATGAGCGAAAGTTCAGTAAAGACAATCAAAGGAGGTAAGTTACCTTTAGAACTAGCGGCAACGTGCACAAGTCAGAATGACTGCTGGGGATTCGGAGGTACACAAACTTGCAGTGGTAACGAATGTTGGAGTTACAACTAAAGTAAAAAGTAGAGTAGCATTCGTGCTACTCTATTTAATATTAAAATAAAATAATTATGAAATACAAATTATCAAGATATATCCATACCATAGAAAACGAGGAAATTTTAGATGATCATGTCATTCTTTTTTCTACCCGTTCCGGAACATCCATTGAAGTGAAAAAAGGGTTATATGAAAAAATATGTAATCTTGAAACCACTCAGATTCCCGAAGAAATTTTTATCAACCTGATAAAAAATGAATTTTATGTACCTGAGTTTGAAGATGAGTTAAGAGAAATCCTTTCAGACAACATCATGTCGGTAGATCATCAGGATCTGAAAACACTTTCTTATGTGATTCAGCCTTCAGGAAACTGCCAGCTGGGATGTCACTATTGTGGCCAGCTGCATACTAACAAAAGTATGTCAAAAGAAGTTTTAGATCTTACATACGACAGAATCATTACTAAAATGGAAAGTCTGTCAAACGATCTGGAACACTTGAGTATTACATGGTATGGAGGAGAGCCGTTAACAGGTCTTTCGGCTATCTCTAATTTATCTACCCGTTTAATCAGCCTTTGTGAAGAGAAAAATTTAAAATATTCTTCAAGAATTATTACAAATGCTTTAAGCCTTAAATATTCTCTTTTTGAAAAACTGGTAAAAAATTACAGGGTTACAGAATATCAGATCACCATTGACGGAACTCAGGAATTCCATGATAAGAGAAGATATCTGAAAAATGGTTCTAACAGTTTTGATATTATCATTAAAAATATCAAAGAAATTGTTAATTCAGAATTATATCAAAAAGAAGCAAGTTTCAATATCAGATGTAATGTGGATAAAGAGAACAGTTACAATGTGATAGATTTTATTGATTATCTGGAAGCAGAAGGAATCCTTCAGCACGTAAGTTTCTATCTTGCTCCTATCCACGACTGGGGTGATAACAAAGCTACTATTAAAGGCGTGTCAAAAGAAGAATTTGCTGAGCTTGAAATAGAAGTTTATATGAAGCTTCTGCAATCAAAAGCGAAATTTAAAACACAGATTATTCCTGAAAGAGTTACTAAACCTTGTATGGTAGTAAGCCAGACCTCAGAAGTATTTGACGCTTTTGGAAATGTCTCCACATGTTGGGAAATTCCGTACACTCCAAAATATGATAACTCTGAGTTTTATGCCGGAAACATTGTGAAAGATAAAGATGTAGACAGCAAAAATGTTGTCATGAGAAACTGGTTTAATGAAATACCGGACAACAACTCATGGTGCAAAAGCTGTAAATTCCTTCCTCTGTGTGGTGGAGCATGTCCGAAAAACTGGTATGATAATATCCCGGCGTGTCCTTCCTTCAAATTTAATATTGACGACAGAATTCTTCTTCAAAGATATATTAATGAACAAGCTGTGCTTTCTTAATAGATGATGTATGGAAACAATAATTTTAGACAAAATAAAAACAGTAGAATTCAGGGAATATGAGGTGAAAAAACCAAGACATATTTTCGAAAATCTGATTGAAGAATTTAGAAAAGATATTCCGGAAGATATCCAGGCAGGATTGTTTTACTATATGAACCTGTCTGAAAAATCACTTTCTGCTTTTCGTACAGGGAATACTACCTTAGGAAATTACCTTTATTCAAAAATGCAAAGTATGAATACCTATTTCATAGAACCTATTCATCAGGGGATGATAAGCTTAGACTATGCTTTGCTTGCATATAAAAATTACGTGGAAAATGATTTTGTACTGGCAGAGGAAAATATTGACAGGGCTATTGAAAGTGCTTTAGTTCAGAGTAACACGTTTCCTTATTTTGCCATAATTATTGGAGAACAATCACTTAATAAAATCAGAATTTTTGCACGTACTCAAAATGAAGAGCGGTACAAGACAGAAGTCATGAAGATATTGGCTTTTTTCATGTTTAACCAACATGAAAATGAGAGCTGCAAAAATCTGGCTGAAGACCTTCCCCTTATTGATAAGCAGGGGATGTTAAAACATATTATTAACAACTCTTATATCGCCATTCTTAAATCTTCGCAGGATGAGAAAAAAACAAGACTGATATTTCAGCAGATCTTTAATGCTCTGCTAAAGCAAAATGAATTTTCAGGCGATCAGGAAAATTTACTGATAGCCATGCGCTGTATCGACAAAATTGAAGATGAAGATTTTTTAGATTATCTGAACGAGAATTTTTCTCATATCAAAAGTTCTCCGCAAAAATTAGTGAAAATTATAATAGAAAATTATTTAGATAAAATATCCAATAACCAGCAATTAGTAAACGATGAAGAATTTACTAAAAAGCTAAAAACACTAGGCATAACAATTTAACTTATTATTGTGTTCAACAAATTTCCCTTTTATTCCCAAATAGAACAGATGGATTGCGGTCCGGTTTGCCTTAAGATTATTCTAAAATATTACGGCAAAGATTGTGATCTGGTATATCTGAGAAACCTTACTGAAGTTACCCGATCCGGGGTTACTCTGGCAGATATTAATGATGCCGGTAAAAAGCTGTATTTTCATACAACTCCCTTTAAGGTTCCTTTGTCTACACTGAACGAGGATGTTCATTTACCCTGCATTTTACATTGGGAGCAGGAGCATTTTGTTGTACTCTATAAAATCAAAAATAATTTTTATTATATCTCAGATCCCAAATATGGCAGGCTAAAGCTTAAAAAAGAGCAGTTTGTAAAGCTTTGGATTTCGTCCGCAGATAACGAAGGGATTGGATTACAATTAATCCCGAAAGAAGAGTTTGTTGAGTTTAAACCTCCTTTTGAACAGCAGGATTTAAAAATTTTCAAAAGCTATATTCGTTCAGTTTTAGAAAAACAAAATTTCAAAATTGGACTGCTGATTTTTTTAATTACGATAAGTTCCGTTATTTCCTATATCTTTCCTCAGCTGATTCAGAAGATGTTTGACGAAGGAATGAAGTCGAAAGAAGGAAAAGTGATCATTGGAATTTTTGGATTTCAGATGCTTTTGTATGGAGGGCAGATACTCATCAATATCCTTCAGAATTTTGTAGGAGTACACTTTAGCTCACAGGTAAGCATTAAAATGCTGAATGACTTGCTGCAGAAAACAGTCAGACTTCCCGTCTCTTTTTTTGAAAACAGATTATATACAGACCTATTACAGAAAATAGAAGAACAGTCAAAAATAGAACAGTTATTAACCAGGCAATTGCTATCGAATATTTTATCAGTTTTTTTACTGATTGTACTAGTAATAAGGCTTTTAATATATAACCGGTATATAGCATTAGGGTTTCTGGGAATTGCCGTTTTTTCCACTGTATGGATTTACTTGTTTCATAATAAAAGAAGGATTATAGATTATTATGCCTTTAAATTAAATTCAGAAAGCAAAAATCATCTTGTTGAGATGATTACCGGGATGGTTTCCGTTAAAATTAGTAATGCTCATATTTCAAGAATATCAAAGTGGGAAGAGCTGCAGAAAAAGATATATAAGACCAAAGTAAAAAGTCTTATCCTGGATATTTATCAAACCAATGTTACCAGCATTATTAAACAGTTATTTATATTTTCAACTACCTTTTTTTGCGTGTATTGGGTATCACTTGGGAAAATGACGGTTGGTGAGATGCTGAGTATAGGATATATTATAGGTATTGCTTCCGCACCCATAGAAAATCTGGTCGCGTTTTTCCGCTCATTTCAGGATTCAAGTTTAGTGTATAAAAGAGTTCAGGAAATTCTACAGCAAACCGATGAAAACCTTAATTTAAAAGAGGGAAATCAGGCTCTGCTGAGTAAGGATATTAGTTTAAATAATGTATGGTTCAAATATCCGGGGGGACATCAGCCCTATGTTTTAAAAAATATCAATTTTAAAATTCCTAACGGGAAAGTTCTTGCCATTGTTGGAGAAAGTGGAAGTGGGAAAACCACATTATCCAAACTTCTTCTGGGATTTTATCCTTCTTCAGAAGGAGATCTGAACATCGGGCAGGAAGAGCTGTTTCAGATCAATCATGATTGGTGGAGAAGCAATTGTGGAGTTGTTCTTCAGGACTCATACATATTCAGCGGAACCATAAGGGAGAATATTGCCATGCAGGAAGACGCAGATGAAAAATTATTGATCAGTGCCTGTAAATTAGCCAATATATACGAAATGATTCAAAGTCTTCCTTTAGGATTTGATACCAAAATAGGAGCCGCAGGAGATGATTTAAGCGGAGGACAGAAACAACGTATTCTTATTGCAAGGGCTGTATATAAAAATCCGGATTTTATTTTCTTTGATGAAGCTACTTCTGCACTGGATGCAGAAAATGAAAAAATTATACATGATAATTTACAGGAGTTTTTTAAGGGAAGAACTGTTGTTATCATTGCACACCGTTTATCCACAGTAAAAAGTGCAGACAATATTATTGTTTTGAAAAAGGGCGAAGTTGTAGAGCAGGGTAACCACCAGGAATTAGTATCCAAAAAAGGAGAATATTTTAATTTGGTCAGAAACCAGCTGGAATTAGGAGAATAAAAGAAGACCTTAAATAATATATTTGATGAAAACAAGCTTCTTCTATGGAACTTGTTAAAAAAGGAAGCCGGAGAGGTTTCCTTTTGTGTTTGCCCATTACAGCAATATGTGTCATGATTTAATTTCTTATGCATAACATTAAACATTTGTTTAAAAAATCATAAAATATATTTAAAACACAGTTAACAGCCGTCTTCTCCGGATACCGTTGCTTTGCAAAAAAAGTAATGATGGAAAACAACAATCCACTCAACAGAAGAAGGTTTCTTAAAAATTCACTATTGGCAGCCGGAGGAATTTTCTTAGCTCCTTTAATTGAAAGCTGTAGCGACGATTTTACTGAAAATGGAAATGCCCCCGATAATCTCCAAAACGGAGGTTTTGAATCCGGGGTAGCAAGTTTTGATCCCAGCGCAACAGGAATTATTATCTGGACCCGGTATTCAAAAGGAACAGATGCAGAGATTACATGGGAAATCAGTAAAAACAGCAATTTTTCAGAAGTAGTAAGAAGAGGTCAGGCAAATGCTGCACTGGTAAATGATTTTACTATAGCGGTAGATGTACAGAATATCTCTTCCAATACAAAATATTATTACAGATTCTATAACAATACAACTAAGGAAGTCAGCGTAACAGGAGAAACCCTTACTTTACCTTCAAAATCTGATGCTGTAAGTGAAGTAAAAATGGCTGTCGTATCTTGTTCCAACTTTCCTGCAGGACTTTTCAATGTGTATGGTGCGATTGCAAAATCTGAAGCAGATGTTGTCGTACACCTTGGAGACTATATTTATGAATATGCTCCCGGACAATACGGAACAAACCCTTACACCAATCAGTTGGGAAGAGCGCATCAGCCGGCAAAGGAAATCCTTACCCTCAATGATTACAGGGAACGATACAGGCAGTACAGAGGAGATAAAAACCTTCAGCTTCTTCACCAGAAAAAGCCTTTCATCTGCGTCTGGGACGATCATGAGTTTGCCAATGATACCTATAAAGCAGGAGCAGAAAACCATCAGCCGAACGAAGGAGATTTTCAGGCAAGAAAAATGGCTGCATTTCAGGCATACAGCGAATACATTCCTCTTAAAACAGGGAAAGATATGAGAATTTACAGAAGTTTCAGCTTCGGGAATATCGTTTCCCTTTACATGATGGATACAAGGGTGATTGCAAGGGATAAACAAATGGAATATTCGGATTATCTTGATAATACAGGAAGTTTTAATCAGACACAGTTTAAAACAGATTTCTTAAGCACCAGCAGAAAACTGATCGGAAACGAGCAGATGTCATGGCTGAATGCCCAGATCAATGGTGATACAGCCAAATGGAAAGTGCTTGGACAACAGATTTTAATGACGAAAATGATGGTTCCTGCAGAGCTTTTGATGCTGCTGAATCAGATTCTTGCGGAAATTAAACAGTATGGAAGTGCACAGCCGGCTACTATGCAGGTGTTTCAGAATACCATCACTCAGTTGATTATTCTTAAAACAAGACATCAACAACAGGATCCTACATTGACACCGCAGGAAATTGCAAGAATCACAACGACTTTACCATACAATCTGGATGCATGGGATGGATATTTCATGGAAAGAGAACAGCTTTACTCTGTTCTTGCAGGAAAAAATGTAGTGGTACTGGCCGGAGACACCCACAATGCATGGTTAGGAAAGCTTACCGATGCACAGGGTAAATTTATCGGGACAGAGCTTGCCTGCAGTTCCGTTTCTTCTCCCGGTCTTGAAGGATATCTGGGAATCACTTCGGATCCTGCAAAAGCAATAGAACTGGCTCAGGCATTTTCATTATTGATTGATGACCTGGAATATGCCAATCTTTATAAAAGAGGATATCTGCATGTGAAATTTACCACCGGAAGTTCTACTGCAGAGTGGAGGTTTGTAGACAATGTGATTTCCGATACCTACAATACCACTACAGAAAAGACCTATACGATTTCATAGTTTCAATAATCATATCTTATTTTCAATTTGGTAAAAAGAGTCATGGTGCTGCTGTGGCTCTTTTGTATTATTTACTTTTTTCGTATATTAAACAGATGCAAGAGGATTCAAGAAAAGATTTTTTGCCATTAACATCCGAAACATGGTGCTTCATGACCTGGATAACCAGGACTTTTGGAGTGCTTTTATTGTTGACGGCATTTCTGCTGGTATTGGGATTACCCGTTGTGGTGAGTGATAAATTGTTCATATTTATTATTGTGGCAATATTATACTATCCGGCTCTTGCTTTCGGTTTATACCGTTTCTTCAGGTATCAGAAGAGAATCAGAAAAAGAGTAGTCCGAAAGATACAGGTTGATGATAAAGGAATTCATTACGAAAGAGCCGATGGAACAATAGATCAAATTCTTTATCATGATCTGGAAAAATATAACCTTCCGGATGTATATGATGTAAGTATCAGCCCACGAAACAAGATTTATGTATTGAATGTAAAGCACAATGGTTCGGCAGCAGATGTAGATTTTGACGGAACTGATGCCGGTTACAGCTACTATATCGGAAATTTAAAAGCTCTACGAAGAAGATATATCCAGGGAATTGTACATTTTCGGCCGGATTTGCGCATAGATCCTTTGGTATATGACGTCTATTATATCAACCCCAGTGATTTTACTTTCGATAAAAAAAAGTATTGGACAGAATTTGCGCAGACTTTTGCTTTAATGATAATAGGTTGCATAGTGTTAGGAATCTTTGTACTTGGACTGGTTAAATGGATTTTTTAAGAATAGTTTTCATTAAATCATAAAGAATTAAAATTTCAACATCCTTTATTTTCACATCTCAAAATCTTATGCTTATATTTATTTTATAGTAAAATTTCACACCCAATAAGATAAAGAGCATACCTTTAGAAACCGGGATGGATTTAAAATAAAATAAATGAAAAGTTTAAAAAAGCAGCTGGGACAGTTTCCCGATGAAAAAAGAAAAGAATATTTCAGTACACTGCCCAATTATCTGAACGGCCGGTTTCAGAATATATTGACAACCCCGGCATTGTTAGAAGGAGAGAGTATGACTAAATTACTCCTTCAAAGCCTATGCAAAATAGAAAACACATCACCCAAAACAGCGCTCCCTTTTGTAGAGACTGATCTTAAAAATCTTCAACCGGATGAAAATGTGCTGATATGGTTTGGGCATAGTTCTTATTTCATACAAGTTGATGGAAAGACATTCTTAATAGATCCAGTTTTCAGTGGAAATGCTTCTCCCATGCCGGGTTCAATAAAAGCTTTTCAGGGATCCGATTATTACAAACCGGAACATATGCCTGAGATTGACTTCCTTCTTATTTCGCATGATCATTGGGATCATCTGGATTATAAAACCGTTCAGCAATTAAAGGATAAAGTAGGAAAAGTCATTTGCGGACTGGGAACCGGACAGCATTTTGAATATTGGGGCTGGACATTTGATACAATCATTGAAAAGAACTGGTGGGAAAGTATAGATATTGCAGAAGGCTTCAGAATCACGCTTACTCCGGCAAGACACTTTTCAGGAAGATTACTGAACCGTAATATCTCGCTCTGGACCTCCTTCGTTTTAAAAACGCCTTCCAAAAATCTGTTTTTAGGCGGTGACAGCGGCTATGGGAATCATTTTACAGAAATCGGAGAGAAATTCGGGCCATTTGATCTGGCAGTAATGGAAAATGGGCAGTATAACGAAAAGTGGCCTTATATCCATACATTGCCGGACCAGCTGATGAAAGAAATAAAAGAATTAAAAGCCCAAAACTTTATCCCGGTACACAATTCCAAATTCAAGCTTGCACAGCATATCTGGTACGAACCTTTAGAGCTGGCTTCAAAACATGCTGAAGAAAACAATATCCCGGTTACCCTTCCGATGATCGGGGAAAAAGTAAATCTGGATCAGCTGGGAAAAGTAAACTGGAAAAAATGGTGGGAAGAATACAAATGATAAGTTACTAACGGAACATTCCTTTAATTAAAACATATAAAAACCTGCCCGTTACTGAGCAGGTTCTTCCTTATTATAAAAAAAATAATCATTACAAAGGTTCCTTATGGTTGACCTTTGTATGGATAATATCGTAAAATACAGCTGGGTTAGCCGCATCTGGGGTAATTCTGTAAGTAAATGTTGTTTCGTTCAAAAGTAGAATATCCACAACACGCGTAAAAGTTGGAGTCGTAAGCGTTCTCTTCTTTCCATCAGGAGAAATAGACCATGTTCCTTCAGATCGCAGTATATCATTTAAACCGAAAATTTTAAAAGTTCCGTTAGCTTTGAAGTAAGAATATCCTACATATCCGGCTACACTGGCATCAGTAAGAGCAACATTATTTCCGCTTTTATCTCTGGCACCTGTTGTTTCCCATGGAGTAGAAGCCAAAGTAAGCTGCCCGTTAGCTGGCTCAGCGTGAGAAGTTTTCGTATGGATAATGTCATAATACACAGACGGATCACTGGAATTAGGACGGATTCTGTAGGTGAATTCATTTCTGTTCAACACAAGAATTTCAACATCGCGGGTGAAAATAGTGGTTCCGTCCGGGTTTAAGGCAGCAATAGTTCTTGTTTTACCCTGAGCATCTACAGACCATGTTCCCATAGATCTCAATACATCTGTAAGGCTGTAGATTGCAAACATTCCGTCTGTCTTGAAATAAGCAAACCCTACATATCCGGCTACACTGGCATCAGTAAGGGCAACATTATTTCCGTTTTTATCTTTAGCTCCGGTAGTTTCCCATGGCGTAGAAGACAGTACTTGTGAGGGAGTCTGCTGTTCAATAATGATTTCATTGTCATCACTCGAGCATGAAACGAAAGACGCTGATAACAGCACCGCTGCAGACAGATAACATAATTTTTTCAGTGTATTCATAAAAGTATTTTTTAAGTCTTTGCAAACTTATTTCTAATAAATATCACGGCGTTGTACAAAATATCTCTTTTGTTGTAAAAAACATAACAGATCCCAATTCAAAATGAGAAAAATGATATCATTGACAAATTTAACAATCAAAGGTGTGAAATTCCCATCCTTTGGAGGGGTGTCAAAAATTCAAAGAATTTTTGACGGGGTGGTTTCTAACATCCACCAAAAACTTTATTTTTGAATATGAATAACAGAAACCGTGGAAAAAATACCGGCGATGATACTTTATTCGGTTCAGAGAAACAGGTCAGTAAGCTAAAACTGGCCGTTGAAGACATGCAGTACCTTCTGAGCAGAGATTACCCGGAAAAAGCGGCTTCGGATCTCGTTGGTAACAGGTACCGTCTGAAAACCCGTCAGATACAAGCTTTGAGAGGAATGTCGGCATCCGATGTACAGCTTCATAACAGACAGTTGAAGCATGTTGATATTTCAGATTTAAAAGAGAAAACAATATATCTTGATGGTTTCAATGTTATTATTTTATTGGAAAGTCTGCTTTCTGAAGCTTATGTTTTTGAAGGATTGGATGGCTGTATCCGTGACCTTTCAGGAGTGCATGGAACTTATAAAAGAGTTAATCAAACCTTAAGAGCAGTTGAATTGATTGCTTCTTTTTACCGGAAAAATCATATTCAGAAACTTGTATGGATTTTTGATCAACCGGTTTCCAACAGTGGAAGAATCAAACAGCTTGTTCTTGAATATGCTGAGCAGAATCGACTCAACTGGGAAGCTGATCTTCAGTTTAATCCTGATAAATTTCTGGCAGAAAGTTCGGGAATCATTATTTCTTCTGATGCCTGGATTCTCGATCACTGCAAAGAATGGTTCAATCTTATTGGTTATCTGATCAGTGAAGAAAATCTTTCTGTTAATCTTATCAAAACAAAGTAAGTATGAATATGTTTGAACCTTATATTCCACTGTTTTCAGAAGTATGGAAGGGTAAATACAAAGCCCTTTTAGCAGAAGAACACCTGGAAACTCTGGAGGAAAATATTCATAGGTTTAAGCAGAATACTTTAGAATTGCAGCTGCCTTATTTTAATGAAGAAATAATTATTGACAGGCAGGAAAGCTTTGGAAAATTCATTCCCATTCTGGAAAGTAACGATTCTGATGAGGTAAAAGCAGCATCGCTGGAAGCAATTCCTTTTGAACACTGGCTGAATATTTTAGGACAAAGATTAACCTCTGCAAGCATCCGCGATGAAAATGGCATTCCACCGTTGAAAACCATGCTGCTCAATGCCTGTCAGGAACCTTTCAATAACGAAATTACCATTGCACAAAGAGCCTGGGAAAAACACATTGGAAGAATGGATGATTTCTGGGGCGAAATAAAAGGGAACAATCAGCAGAAACAGGAGAAGGTCATGGCAAAAATCTATGAAATTCTTGACAATAAAACCTGGTGGAATGTCTTCTTTCATTATAAACATGAGCTGGTCTTTGAAGTCCGGGAAAAAGAAGGTCACGGAATCCGCTGGAGCCACGGCGGAATAAAACTGATCGGCTTTCTCGAAAAATTTATCAACGAATAGAGTATCCACAAACATCTGCACCATCTGTGAAATCGGTGGGAAAATAAAAACTCCCGCAGACAAGCAGATTTTTTAATCGTAAAGTATTTTGTCTTTTTACTTTTCTTCTTTTTAACTGCGTAAAAACATTGCGTACCATACTTCTAGTTTTGTAGATATAAAACATAAGCTACGAATCAATGAGAACAAAAGTTTTTCTAACAGAATTCTACCAGTTTCCATTTTATATTTAGAAATTAACATCGAATAAAAAGTAAAAAATATATGAACACTTATATTGATATTGGCATTAATCTGACCAATAAACAGTTCTATAATGAACACGAAGAAATTATTAACCGTGCCTTGGATCACGGAGTTGAGCATATGATTCTCACCGGAACCAGCGTAAGAGGAAGTAAAGAATCTTCTGAAATTGCCGAAGAATATCCCGAAATTTTATTTTCAACAGCCGGAATTCATCCCCATGATGCCAAATCTTTTAATGGACAAAGTATTGATGAGCTCAGAAAACTATTAAAGCAGGATCATGTGGTTTCAGTAGGCGAATGCGGGCTGGATTTTGACCGTGATTTCTCTCCGAGAACGATCCAGGAAAAATGTTATAAAGCACAGCTGGAGCTTGCGATAGAAGTTAATAAACCACTTTTCCTTCATGAAAGAGCTGCATTTAAAAAGTTTAATGACATCACGGATGAATACCTTACCCGATTACCCGAAGCCGTTGTACATTGCTTTACCGGAACATTGGAGGAAGCAAAAACATATCTGGATAAAGGATTTTATTTAGGATTTACCGGAGCCATAAGTGATGACAAAAGATTTAAACATCTGGAAGACGTCATAAAATATGTACCTCTTGATAGAATGATGATTGAAACCGATGCTCCCTTTATGCTTCCGAAAAATATGCCCGGAATGCAGAACAGAAGAAATGAACCTTCGTTTTTACCTTATGTAGCACAAACGATTGCCCACCTGAAGAAGATCAGCATTTCCGAAGTCGCAGACGAGATCACAGAAACGGCCAGAAATTTTTTCAGACTATAAAAAAGAGCTCTACTGATGAAGTAAAGCTCTTTTCTTATAATGTATTGGCTCTTATAAACTCTTTATCGCCGATTCCAAAGCCAGCTCCATCATTGGATTCAAAGCTGTTTCTCTTTCATCAGCAGAGATTTTTTCGTGGGTAGGAATAATATCCGTTACCGTAAGAATAGTCGCAGCATTTTTTCCTAAGTACTGAGCATTGGCAAACAAACCGAAAGCTTCCATTTCTACTGCAGGGCAGTTATATTTGGTAGCAATTTCAGGAGTAGCAGGATCTTTTCTGTAGAAAATATCACTACTGTGGATATTGATGGCTTTAGCATTCAATGATAAATCTTTAGCCGTTTCGTTGATGGTATTAAAGATATTCCCCTGGTGAGAAAGGATTTCATCTTCAATTCCCCATGCATATTTGGCGTACGTACTTTCGCTGGCAGCTTTGTCAATATTTAAAATATCAAAAAGTTGAAGATCTGTATTGTAAGCACCACAAGTCCCGATTCTAATGATCGTGTCTACTTCATACTCTGTGAACAGTTCAAAAGAATAGATTCCGATACTTGGAAAACCCATTCCACTTGCTCCTACAGTGATTTCCTTCCCTTTATAAAGACCTGTATAATAAAAAATTCCTCTGGTTTTGCTTACCAGTTTAGCATTTTCTAAATAATTTTCAGCAATATACTGTGCACGAAGCGGATCCCCCGGCTGCAATACTACTTTGGCAATTTCTCCTTTTTTTGCACTGATGTGAATACTCATAATGTTATTTTGAATGGGACAAAGATAATAACTTTTAGTTTGTTTCAGCCATTACGAAAATGGAAACAATGAAGCCTTCTCTCATTTACAGACAGTATAAGATCTTATCAATAAATGCTTTAAATAAGATTTTAATTAAAGTCTTTTGTATAATTCAAAATGTCACCTGGTAAATACAGAACAATAAAAGAATAATGTGGAGCGGGTATCGTTAAAGGCCAGCGGCTACTTTTGCAACAGTCAAACCGTAAAAATTGAAACTATGACAATTGAACATATCGCTGTTTGGGTGAAAGATCTGGAAATATCCAGAGCGTTTTATCAGAAATATTTCGGAGCCGTTTCCAATGAAAAGTATCACAATCCTGTTAAAAATTTTCAATCCTATTTTTTAAGTTTTGAGAACGGCTGTCGCCTTGAAATTATGACCAGACCGGATATCAGAGAAACTGAAAACTCTTACGAATCTCAACAGTATGGGATTATCCATCTTGCATTTTCTGTTGGTAGCAAAGATAAAGTAGACGAGCTTACAGAAATGCTGAGAAAAGACGGATACACCGTTGCCGGAGAACCACGTACCACTGGAGACGGATATTACGAAAGCGTGATCCTTGATCCGGAAAATAATATCATTGAAATTGTATCACAGTAAGTCATTGCGAGGAGCTTTAGCGCCGAAGCAATCTTTAGTAGTAATGAATACGTAATTTCAAACCTTATAGGTTTTTAAAACCTATAAGGTTTAGATTGTAAGATTTTCTTGCACCTTAAAAACGGCATAATGCTTATAACCTTTGCATCTTTGCGTTTTCCAACACTTTAATTCCATATTTAACAAGAATCTTTCCCACAAAAATTTTATTCTCAACGAAATAATTTTATTTTTGTTAGATCATGGAAACCAAGTCACCGTTTTTAGACACGATCTTTTTGCTTCGTAAGGAAGAATGTATCACTCTTTTTTCAAGCTTACAGCAAATCTCCCCTCAGGAAGAGGCGGAAGCAGGAGATTATTTTGAAACAGAATTCGAAAAAGAAAGACTTGAATTTTTATCAGACCGTTTAATCTGTAACAAACAGACAGCCGTATGGGCCGCCAAGATTCTCTATCACAGCGCACAGCTTTATCTCATCAGAGAAAATACCGAAAAGGATATTGAAAATCTTATTCCCGGATTCAAAGGAACACGGGATATTCCTTCCATCTTATCCGCAGATATGTCACTCAGATTTTTGCCACAGGTAATGACTGCTTTACATACTGTGGATCCCGAAGATGCTTTAATCCCCATGCTGGAAAATATTCTGACACAGTTTCACTATTCCGGAATAGGATATGATCTTGATCTGAAAAACGTAAATTGGCCTGAAGAACTGAAAGACAGTACCTACAGAAAGCTATATCTGGAAAGAATTGTTGAAAAAAAAGATGATAAACTGGCAGAAATTCCGTTTATCAATAAACAACTGATTGCCGAATTCGGAATGCACAAAGACGCATTCTGGCGAGAATTAAAAACTATAACCGAAGATAATAATGAAAACGTATGAGAAAGTATTTGAATTTTTAGCGGACCCCACCAAAGAAACGTTCCTGAAATGCCGTGAGCTGGTAATCAATGATCCTGAATATGATCCCTATTCGGAAGATATTGAAAACATGCAGGATCTACTCAATGAAGGAAAGTTTGAAGAGGTTATACAATATGTAAACGTCAATATTTTGCTGAGTCCGAGAGCCCATATTTATAAATATTTTGCGTACAAAGAACTGGGCGAAGATAAAGGACGAAGTATTGAAATGACAATAGCACAGCTTATTTTTGAATGCCTTGAAAAAACAGGAGATGGAACCAGGGATTCACCCTATATTATTACAAGAATTTCCGATGAAAGAGATCTGATCAGACATCATTTCAATAAACAGGATGTTTCACAAAGTCTGGTCAGGGATGGAAATAAGATCATGGATGCACTTACTCTTGATGATGGATCTCAATTGTACTTTGATATCAAAGATCCTTATCAGAGAATGGCCTTTTCATTCAGCAAAAGAAATGAACAGGCAGAAAGCAAAGAAGAACAGAAACCCCAAAAGAAAAAATGGTGGAAATTTTAATTTTTTAAGTCAATGAACCAGAATATAAATCAGCTTAATACAGTTCTAAACTACGTAAAAGAAACTTTTGTAGGCAAAAATGATGTCGTAGATCTGTTGGGGATCTGCCTTTTAGCAAGAGAAAATGCCTTTTTATACGGTCCTCCGGGTACTGCAAAATCAGCCATTGTCAGAACCCTGGCAAAAACCGTGAAAGACGGGAAAAACTTTGAATATTTATTAACCCGTTTTACAGAACCCAACGAGATTTTCGGACCTTTTGATATCAGAAAACTGAAAGAAGGGGAACTTCTTACCAATACGGAAGGAATGATGCCCGAGGCTTCCATGGTTTTCCTGGATGAGATCTTCAATGCCAATTCTGCTATTCTGAACTCCCTTTTGATGGCACTCAATGAGAAGATTTTTAAAAGAGGAAAAGAAACAAAGCACTTACCTGCACTGATGTTTGTGGGAGCAAGTAACGTTCTTCCGGAAGATGAAGCATTGAATGCATTATTTGACCGTTTTCTGGTAAGAATCAGTGTAGACTATGTGAATCCTGAACTTTTGCAGCAAGTTCTTCTGGCAGGGAGAAAGCTGGAAAATGAAGAAGAAACGGAAATTCCGGAAATTCATGCTGATGAGATCGGACAACTTCAGAAGCTGTGCAAAACAATAGATCTGAAACCCATCTATGAAGTCTATCTGAATACCATTATGAACCTTAGAAATACAGGTATTGCCATTTCCGACCGTAGAGCGGTGAAACTTCAGAATCTGATTGCTGCAAGTGCACTGATCTGCGGAAGAAAAGAAGCTGTACTTTCCGATCTATGGGTTTTGAAACATATCTGGGATACAGAAGAACAGATTGAAATTCTGGAGGGAATTATCAACAGGACGATTGAGAAAGATAATCATCCGGATTCTCATCCTCAGGCTATGCAGAACAAAACTCCCAACGCTGAAGAAGTCATGAAAGACGTAAAAATTCTGGTGGAGAAATGGGATGGCGGAATGCTGAGCTTTGAAGAGCAAAATGTGATTAAAGATAAACTGAGATATCTGCAGACCCGTTGCGACTGGATCAGAAATCCGGAACAGAAACAATATATTCAGCAGGAAATTGAAAGCTTATGGCAGAAGATTCTTCAAAGCGTTTAAAAGAATTCCGGGCAGAAATTCCCCGGGCAGATGAAGATTTTCTGGGCTCGATCAGAGACTGGAAAAATATTCTGATTGCCATGGATGGAGATACGGTCTGGCTGAAAGGCTTTACCGAGGAACAGGCGGCAGCTCCGGAAATACAACAATTGCCGGACTTTATTCTGTATGAACTTCGTGATGGGCTTTTATTCAGAAAAGATGCTTTGGTTCCAAGCAAAAAAATGCGGACAGCTTTGCTCTGGATTCCCATAGACAAAGCATTGCAGCTTAGTTTTCCACCTTCAAACCAAAACTATTTTGGAATTCACGAACAGGTTAAGGTGAACTTAAAAGAAAGCAATGAAGAACAGTCGGTTATCGCTCTGCTGAGTAATATTGCCGATATTAGAAACAGTATCGCTGCATTACCGAAGTTTAAGCTTGAAAAAATAAAATGGACAGTTCTGGGCGATAAAGTCCTGTTTATGGGAACCCCATTATTGAGCTTTCCCGGAAAGACATACTGGACAAAGGACAGACATTTACTGCCTGCAGGTCTGGATTTTGAATTTAAAAATTTGAGTACGCTGTTACAGCATAAATATAATGAAGAACAGGAGGGATGGCTGCTGTGGGATGAAGATGGAAATGATCTCTTCATACAGGATACAGATTTCCGTCAGTTGTCCCTAAGCTCATTCCGTCTTACTGAAAAATCAAGAGAATGCAATTAAAGACCTATTTCCAGTCCTGTGAAAATTACTTCTGGGAATGGAAAACAGATGAAGATGTTCCCGGTGATTCCGGTTATCATGAAAACAATCTCCTCTCCATTCCCGGAGTAGGAGCCATTGCATACAGGCCTTATCTAATGGAGATCCTGAAAGAGCTTCAGCCGCAGGGATGGCCTCCGTTCGGGGCATTGCTTATGGTTTTGTATGCGATGCAGGATGGATATACGGACTTTGCTGGCCCGTTAAGACGTACAGCTGAGTTTTATAGCGGTGAAGATTTTGAGTTCAACGCGGAAAAGCAAATTGAATTCCTTGAAAAAATAAAATCACTTCCCAAAGTTTATAAAGAGAAACAGAACAGAATTGTATTGCTCCAGACTTTGTTCAGCAATAGCCATAACAGGGTGGCCTCTCTTCATGCGGATATTTATTTAAAGATCTATTATAAACGACCTCAGGAACTAGCGATCAGTGCGGAAAAACAAGACGAAGGTTCAATAGCTTTAAACAAAGATCTGAGTGCTTTGAATCTGAATGAAAAATTTCCTACAGTACAGTCTGTCATTGATGCCATGAAAGGCTTGGTTGATGAGCCGGAACTGGATGATGAGGTAGTACAAGAAGAGACAACAGCAGATACGGATAAAGATTTTATCAAAGAATTAACTGATGAACCAAAGACTTTTCAGATAGGAAGCCTGATCAAAAGAATATGGAGCGGGCTGAAAATTCCCATGCGCCATCTTTCTCCCGGTGAACAGCCTATCGGAGGAATTTCTGATATGACCAACAAAGGTGATTTCCACCGGATGCTTCTTTCCGAATTTGCCAACGAAGATGATGTCTTTATGAATCGTGTTGCGAATAACGAGGCATTGTATATGCAAAGAGAAATTCCGCCTGAAGAAAATATTTTTGAAAGAATTATCCTTATTGACACTTCTCTCAGAAACTGGGGAACTCCAAAAGTATTGGCGTATGCCTCGGCAATAGCGGTTATCAAACACCCAAAAGCCCATTCTGAATGTAAAATCTTCGCTTTAGGACAGGCAGCTACTCCCATTGCGCTGAACAAAGTGGAAGAAGTAGTGGAAAACCTCAATCAGGTAAGTGCTGTTCTGGAAGTTTCAGAAGCACTGGAGAAGTTTTTTAATGAAAACCACTCAGAAAAGGATATTGAAGTTTTCTTCATTACGCATCAGGATAACATGGCTGATGAGAAGATTCAGCGGGTTGTACATCAGAACAGGGACCAGCTGAAGTTTTTGGTAACGACAGCCTCGGATGGTGAAATCAATTTTTACAAACATCACAAAGGAGCAAGAAAGCATATCCAGAAAATAAAACTTCCATTGCAGGAACTGTGGGCCAATCCGCCACAGCAAAAACAATCCGTTCAAAACTTTAACGGAAAGAAAACAGATCTTCCGCAAAACTATCCGATCTTGTTCCCTACACCTGTTAATAAAATTGCTAAGTTTCTGTATGATGGAGAGTTTTTCATTCTGAGTTCAAAAAAACAATTGCTGAAGACTTATCTTTCCGATAACTATTATGACAGACATTCCTATGATTATTATAAAACCCATCATGGCTGTGAAGTGTTGTTTGATAAAATTTCCATAAAACCCAAAGGACAGTTTGCCTTGTCAAAAAACAGGCAGCAGCACTTTATTTTATGTCAGTATCAGTCTGATCAGAAACTGATTTCAAAGCTAAATCTTAATACAGGAGAGTATTCCGACCAAAACCTTACAGGACTGAATATTCCGGAATATTTTCAGCTGATTTATTTCGGACGGAATTTTTATCTCCATCATCCTGATAATGTTACCCATTACAAAATTAATATTGATGGAAATATTTCCGTAGAACCTATTACCGGAAAGGAGAAAGAATTTGAAAAAAATAATATAAAAGCCGAAGCCGAAGTCGCCAAGCTTAAAGGAAGCGGATTGAAGATCATCAATAATTTCAATAAAATCGGAATTAATCAGCATGAAAATCTGGTCGTTTCCGGAAATGAATTATACAGTGCTTCTGAAAATACACTGAACTTTTCCAAAAATAAATATGACATCAGAATCTTTGCAGAGCAGAATAAAAATAAATTTACATTTCCTGATGGAAGCGAAATTATTACCGATTCACGGGGAATGCTGACTTTCCGAAGCAGTAACAAGAGTATTGAAGAATTCTTCATTCCTTCTACATTGGGAGGATTTCTCTCGCTGGCTACCTATACAGAATTTGGAGGATCAGAATATTATCTTCCGGAACATGCCCTGTTGAAAGTAAGAACAATGGATGATATGTGTGACAGGTTTTTAAAACCGTTTATAGAACAGATTGTGGATTATGGAGCTTAGAATAAAACCTTTCCCGAAAAACAGCTATCCTAAAAAAGGACTTTTGATCAGAGGCTCTTCGCCTGTGGTGTGGCTTCAGGAAATGGAAACGCTGGGAATTCATTTAAATCAGGTACAGTCTTTTGCGATTCCGGCTGATCGTCCCAATGTGCTGTATGGGTGTTTTCTTGTTTTTAAAGATCATGCTCCACAGGAAATAGGCAGAAACGCGTACTTTCAAAGTGTGGACGACAGACTTTTCCTCCCGGAAAATACCATCTTTTATCCTAAAATAAACACCGAAGACTGGGCTCAGCTTGATTCCCGGTTTCTGATTATGCATCCTGAATTCGGACTGGTAAAACTGTCTGAAGAAATTGACTGGCTTTCTCTGATTCAACAACCGGAAATGATCAAAGAAACCATTAGAAAACCATTGAATGGTGTTTCAATTCCTCAAAAAATAGAAAGCTATACGGTTGAAGTGGATGATGAACAGGTTATGGAAACATTACAGCCCAAACAAACCGAAGAAGAATGGATGAACAATCTGCCGTTTGACCTTAAAAAAGTAATGGCAGGGAACAAAAAAGAAATAGAAAAATATTTACAGTATATTGAAAAGTATCCCGAACGCGCAGTAGAACTAGGCGTTTCTCTTGATGTTATGGGAACTTCCCGGGGAGATGGTTTTGCTAAATTTACATGGCTGGAAGTATTATTTGGTCGGGGCGCCAATGGAAAAAATGAAAGTGCAGGAACAAAAAATTTCCGCAGGGTATTCTGGGCACTCATTATTGCAGCGATCGTGTTAAGGGTTGCCTTGCCCTCTGATAAAAGTGATTCAGTACAGGAAGAAACAGGTCCTTCATCAGGAACTATTGAAAACAATGCGGTAAGAGCTCCTTCAGATATGATCGCTTTCCAGTCCGGAACCTCTGAGATTGATCTGAAGATAGATTCTATGTATCATCGGGAGAGAAAAGGATTATCCCAGGAACTTATTCACGCCGGAATCATAGAATCCAAAACAAAAAAAGACAAGGAGAATTATAAAAAAGCTGGCGGCAGAGAGGTCGGCGAAATAGGAAAGGATATTGAAAAGCTTGTCAATAAAGAAAAACAGAGCAGAGATTCTCTTAAAATCATTTACACCAAAAAAATTACAAAACACTTAGAACAGAAAACAGAAAACCTGAAACGTAAAATTTCAGATTCTTTAAAGCAATACACCAAAGGAAAGCCTGTGAATGGTGATGTTGTAAAATATCTTCTGAAAAAGAGAAAGGCGTTAATGGCTGATTCATTAGGGAAACTTTACGGGACGTTAGATATGATGGATCCGTCTTCGGCGTCCATTGACAAAGCTAAAGTAAAGGCAATAGGTACGGAAGGTACACCATTGGAAAAAAAGGCTCCTGTCTCGGACATCCTGTATATGGTGATTCTGATGATTGCGGGAGTAGGATTGTATTCTTTCCTGTTTAAAAATAAATCTTTGAATGTGGGTGGTGATAATGTCCCTGTCTGGGTGAAGGTTATTTTAATTGCTATCCTTTTAGCCATGCTTGTGTACTTATTTTATCCGCTGGTCAAGATGTTTGGATACAACTGGTTTGTGTGGGTTCTGGTAATTTGTGTGCTGTTGCTCCTTTATCGTCTTTTCAGGGAAGATAAAACCATTTTAAAATCCGATGATTATGAATAGACAGAAATTTATAGACAAATTCATGGCAGCATTCGTGCTGCTGGCGATGTTTAAGGTTGTCGGAATTGTTGCCCAGTTATTCCATGAAAGCTTCTGGAGTGTGATGGGTACATTAGCCATTTTCCTGGTGGTTGCTTTCATCATTCTTCTGGTGATCACTTCTTTAAAAGATAAAGAGCAGAACAACAGAAATTCCGCAGGAAGAAAAGGAAGCAGAAGCGGCAGTTTCTATCTGGAAAATTCACTTTTCGACAGGATTCGCAGTAAATATGAGGAGCTTGCCGAAAAATACATTGCCGAAAAAGATTACAAAAAGGCAGCAAGAGTCTATATGAACCTGCTGCAGGATAATTACAGAGGTGCAAAAACACTTGAAAATGGAGGGCTTTATAATGAAGCAGCGGTAGTATATCTTAAAAAACTGAATAATAAATCCGATGCTGCGGTTTGCTATGAAAAAGCAAAACAGCATAAAAAAGCTATTGAGCTTTATAAAGAAATGGAGCAGAAAGAAAAAGTGGGCGATCTTTACAAAGAAATAAATGATCTTAAAAATGCCCATTATTATTATCAGATCGTTGCAGATGATTATACAGGAAATAGTCAGATGGTGAAAGCTTCTTTGGTATACCGTAAGAAAATGGAAAAGCCGGAGGAAGCGCAGAAAATATTATTGAAGGGTTGGGAAGAGGATAAAGATGCCTTCAACTGTCTGAATAACTATTTTGCCAATATTTTTGATGTTAAAAAGCTGGAATCAGAAATAAAGAATTTGTATGAGAAAACTCCGGGTCATAAAAAGATCACTTACCTGGAAGCCATGAAGTATGAATTCAAGAAAGATCCGGAATTACAGGCCGCAATCAGAAATATAGCCTATGAAATCATCGCGGAAAAAGTAGATACCCGCTCAGAAATTGTCAATGAACTGAAATATTTTAATCCCGGTGATGACGTGATTCTAAAGGATATTTCGAGATTCAAAACAGCAAGAAATAAAATGTTCAGGAATTAAATTTTAAAGATTCAGGAATTTAAAAATTAAAGAAAAATTCAGCTTTATCAAATCAATTTTAATTGATTCCTTTACACCCCTTTGCGTATCTAAAACTTTCCCAAAGTTGTGAATATTATAAAATAATATTAAAAAAGATTTATCTTTGCACCAGAAAATTATGACAATACAAAGAGCACATATCAATGCAGAACTATGCGAAAGTCCTTCTAACAAAGGATTATTCGGATATGATGAGGTGATATGGAATGAGGCGAAATGTGCTGACTTTGGAAATTATTTACTGTAAACCCGTAAAAAATTAATCAAAATACAACAGAAACGCCTCGGAAAACCGAGGCGTTTTTTGTTTTTTAGGTCAGAAATTATTTAGAATGAAAAAAAATAACCATAAACATGTAAAATTTTTAATTAACAATGAAACTTTAATACGATAAAATAGAGTGATAAGCAACCCGGTGAGAGACAGTCATTTAGGTAATTAAGATATCTGCAAAATATTGCGGACAGAAATTCTCTATGCTAAAAACAATACGTAATAAATTGATTATCAGTATTTTAATTTGAAAATTTATTTGCGGATTCCAAAAATTCATATTTACTTTGCAACCGAAAATTGAAAGCAACAGGTTTTCAGGATTCAGTTAAAAATAATTTAGAAACAAACAAAAATAAAATGAAACAGTTACACAACATATTCAATCAATATTCAAGACTATTCGGACAGGAACCGACAGGTGTTGCATGTATTCTTGATAGTGGAATTGTGGATAAAAGGTGCTTATATACGTGGGTCAGC
The DNA here is from genome assembly GCF_059587025.1 of Chryseobacterium sp. DZ-32. NCBI lineage: Bacteria > Pseudomonadati > Bacteroidota > Flavobacteriia > Flavobacteriales > Weeksellaceae > Chryseobacterium > Chryseobacterium sp. DZ-32. The sequence continues at coordinate 112,526 of NZ_JCAIOM010000002.1, forward strand.
TAATGATCTCTTACGTTTAAATATATGAAGCGCCTCCCGAAAAGAGGCGCTTTTTTTATGGTTTCTTTAGCTTATTTGGTAAAGCGCCGGTCTGTGGAACCGGAGAACAGGGTTCGATCCCCGGAGATACCCAAAGGAGAAAATCTCATGGCTCAATTGGATAGAGCGTCGGTTTACGGCACCGAAGGTTGAAGGTTCGAGTCCTTCTGAGATTACAAAGAATGTGAATTTTAAAATTGACAAGCGAAGCGAATTGATTATTGACTATTCACGACTTTAAAACAATCTCATAGCTCAAATGGTTAGAGCACCGGTCTTTTAAACCGGGGGTTGAAAGTTCAAATCTTTCTGGGGTTACAAAAATGGTTCCGTAGCTCAACTGGACAGAGCATGGGTTTTCTAAACCCAGGGTTAGAGGTTCGAGTCCTCTCGGAATCACAAAAGGTTCATGGAAAATTTCCTATCCGGCTGTCTCCCGGAAAAGAAACAGAAGTGAACCCCAAAGCTGGAAAGATAACGGTGGTTGTTTACCCGTCTTGGACGCGGGAGGTCGCAAGTTCGAATCTTGCTTTCCAGACAATTTGTTCCATTAGCATAGTGGCAAGTGCATCCGGCTTTCTACCGGACGACAAGGGTTCGATCCCCTTATGGAATACAAATGATTTCGTAGCTCAAGTGGTTAGAGTGTCGGTCTGATACACCGGAGGTTGAAGGTTCGAGTCCTTCCGGAATTACAGTAACTAATTGTTAATTGTTTCAGGAGAAAAAGTAAAAGTTTGTCGAGAGCAGAAGATCTTTACGCCAAACACGAAAAATACAGACAGGCTTTTCTTCTCTCCGGATGAATTAAAAGTTAAAGAATATCATTTATAAATTTTTAGGTAAAATAAAGTTTGTCAGGCGCAGAAGTTCTTTATCAAATAAATGAAGACAGACTTTATTTTTTAATCTGATGGTTCGCCGAAGTAGAAGAGTCGGGGCGGTCTGCAAAACCGTTGTGTCAACTGAGTGGGTTTGAATCCCATAGCCATCTCAATGTAAAAATTATAGGAGATATAAAGAATCATTTATCAATGATCTTTTATCATCTATAACAAAGAATATCCTTTATTAATAAAAGAAAAAGGCTGTCGAGCGCAGAAGATCTTTAACCAAACATTCAATATAAAGACAGACCTTTTCTTTTCAAAAAGGAAAAATGAGGAATTACTTATGAATTACTAATTGCTCATAAAACAGGGAAGTACGCCGAAGTTGGAGAGTCGGGGCAGACTGTAAATCTGTTGCTTCATTGCTGAGTAGGTTCGAATCCTACTACTTCCACCAACCACAGATAATGTAATGGCAGCATGCAGGAAATGTACTCTTGTTGTCCAGGTTCGATTCCTGGTTTGTGGATTAACGCTCTATTCGTCTAACGGTGAGGACGCCTGCCTTTCGAGCAGAAAACAAGGGTTCGATTCCCTTATAGAGTACTGGATGTGAATAACTGGTCAATATTGAATTGATTTAATACCATGAAAGTTCAGATTGTTTTTAAAAATTGGCCAGTTATCATTCACACAAAAAAGAAGAAAAGAGAAAAAAGGACTGTCGAGCGCAGAAGATCTTTAGTCAATAAAAACAGACAGCCTTTTACTTTTTTAAACAAAATACATTAGGAAATGAGAAAGGTTTGTCGAGAGCAGAAGATCTTTACAAATACTAGCAGGCATAATTTATAAACAGACAGAGCTTTCTCAAACCTAGACATAATATGAGTAATAAGTAATGAGCAATGAGTAATAATGAAAATAGAAAGTATTACCAATTACTCATTACTCATAAAAATAACGCCTCTCTATTCCAATTGGCAGAGAAAACGGCTTTAAACCCCGTAAAGTCCCAGTTCGAATCTGGGGAGAGGTACAGGATATGAATAATAAGTAATGAGCAATGAGTAATAATAAAAATAGAAAATATTACTCATTACTTATAAAAACCTGCGGGAATGGTGGAATGGCAGACACTCTTGATTTAGGATCAAGCTTTTGAGGGTTCGAATCCCTCTTCCCGTACAAAAACATAAATGATAAGAGATTAATGATCAATGATTGCTGAGCACTTCATCAATTATCAATCAACATTTATCAATTATAAAATTGATTCATAGTGTAATGGCAGCACACGAGATTTTGATTCTTGGAGTTTAGGTTCGAGTCCTAATGAATCAACAATTTACTCTGATGGTGTAATGATAGCATCTCAGTCTCCAAAACTGATGGTATCGGTTCAAGTCCGGTTCGGAGTGCAAAGTGAATAGTTAATAGTGAATTTTGCTTTGCAAATGAATTTAAAAATATTGACAGTGAAAACTAATTGACGATTCACAATTCACAAATTAATTTAAAACAAAATTTAAAACATGTAGAAAAAATGGAAACGCAACAACAAACATGGCAGAATATGAGTGGAAAAATTTTCCAGCACTCTATCACACAGCTGGTAGAAGAAGCCATCATTCGCGAACAGGCCAACGGACACCGTTTGAAAGTATGTGTGGGATCAGACTCTCATGTATACGGAGATGCCATCAACTATGCTACGGCAGTAGTGTTTATTCGTGAGGGAAAAGGAGCGTTTACCTTTATCAGAAAAGAAAGAGAAATACAGAGTATCAGTATCAAGGAGCGAATGCTGAATGAAGTCAACAAATCCGTTGAAATTGCATACGCGATCTGTTCTGTGCTGGATGCTTATGGTGTGGAAATGGAGGTACACGCAGACATTAATACAGACCCGGATTTTAAATCCAATGTAGCATTAAAAGATGCTATGGGATATATTCTGGGAATGGGATATGTGTTTAAAGCAAAGCCTTACGCTTTCGCAAGTTCCAATTGTGCTGATATGATGGTGTAAGAAAGATGGAAGAGGGATGTTGGGAGCTGGAAGTTTAAAGAATTTATAAAAATTAACAATGGAAAAAACAAAAAGATTATTATTTCTGGATGATATAAGATATCCGATCGAGGCTTATCATTATACCCAACAGGATATTTTCCTCAGAAGCGACTGGCACATTGTTCGGAATTACGAACAGTTTGTCAACAGGATCTTGGAAAAAGGACTCCCGGAAATGATATCTTTTGACCATGATCTTGCAGACGAACACTATTTGAAACAGAATTCTCAGGAATTTGTTGAGAAAACAGGATACGACTGCGCCAAATGGCTGGTAGAATATTGTATGGATCATTATCTGGATCTTCCGAAATTCTATTGCCACTCCATGAATCCGGTAGGAAAGGAAAATATCCTAAACCTGCTGCAAAACTTTAAAGAATTGTAATGGACATTTTTAGATTTATTGAAGATATAAAAGCACATCTGAAGCTCACATTTGATAATGTAGACGGATGGTTTCAAAAAGATAAAAAAACGTTGAATCATCAGCCTTCAAACGGAGGCTGGACGATTCAGCAGATTTTAGAGCACATTTATCTTACGAATTTTTATCTGCTCATCCTTATCGAAAAAGGGTCCAAAAAAGCAATGAAGAATTCTTTAGAACTTGATCTGGAATCTGAAATAAAAAACTACAGTTTCAATAAAGAAAATTTCGACAAAGTAGGTGAATATGGTGCTTTTGAATGGATAAGACCAGAACATATGGAGCCGAAAGGAGAATTAAGCTTAGATGAAATCCGAAGCTTAATAGGCCAACAATTTCTTCAATGCTTACACTATCTTGAGGTAATGAAAAATGGCGAAGGCGTTTTGTATAAAACTACAATGACAGTGAATGACCTGGGGAAAATTAATGTATATGAATATATTTATTTTCTGTCACTCCATGCTCGAAGACATATTATCCAGATGCAGCAAAACGAATCAGAAACGATTAAAAACTAAAACAAAATGATTTTCAAAACATATAACGCTATAGAAAATGCTTACCAGGCCCGCGTGATCGAACAGATCAGAATGCAGGGTTTTGGGGATGAGGTTTTCATCGTACAGGAAAAAGTTCACGGCGCTAATTTCTCTTTCTTTACCGACGGAAAGGAAATTAAAATCGCGAAGAGAACTGCTTTCATCGAAAAAGATGAAAAATTTTTCAATGCCCATCAGGTTTTGGAACGCTACAGAAATAATGTAATAGAAGTGTTTCAGAAAGTAAAGACCATCCACCCGGATGTTGAAACTGTAGTGATCTACGGTGAATTGTTCGGTGGTGGTTACCAGCATAAAGAAGTAGAATCCGTAAAAGATGCTGTGAAAGTACAGAAAGGTATTGAATATGCACCTTACAACGAATTTTACGCTTTCGATATTAAACTGAATGGAGTTACCTATTTGGATACAGAATTAGTCAATCAAATTTTTGAAGACACAGGATTTTTCTATGCAAAAATTTTGTTTCAAGGAAGTCTTGAGGAAGCTTTGAAATTCCCCAATGTTTTCAATTCATACATTCCGGCATGGCTTGGGCTACCTGAATTAGAGAACAATAGGTGTGAAGGAACCATTGTAAAAACTTTGAGGACCAAATACTTTGGAAACGGTGCAAGAATCATTCTGAAAAATAAGAATGAAAAATGGGTCGAAAAAGCGAAAATGGTTAAAAAACAAGCGAAAACTGTTCAGAAACAGGTTCATTTCAGTGAAAAAGCTCAGGAGATCTGGGAGGAAATCCAACAATATGCTACTGCCAACAGATTGAATAATGTGGTGAGCAAAATCGGTGAATTCGAACCTAAAATGATAGGTAAAGTGATTGGCCTTTTTGCGCAGGATATTTTAGAAGACTTTGATAAAGACTTCCCGGCAGCTTTTATGGCTATTGAAAAAGAAGAGCAGAAAAGAATCAACAAAAAGTTGAATTCTTTAGTCATTGATTTTATAAAAGAAGAGTTGATGACTCTCAAAGTATAGTTTCGGTAATTTTTTACCGAAACTTTTTTATGTATAATAAGTATCCATCAAAGTCAGAAGAACAAAAACACTTCATTGTATTAAAGAGAAACAGGGCTCATAAAAGTGTGGCAATTCCCATCATTTGGAGGGGTGGCGAAAATTCATAGAATTTTTGACGGGGTGGTTTAAAAAAGAAAAAACAATTAAAAAAATGAAATCCAATATATTTTTTACAGCAGACCATCATTTTGGTCATGAGAATATTATAAAATTTTCAGAGCGGCCTTTTGAATCTCTGGACCATATGAATGAAGAACTCATTAAAAGATGGAATAAGAAAATTGAGCCCGGTGATACGGTATACCACTTAGGAGATATGAGTTTAGGAAAACCGGATTTTACAAAAGAAATTCTAGATCGCTTACATGGTAATATCCATCTGATCAAAGGCAATCATGAAGGAGCTGCTTTAACGTATCCCAAACGATTTGCTTCCATCAGAGATTACCACGAACTGAGAATTGATGAACCGGATCAAAATAATGGCAAACAGAAAATCATTCTTTTCCATTACGCCATGCGTACCTGGAATGGCTCCCACCGTGGGGTCTGGCAATTATACGGTCACTCGCACGGAACATTGCCGGATGATGAAATGGCACTCAGTTTTGACGTTGGGGTAGACTGTCACAATTTTTATCCGGTTTCCTACGAAGAAGTTAAAGAAATAATGAAGAGAAAAAAATGGACGCCTCCATTTGCTCCCAGGAATTAACAATTAACAATGAAAATGAAGCTTGAGGATATGAGAAGTATAAACCAAACTAAATTCTAACCTCTAACCTCTAACTTCTAACTTCTAATTTCTAAGAATAAAATCATGAAAACAACCAATGAGATAATCATTATCGATCTGGAAGCTACATGCTGGGAAAACGACAGAATTCCCATTGGGCAGCAGGTCGATATTATAGAAATAGGAATTTGCAAATTAAACTTAACATCAAAAGCGATTTCCCAGAAACAAAGCATCTATGTCATTCCGGAGCGGTCAGAGATCAACAGATTCTGTACACAATTGACAGGAATTACCCCACAACTGATAGAAGAAAAAGGAATCTATTTCGAAGAAGCCTGTGAAATAATCAGAGATCAATACCATTCTGTACTGCTTACCTGGGCAGGTTATGGAAACTTCGACGGAGAGCAGATCATAGAACAATGTGACTGGCTCGGGATAACCAATCCTTTTTCAGAAAACTACATGAATGTGATGCATGAATTTAAAAGACATTTCAACCTGCACAAACAGATAGGCCTTAAAAGAGCTTTAAGTTATTTGAATATGGATTTTGAAGGCACCCATCACAGCGGAGCAGACGATGCTTATAATACAGCCAGAATTTTAAGTAAGATTCTGTAAATGATAAATAGGCTGGAAGACTGATGCTGGAGGCTGGAAGTAAATAAGACACTGTTCAAATTTCCCTCTTCCCGAATCCCTCTTCCAATCTTTAACAATTAAATTTTAAACAAGTGAAAACGACAGAAAATATATTAATAGTAGACCTTGAAGCAACGTGTTGGGATAACCGGCCGCCAAGAGGTCAGGAAAGTGAGATCATTGAAATCGGAGTATGCATCATGAATGCAAAAACGGGTAAGATCTCTAAAAATGAAGGAATTTTAGTAAAACCCCAGTATTCAAAAGTGAGTCCGTTCTGTACGGAATTGACTACAATTACCCAAAATATGCTGGATCATGAAGGCATTATGCTGGATGATGCTTTCGATATCCTGAGGGCAGAATATGATTCCGAAGAACTGACATGGGCAAGCTATGGAAACTATGATCTGAATATGCTTCAAAACCAGGCAAGAAGATTCTACACAGATTATCCCATGAGTGATGATCACATCAATGTGAAGACATTATTTGGTGAAATTCATCCTACGATCAGGAAAAGTGTCGGAATGAACAGAGCTTTGGGCGAATTAGGTATGACTTTAGAAGGTACCCACCACAGAGGTGTAGACGATGCCAAAAACATTGCAAAGATTCTGCATTGGTGTTTTCAAAAGTCCCGATAAAACTTTTAAAATTCATATATTTAAATATCTTGATTCTTAATATATGATTAAAGAATATAATGTGCTGAAGCATATCAGAATGCGGCCTGCAATGTATATAGGTTTTCTGAACCACTTAGGCTACAATCAATTAATAAGCTATTTTATTGAAGATTTTATTCGAGCAGAAATCTATGATATCACTTTCATCCTGAAAAAAGATAATAGATTGGTTATGAAATGGATCAGTCCTGAAAAAAAACTTTTTAATACAGAAATCATAAAAACTATTGATCAGTATAAACAAGGACAGTTTTATGTATCATTGGCAGGTATTATTGCATTGACAGAGTATTCTACGATTGAGATTAATGACTTACCTGTCTTACAATCCGAAAAAGGGAATTTTAAGATTTTGGACAACATACAGCATATTGATAATGAAGAAATCTGCAGATGGACAATTGATTTCATTCCTGATAAAGATATTTTTAAGGGCCTGATATTGAGTTACCGGGTTTTGAACAATTTGTTCAGAAGGTTTTCATTTTTGGATTCAAATATGAAAATAAAAAGTATTGATGAATCTGGAGATGAAAAGCAGATTAATATTTTTCATTACCCAGATGGTTTAGCTGAGATCATAGATGATGAAGTGCAAAAGAGATTGCCATATAATTCCTATTTTTTTACATTGAATTTTCGGAAAAAAACAGAGTATTCATATTCGGTAGCATTTGCCTTTGCAGATTACCAGATCTTTACACCTAAAATCAAGATGTACGCCAATTATAAAGAAACCATTTTGGGAGGATCTTTACTGGATGGAATTATACAAGGATTCAAGATATTTTTGAAAGAGGAAGCCGTAAAGAGAAATATAGAATTAAATATAACTACAGCAAGACTTAAAAAATACCTTTTGCTTTATGCTTCTGTACAAGGAGAACTTACATTTTTGGGTTCAACCAGATGGAAGCTTGGAACTCCGAAAGTGCAGACGGAAATTAAGAACTTTATGTATGAAGAACTGAAACTTTATTTTGCCAATAATGAAGATAAGACAATTCATATTATACAAACTTTACAGGATGAATAGTAAAAGGCTCCCTTTAATATAGGAGCTTTTTGTTGATAATACTGACCATCCTTTCACTGATTGTATCAAATAATTCCCTCGGAATAAAATGTCCCATTCCTTCAATAAGCAGCCATTTGGCACCCGGAATAGAATCCGCAATATCTTTTCCGCAATCAGGATGAAAGATCAGATCCTCTGTTCCATGAATGATTAAAGCCGGAGCAGTTATTTTCTTCAGCACTTCAGGATTATATTGAAAGGAACCCATTGCTAAAAGCTGCCAGATGATTCCGTTTTTGGTTCTGGAACGTATAAGTTCCTCTTCAAGCAAAGCTTTTTCCTGATTCGAATCAAAAGCATATCCCGAGCCCGATATTTTCTTTGCAAAATGGATCTTTTCTCTCATATACTCTTCTTTCTGAAGAACAGGATCAGCAGACACCTGTGTCATCATAGCCATCACTTCCGGATCAGGCTTGGGAAGGGAAGGATTTAAGGATGTTGACATGATGATGGTCAATGATAAAACTCTTTCAGGATAATAGGAACCTAAAAGCTGTGCAATAATTCCTCCCATGGAACGTCCTGCAATATGAGCTTTTTCAATATTTAAATGATTAAGAAGACCGATAACATCATCCGCCATATTCATTAAAGAATAAGGAATCCCTTCTTTACTGAGCATCGCAAAAATCTCTTCAATGCTTTTATCAGAAGGTATTTCCCTTTTTGTATTAAAAACAGAACTCCCCGAATCTCTGTTATCAAACCGGATAACCCTGAATCCTTTTTCAACCAAAAGATCACAGAATGTATGATCCCAACGGATCATCTGACTTCCCAATCCGGAAATTAATACAATGGTATCAGGATTTTTCTCACCCAATACCTCATAGCATAATTCCACCTCATTCATTTTGACTGTTTTCATTTAATCCCTTTGTGTATTTAATACTATTTCTTCCAATGGTAAAAGCCTTGAATCCTCTACTGCAGCCATTCTGTGACCCATTATTTTCATATAAGCTTCATTTTTTTCGAAACCGAAAAAATCATTAACACTTTTTTGTTTGATTAAGAGGCACAGATCCCAATATTCACTTTCAGGACCTATCAGAAACTGATCTCCTTTTCCAATAAACAAAATTTCTCCGCCGCTTTCCTTTAAATAAGGTTCGGTTTCCCTGATATAGGTAAGATAGGCATCCAAACCGCTTGATTTTTCATTGGGCTTCAGATCCGGATAGTCTGAATAATCTGCTTCTTTTTTTAATCTGATCAGATTGAGGTTAATAATGGCTCCTTCTATATTTTTAGTAAACAGATGTTTACCTGCCTCAAAAGTTGGAGATAGATATTTTTTTGACATCACTTTAATATAATCCTGTAGTGAGTCCGGAAATATAAGACTGTTCAGCCTTTTGAACCTCTTTTCGGTAGTTGATAAATTCATTGTTCTGATCCGGAACAACAACTGCAAACTCAAAGGTAAAAGAATCACTTCCCGATTCTGTCCATTCCTTCTGTAACTGAGGATTTGTAAACATGCCTCCGTTTAGCAGAAATTTCATCTTATTCACCAGCGCTTCCAGATGTAAAGAAGCCTGAACATATTGTTTACCATTTAATTTGTTGGTAACAGCAAGAACTCCCATTGTTGTTGTATGGTCTTTTGCTTTTTCTCTTAGTTGTTTTTTTAATGCATTTTTCATCTTTTCATTATTGGATATTTCCTCCCAAATCAAATAAAAGCTCATTGACCATGCGTAGAGATTTACCTTTTTTGGAAGAAAGAATTTCTTTAGTAATATTTTCTGCGCTTAGCTTAGCTTCTTCAAATATCTTTTTACCATTAGGAGTGATGACCACATAGCTTACACGGGCATCTCTTTCGTTGCTTTCTCTGGATACCAGTCCGATTTTTTCCAATGGATTCAATAACCGGGTGACTCCAGATGCCGTAAGACCTATTTTTTCAGCAAGATCTATTCTCCTCATTCTGCTCTCAGAGGAAGAATAGAGCACATAAAGAATAACAAAGTCATTGAATCCCAGACCATGAACACTCAGAGAGTCAAATTTTCTGGCAATTACGGACTGTAGTTTATTGATGTTTATTAAAAGTAATAATTCTGTGCTTATCATTGAAAAGTGTTTGAGTTGTCAAGTATTTTGTTTTGCAAATATATAAAATTTATTGAATGGCTATCCTCTATTTATTATTTTAAATAAAATTAACGTATCGGTACGGTAAGATAATTTTGTTGTAAGCCATCATCAATACTAAAAATAAGACACCAAATGTTGTGTAAATATCACAATATAGAGCTTTTAGCTATTTTTTTTAATTTTATATCTTTAAACAGGGAATTATTTTTATTGTACTGAGAGCGTTATCAACTATTGTTTTATTAACTTAATATTTGTTAAAAAAATCACTTTTATGGGATAATTTACTGTCTGTCAGTCATTTTTTTTTATTTTAGCCAATGAGAATAAATGGATGTTTAGTAATGAAAGTTTTAAGGTAAAATATTTAAACTGTTATTGGCTGCAAAGCAGGTCATGAGTACAAAGAAAAATCCGGATAGACAAGATATCATTTGATTTTGCCATCGGATTCTTTAAAAGTTACACCCCTGAAAACATTTTTTATTAAATAATTTATTCAATTTTTGTCCGGATCTTTAAGATGATGGACTGATGACAATTTTATATAGGACTTCCTGTTTTAAAGACTTTGTTTTCACAGGAAAAAACTGCTGTTATAAAATACTGTGTATTAATGTTGTAGTGAAGGATTTGAAATAGTTTTAAATGTTGAAATGAAGATGAATTTACTTTTCATGGAGAGGCCTTATTTATTTCTGTCTCCGGGACTGTTTAATAAATATGAAACTCCCTGTGTTACGGCTTTTGAGACCCTTTTTAACAAACGGTCTTCAAACAATTTTAAAAAATATAAAGGAAAACTGCTGACCTCCATTCTTTCAGCAGGTGGGAAAACGGTTTTTAATAACAAAAAGTACGGGCTCTATCATGAACTGTTAAAGTATAATGGGTTTGAACCAGAGAAAGCTCTTATCAAACTGCCTGAAGAATGGAATAAAACGAATAACCTGAAACAAATTTATACATCAAATTAAAGCCCATGAAAGAAAGACTTTATGAGATCCTTAATGAGGAAAAAGTACATGAGATTATTCCCTTTCTAAAAGAGCTTAGCATTGAAGAAAGGAAAACACTGATACCCTCTATCAAGAAAATGGACCGTGAGATCAGTAAAATTGTAATGACTAAAAACTCCTACCACACGGCAGGATCTGTGAACCAGCATTCCATTATAGATATAGCTTCTTTTGTATGTATGGACAAAAAGAATTTTGGTAAAAATTACTGGAGCCTTTTCCGCAATGCAGAACAGACCGAGCAGATACTGGAATGGGGATGCCCGGATTGGTTTTCAGACTTTATCAATGAATCTATTGAAGCAGAATTTACAGCCTTCAATTATAAAGATATTTTAGGATGGTCAGAGAAAGGATATGTACAGCCCAAACCTGAATTATTGGGACATCACCTGAGTAATTATCCAGCTGATCTTGACCGTTATCCTGAAACACTGAATACACATTTCTGGTATTTATGTGAATTTCCTTCCAAATCTTTACCCTTCCGTAAAGAATGGTTTCCCATTGTTCAAAAGCTCATTGCTGAGAAGAAAATTGAAAGGAAAAGATTCCTGAAAGAATGCCTTCTGGCTTCCAACAGAAACTTTAATAAAAATGTCACGGGCTGGTTTATGGATGCTTTTACATCATTAAAACCAACAGAAGAAGAATTATCTGATCTGCAGGATGAACTGCTTGCAGGCCTTGTTTCTTCACAGTCAAAAGCCGTGAATACAATATTATCCCACCTGAAAAAAATTGTTGGGGCTGCTGAATTTAAAAATGAAGAATTTTCGCATTACCTTCCGAATTTGCTGAGCTCAGAGGTAAAAACAGTGGTGGTTTCCAGCCTGGGACTTACTGAAAAAATATTTCAGAGAAAGAAGGTAGATCCGGATATGCTCGGAGTGGCTTTAAGTACAGCGTTTGTTAGTAAAGATGATGGCATACAGTCAAAAGCAGCAAAGATCATTCTTAAATACATACCGGCTTCAGAAAATATGATTGAGGCACTTTCTCACTATTCAGATAATATATTGACGAATGTACGTCCGCTTTTAGTAAAATATATTGAAGAAAAACAGCCGGAACTGGAAGCTATAGCTTCGGAAAAACGATTGCTGGCTACAGATGAAAATGCAGTGCAGGTACTTCAGAATTTTGAAGATCTGATGTTCTATCTGCCTTTGGCAATGGACGATCCGTATAGCTATCATTGTGATATTGCTTTGACTGGATTTATAAGGTTTGCCGGAGATGTGGATGAAGATTCTGTGAAACTGATGGAACCTGTATTTTTAAAGGCCTGTAAAACCATTGCAAAATGGGAAGTTCCTTATCTGAATGTTTTGCTGTGCAATGCTATTATCAATTATGGGCTGGTATTAATGGAAAAATATCCGGTTCAGTTAAAGAATCTGGAAAAAATATATCAGAAAACAAGGGAGGAAGAAATAACAAGAGAGTCTTATTCCAATTATCAGAAGAAACTGGGCCCGATAGAAGATGTTGGAGCAGATTGTCCTGCAAGACAGGCTTTTAAAGAGATCGCTGTATATGCTGTTGAAAAAATAAAATCCGGGGATAAACTGCCTTTGTTATTTCCTATCACCCACGCGCCATGCTGGATTTCCCCTGTGACTCTCGTTGAGAGATTAGAGAATTATCAGAATAGTAATACAGAGCCTCATCATCTGGATATTCAGCTGGCCCTGCAGCGCTGTGCTTTGGATGATACTTCAGAAGCTGTTGCAGAAACAGAGAAAAGACTAAAGGGTGAATATAGAGAATTGTTGCTTTTCTTCTTTGGTAAAAATGAAAAACCGGAAGGCAAGTTTATACATCCTACATGGTGGATGACAGCCGGAATTACACGTTCACCTGACACTGTTTTTGAAGAATTCAGAAGTTTCGGATATGAAAATATTCCTGTGGAATTCTTTTCAGGGGCTTACCAATGGAAGACCATTGACAATAAGAAAAACTCATACTATCCGGTAGAGCTGAATATTACGATTCCAAAATATCATCTCGAAAAAAGAAAAGAACCTTTGTTCCTGGAATATTTTGTAGCAGAGCAGAAAGAGCTTAATGAAATTCCTGCACTGATGCTGTGCTTTCCCAATACGCCTGCCAATGCTCTGGCGAAAGTTATCAAGTACTGTCTTTTCTATTCAGGAATTGCAGAAGTTTTTGAAAGAAACCTTGTTTTGAATACTGCCAATACACTGTATCAGATCAAGAAACCTCTGGATGAAATTGGTTATCTGTTTCTTGGGACTATTTTCCTGGATGGTGATAAAACCATCCGAGGAACTGCTGCTGAAATCTGGCTTGAACATGTTTCCTGTCAGATGATGGATAACGCAAGGCTGGGAAGAGTGATTGGTCTGCACGAAAAACTGGAGTGGGCGCCGGTGAAAAGATTGACAGATCTTATGCAGCATCACATGCTGAATGTAAGCAAAAATCATAATACTGCTCTCGAGGAATTGATTACCAATATTGTACTTCAAATGGAAGAACCGGTTACCAATCTGAAAAGAATTCTGGAAATTTACCATGAAGTATTGGCATTGAATCATTCATTGGTTCCTAAAGAAGTACTTGAAAAATTAAACCACTGGAAAGAAAACTCTAGCCTTAAAAAAATCTGTAATCTACTCCTGAAAAAATAGATCATGGAAGATACGTTTATTTACAACTATTCAGGTGCATCCTCTTTAGTTAGGACAGGTGCGCTTGAAGAGCTGTTCCTCGCCAAATACAATGAGGTATATAAAAATACTGATGCTCCCTGTTTCTTTTGGGGAAATGTAGGGCAGCCCTTTATTTTGGCCCGATGTCTGATCACCCTTTCCAACATTGTGAAATCCAGTTTTAATCTGTCGCCGCTTCAGATGGCACATCTTAAAGATCCTATAGTGACAGCAGGAAATGGAAGAGTACGATTTGAAGGGTTTTCTCATTGTGCAGGAGTGTATGCAAGAGTAGATGTACTGCCTGATGGATTGGATGGTGAGTTTCTTGAAAGCGGAACAACAAATGTGGATTTCAATCAGCCTATGATAAATGCTTTGGGAAGTATCCGTCCGAATGGAAAAATTATGCTTTCTGTAGGGCAAAAAGAAGTTGGGCTTTATCAGGAAGAAAATAAAATAATAGAAAGAAAAGTTCCATTGCCTGTAAAATGGATCAAAGGATTGGGGACCGTTCAGGTCTATTTATCAGAATCAGTGAAACGCTACACTTTCAATAGAATCCAGACGCAGCAATTGTTTAGAGGAATGCCGAAAGGAGTGGTAAAGTCAGATTATTACTTAATTGTACGCGGAAATAAACCTATATTTTCTCCGCTACAATCTACAGATTCTGTTTGTATAGGAGGAATTCACAGGCTTCGTCTTTTAGAGCCTCTTCTTCCTTATATTGATTCTATGCAGGTATTTGCGCATGCCAATATGCAGTCCATAACATGGCAGCTCAGTATGGGGAATATCCGTTTCAGTTTTTCTTTATCTAGAGAATGCTGGAGAGGTTTCTCAGGGGAAGGCGCAGTGTTAGATAGCCTGATTTCGGATGTTCCCGACGAATGGATTGATGCCCTGGATAAATATGCCTATGCCAACCAGTCCTTCAATCCTGCCACACTTGCTCTGGAAGAGAATATCAGTTTTGACAAAGTTGAAAATAGTACCGGCAGGCTTGCTGCAATGGGATTACTCGGTTACGACCTTGATGACAGTGAATTTTTCTATCGCAGGCTTCCTTTTAAATTAAGCCGTATTATCGGACTCAATCCCAGGATAAAAAATGCTGAAAGATTGATTGAAGACGGAAAAGTAGAAATTTTAAATCATAAAACAAGAACAGAAGCCAGAGTAAAAGGAACCGGTGTGCATCACACAGTTATCATTGAAAATGAGCGTGCACGCTGTACTTGTGAATGGTTCAGTAAATATCAGGGTGAGCGAGGGCCCTGTAAACATGTCCTGGCAGTGAAAAAACTGGTCAATGCTTAAATGCTGCTGATGTTTATTCGATTATTTTGCTGATAATACAGAGGCATAAAAATCCTACGCCTCTGTATTATAAAATTGTATTATTGGCCAGTCTGCTGTATCCATTCTTCATAGCTGAGTACACCTAATTCCGGTCTCCCTTCACCGTCCAGAACAGAAATAAACTCAAGCTGGTTTCCATCGGGATCATTAAAATAAACAGCCAGCGCAGGCATCCATGCAAATACCATAGGCTTGGCACTCCCGTTTTTCAGGAAGTTGTAAGGTTTTAAATTCTTTTTTTCAAGAAACTCTACAGAATAATTCAGAATATCGTCCTTACTGCAGGAAAAAGCAAAATGTCTGGTCTGAAGATTCTCCTTCTGCTCCCATAGTCCGAGCATAAATTCTTTCCCTTCTCCAACCCATAAAAAAGCAATGGGCCTGGTTTCATCTCTATACGCAAGTTTCAATCCCAGCACTTCTGTATAAAATTGTATTGCATTTTCCAGATTGCTCACCTGAACATGGGTTTCATATATTCCTTTAATCATAGCTTAATTTTTAATCATAACAAAGCTAGAAAAGCCTTAGCGAAAAATTAAATACAGATGATTTCTTTAATGAAAACGAATGATAGAAGGATTTTATAATGATAAATGATGAATGCGTTTGTATTTCTCAAACATCTGTATAAATCTGTGGGATTTGCGGAAAAAAATCTATTTAGCATTATTCAATAGAGGTGGGCTTTAGCCCGCCTTATAAATAGCCTTATTCATCCGGCTTTAGCCAAAACTTAAATCTGCGTAATCGTGCATCATAATCTGCGAGAATCATTTTAAAATTAAAAAAAATCAAATAAAAATTTTCTGCGCAAAAAGATTGCGTAATACTGTTTTTACTTTGCATCAGAAATCAGAGAGGAAGTATCAATCCTTTCCATGTTAACAATAAAAACAGTAACCATGAAATTTAATTTTTTAAAAAAAGAAACTAAAGTAGTACCAAACTACGAAGGTGCCAGAGCCTATGCGATGACACCTGCAGAAGAATTGTATAGTGCTGTTGTTACAACAGGACTGTCAGATGCCAACTATGAGAAGGGAAATGACAGATTGGAAAGAATACAGTCTCTGATCAAAAAAAATGATCCTGAATTTGTGGCAAAGCTGGCCGTATATGCAAGAAAAGATATGTACTTAAGGTCTATTCCATTGGTTTTGACAACTGAACTGGCAAAGCAGATTTCCGGTACAGACCTTGTAAGCAAAACAGTAGATGGAGTCGTGCAGAGAGCGGATGAAATCACAGAATTGCTGGCGTACTACCAGCTTGCCAATAAAAGAACCGATATAAAGAAGCTGAACAAACTATCCAAGCAGATTCAGAAAGGACTGGTAAAATCATTCAATAAATTTGATGAATATCAGTTTGCCAAATACAACAGAAAAGCAGAAGTAACGCTGAAAGATGCATTATTTCTGGTTCACCCGAAAGCTAAGGATGAAAACCAACAAGCAGTTTTCAACAAAATTGCCAACAATACACTGGAAACGCCTTATACATGGGAAGTTGAACTTTCCGTTCTGGGCCAGACAAAGTTTGCTAATGATGCAGAAAGAAAACTGGCTTTCAAAAACAAATGGGAAGAACTGATCTTCAGTAACAAATTGGGGTATATGGCAACCATGAGAAACCTGAGAAATATCCTGGAAGCAGGTGTATCACCAGATGCAATGAATAAAGTCTGCAGGTATCTTTCTGATGAAAGAGCCGTCTCCAACTCGAAACAGCTCCCATTCCGATTCCTGGCGGTTTACAGAGAACTGAAAACAATAGATTCTCCATACCTGTCATCAGTATTGGAAGCATTGGAAGATGCTGTAGTGGTAAGTGCTAAAAATATCAAAGGTTTTGGTTTTGATACTTCAGTGGTAATTGCAGCCGATGTATCGGGTTCCATGCAGAAAGCGGTTTCCGGTAAAAGTAAGATTTTACTGTATGATATCGGTTTGCTGATGTCTATGATCCTGCAGTCGCAATGTAAAAATGTGGTGACAGGTATCTTTGGTGACCGTTGGCTAAGAGTTCCCATGCCAAAAAATGGTATTTTAAGGAATGTGGATGCATTCTATAAACGTGAAGGTGAAGTAGGATATTCCACCAACGGCTATCTGGTGATCGAAGACCTTATCAAAAGAAGAGAGCAGGTAGATAAAGTAATGCTTTTCACCGATACCCAGCTGTGGGATAGCACAGGAAACAGAAACTCTTTTGAAAACCTGTGGAACAGATACAAAGCGATCGCTCCCAATGCAAAACTGTATATTTTTGACCTTGCAGGTTATGGTACACAGCCGCTTGATATCAGAAAAAATGATGTACACCTTATTGCGGGTTGGTCAGACAAAATTTTCGATGTATTGAACGCGTTGGAAGACAAAAAGTCTGCAGTGAAAATGATTCAGAAAGTAGTGCTGTAACAGGCACTGCTTTTAAAAATAAAAACCTATGGAAATGCGACATAGGAAATGGAGGCGTTAAGAAAATAAGCTATACAAACGTTAAGAAAATTCTACTGTTTGAAGCGCGACACAGAAAGCGAAACGAAGAAGTAATAGCAAATTCGAGCAGGTTTTAGAATTTTTAGAGCGTGTAGGTTATTTTTAGCCGGAGTTTCCAGGTCTTGAACTTTTGGTTCTTTTGCTTCAAGGCAAAACGAACAAATATTTAAATAAAAAATAAAACTACGTAAAAAGATTGCGTACTCACAATATAATTTTGCAGTGTTAATAATACTGGTGCCGTTAGAAAGACCTCCTTCGATTTCAAACTGACAGAGTCTTTCACCAGATTGCCCGGTAGCTAACCAATGCCGTTAATAAGAGTTTCATCGTCAACTTTCAATTGAACATCAATTACTCTTATGATTTATTGCTTGGTTTTTAATAAAAATAACTGCGTAAATAGAATGCGCTGTAAGAATATACATTCGTAGAAAGAAAATTAATAACCATGAATAATTATAAACCCGATCTAAAAGAAGCAGTGTATTGAGGTTAATACTCAATAATTATGAAAAAAGCTAAAACGTTAAGACAGAAATTCGGATTTAATGAATATGGATTCATTGATTTTCCAAAGAAAATTTCAGGCGTACAGATCTCTAGATTGATATATGGAAATGATTTAGGTTGTTCATATTGTTTCCCACACGGTTTTGAAGTGGTAAATGCAAGGTATATAAAGTTCCAGCGAAACTGAAAGAAATACAATACAGAAAGAACAATGGAAAAATTAAAACCAGGTGTCGTATAGGAATCATACTTCGAGTCCCCCGTCAGACGCAGGTTCAATTCCTGCCATTCCTGTTGTAAACGGAATGTAGTTCAAAAGAAAGAATAGATGGTATAGAAAGATTCCGCCGCTTTTACCCTGATCTATAAAGAGTGCCGTAGAGAAGGCTTACTTCGGTATAATATTGGTTCGACTCCATAACAGATCATGAAAATGATCTTGTAAAAGTCTTTTCGAATCTAGCCTCTTTTATTTAAATCACATCAATGAAAAAATAACAATAAAAGGTTGAAATTTCCACCAATGACAACTATGGAAATGTGACATAGGAAATGGAGGCGTTAAGAAAATAAGCTACAAGAACGTTAAGAAAATTCTACTGTTTGAAGCGCGAGACAGAAAGTGAAACTAAAAAGTAACATTAGATTCGCGCAAGTTTTAGAATTTTTAGAGAGTGTAGGTTATTTTTAGCCGTAGTTTCCAGGTCTTGAATTTTTGGTTCTTTTGCTTCAAGGCAAAACGAACAAATATGTAAATAAAAATTATACTACGTAAATAGAATGCGCAATAAGAATATAATCTTGTGGAAAGAAAACTAATAACTATGAATAATTAAAATCAAGTGTCGTCTTAGAATCATACTTCGAGATTGAGTAAGCATTGGGTCGCAGGTTCGAATCCTGCCTTCTCCCCCGAAAAGGAGAGGTAGCTCAGCAGGTAGAGCAAATGCACGGAAGATTCTGAAAAATATTACCTTGATTTGTAAAAGAGTGCCGTAGAAAAGGCCTGCTTCGGTTTAATTTGGTTCGACTCCAGAAGGTTATGAAAGTGATCTTGTACAAGTCTTTTCGAATCCTGCCTCTTTTTTATTTTAAAATGAATAACCATGCATATACCAAGTAATCTGACTGAATTTTTATACTGGGTCAAAGAACGCACAGAAAAACTGTGGTCTGTGGATGATGAAAATTGTCCTAAAGGATTTTACGGAGCCAAATGGCAAGGGCTTTCTGAAGAACAGATTGATCAGGTTGAGAAAAAATATAAGATCAGTTTTATTCCTGAGCATAAAGAATTTTTAAAGATTCTTCATGCGATTGATAAAAAAGAAATTGTTGAATATGAATATGATGGAGAATTAATTACTGAAGAACGTGATTTTTTTTATAATTGGCTTGCTGATGAAAAGGAAGTTGAGGAAATAATAAAAGGTTCTTATAATTGGATGAAGCACGATGTGAATGAGAAGAGCCAGGTGTGGCTTAATTCATGGGGAATAAAATCTGCATCTTTGGAAAAGAGAATAGAAGTTTTTGAAGAATGGTTTTCTCATGTTCCAGCTCTTTTACCATTAACTGGTCTCCGATATATTGTAAGTGATGAGAATCTTAAATGGAAACCGATTATTTCTATGGGATCTTCCGATATTATTGTTATGGGTTGGGATTTTAGAACTTATTTATTAAATGAAATAGGTAACCATCTTAATATCCATATTGAGGTCTTTGATGAAGAAGACCAAATGTTTTATCCGCAACTTATTGATGAGGTAAAGTATATATTTGATGAAAATTTTAAGTATGATGAAACCAAAGATATTCCTTACCTGAAAGAAAGGATTCTCTATTGGTCTTGTGGATGGAGGAGTTTCGGTTTAAATT
The DNA here is from genome assembly GCF_059587025.1 of Chryseobacterium sp. DZ-32. NCBI lineage: Bacteria > Pseudomonadati > Bacteroidota > Flavobacteriia > Flavobacteriales > Weeksellaceae > Chryseobacterium > Chryseobacterium sp. DZ-32. The sequence goes on from NZ_JCAIOM010000002.1 coordinate 132,708, forward strand.
ATTATTCAGAGAATGCCAGCATTCATCCTATTGTCAAAACATATATTGCTGAAGAAGAAAAATAAAAACGAACAAGTGCCGTAGAAAAATGTTACTTCGCTCATCACGACGGGGTCACGGGTTCGAGTCCCGTCTCTTCCACAACAAAAAACACAGTTTATATAGGAAGAGTAGCTCAGCTGGTTAGAGCACGACTGCATTTTTCGCTTATTGCCTTGATTTCATCATATGAGGAGTCGGAAGTGGGACGTTGAAAGATCTTTGTATCGTAATTTTCTATAAAGCCGGAGGAATCTCAGGCTTGCCATCTTTCTTCTTTCCACTTCCAGCTTCTTTATATGACCATCTGAAGTGTCGTCAGGAAAAAATACATCGCACTATAATGACGGGAGGAATAGCGAAGCCGGTTACTCCGGCAAGGTTATCCGGTTCGACTCCGGCAAACGACAGCCCGGTTTTTTCCTTATTATTACCTTTAAAAAATGCCGGTAGATTATGTACCGGCACTTTTCATTGTATCTTCAAGCTCTTTTTCAAACATTCCTTTCCATTTTGAAAGCGTAGTCCGGCTTATTTTATATTTCCTTGACATATAGCTTGTTGAGTGGCCATGTTTTTTCTGATACTGAAGCAGTTTTAACATCGTCTGCCTGTCATAGGTTTTCAGTTTCTGATTTTCTCTGGACTGCTTGAACAGCTTTTCATTGAACTTAAGTACATCATCACTGGTGTGAAGCTTTTCAAGAAGTTCTTTGATTTTCGGATCTTTCAGCTTTTCAGGATATTCCATCTTTAGCATATCCTGATAAATTCTTTTGTAATTTGGGCGCATGTTTTATCTCTTTATCAGTTGGCATTATCGCTCTTCTGAAGCCATCTGTGAAGCGTACTTTTCGGAATTGAATATTCCTTGATAACTTCGCTTTGGGTCATTTCACCGGAAGTAATCCTTTTCATGATAAAATCTTTGATTTCCTGAGTGTAAATGTTTTTCCTGAAATAAGGCGTCTTTTCAGACTTTTGGCTGTTTTTGTTAATTGCAGAAGGCGGTGCGTATAAAATTAAATGTGAACTGTAGAGTCTGAAAAAATCATATTCCAGTAATTTGCTCCATCTTAAAAGAAGATCAGTATCCATTGAGCTGCTGTCGTACATCATCTCAACAGTTTCCTCATCTTTGCCTAAAAATTTGCATATTCTCTCTACTGTTATTTCGTTTTCATCAACTCTCTCCTTAATAAATTTCCCAATATGGATTTCTTTATATAACATTTTTACTGAATATTATTCTTTTGTTTAAACTTATATATAAAAAACGAACAATAGGTGATGTGTATTATTTTGTGAGGTGTTAAATAGCTGATGATAGCTTGAAATTGGTGAAGAAAATGGATTATGATTGAAAAATATCAAAAAACACCTTTCGTAAGACTCTATCTTAGAAACGCATTGTAACTTACCAAATATTGTAAAACAGGCGGGTAGGGATCACCTTAATATAATTTGGATATATTCTTTATTTTCAATGGGGTCTTTTCTTCTTCTCTTTCAAACTCTCTTCCTGCCATTTGTGTAAAATAATATATAACCTATTAAGGTTTTTATAGAATTCTGTGAGCTGGGGCTGTTGATGTGTTGATAAACAGCTTTTTGCGCATCGAATCTTTTAATTAGTACCAAATAATCGCTTATTCGTTTTCAAATGTAAACAAAAATAAGAAGTAAAAACAGTTAGAAATGTAAAAATCATACTTTATCTATTTATTTTAAGTAAAATTAACATATTATAAAAATCGATATGTAAATTGTTTAAAGTGATCACTGTAATCATGAAAAAATCATAAAAAGAAAAAATTGTATACCATTTGCACAGTCCATACATTTGCATATCAATGAAAAATACTATAAGTTTATTCGACTTTTCGAAGAAAATCAATTATAAGAACGAACTGCTGGCTGGCTTTACGGTAGCAATGACTATGATTCCTGAATCTCTTTCATTTGCTATTCTGGCTGGCTTATCTCCGCTTACAGGACTGTATGCTGCATTTATGATGGGACTTGTAACCGCAGTTTTAGGAGGACGTCCTGGTATGGTTTCCGGCGGAGCAGGAGCAACCATCGTGGTGCTGATTGCTTTGATACAATCTCATGGAACAGAATATCTGTTTGCCACTGTAGCCCTTGCCGGAATCTTTCAGATGATGGTAGGAATTTTTAAACTTGGAAAATTTGTGAGACTGATTCCGCAACCTGTTATGTACGGATTTCTGAACGGATTGGCTATTATTATTTTCATGGCACAGGTTGAACAGTTCAAAATCACAGACAGTAATGGCGGAGTAAGTTGGCTGCAGGGAATGCCTTTATACATTATGGCTGGCTTAACTGCCCTGACCATTGCCATAGTTTATTTTTTTCCAAAAATAACAAAAGTGGTTCCTGCCTCTCTGGTAGCTATTATCATCTTATTTGCAGTGGTTCTCGGATTTAATATTCCAACAAAAACGGTTGCAGATATTGCTCATATCAGTGGAAATCTTCCGGATTTTCATATTCCGAAAGTCCCTTTTTCTCTGGAAACTTTACAGATTATTTTTCCATATGCTTTAATTATGGCCGGAGTAGGTCTTATTGAATCTCTTCTGACATTATCGATGGTAGATGAAATCACGAATACCAAGGGAAGTGCCAATAAAGAGTCTGTCGCTCAGGGATTGGCTAATATTACCAACGGCTTTTTTGGTGGAATGGGTGGATGTGCAATGGTAGCACAGACATTGGTAAATCTTAATGCAGGCTCCAGAGCAAGACTATCAGGGATTGTAGCATCACTGCTTATTTTGATAATTATTCTGGTTGGTGCACCTGTCATAGAGAAAATTCCCATGGCTGCTTTAGTCGGAGTGATGATGATGGTTGCTATCAGCACTTTCCAGTGGGTATCGATCAGGATTATGAATAAAATGCCGAAATCGGACATTTTTGTAGGCGTTACGGTAGCGCTGATTACTGTTATTTTACACAACCTTGCTTTAGCAGTATTGGTTGGAGTGATCATTTCAGCATTGGTTTTTGCCTGGGATAATGCTAAAAGAATCAGAGCCAGAAAATATGTGGATGAAAATGGTGTGAAATACTATGAAATATATGGGCCTTTGTTTTTCGGTTCAGTAACAGCATTTACGGATAAATTCGATCCTGTGAATGACCCGGATCAGGTGGTTATTGATTTTAAAGAAAGCCGTATTGTAGATATGAGTGCCATAGATGCTTTGGACAAATTGTCCAAACGTTATAAGCAGCAGAATAAAACGGTATATCTGCGCCATCTCAGCGAAGATTGCAGAAAAATATTAAGAAATGCAGAAGCAGTAGTGGAAGTTAATATCCAGGAAGATCCTACCTATAAGGTGATGCCGGAAAAATAGGAAAGGAGTCAATGAATGAATTTTGCTTCGCAAGTGAATGGTGAATTTTTATAGTAAAAAAAATTGACAAGCGCAGCGAATTGACAATTGACCATTCACAAATAAGACAAGGACTGTAAGAAAAAAATCTACAGTCCTTGCTTGTTTAGGTTATTAATGTATTGGCGATAAAATCAGGCACTAAAGCATAGTGTGATAATTTCATGCTGATGGAAGCTCTTCCGCTTGTCAGTGTTCTCAGATCCGAAATGTATCCGAACGTTGAAGCTAACGGAACTTCCGCTGCAAAAATCTTTCTTCCGGATTTTTCATCAATAGAAGTGATCATTCCTCTTCTTCTGTTGATATCTGCTGTGACAGCACCCGTGTATTCTTCAATACTTTGAATTTCTATCTGCATGACAGGCTCCATCAGCTTAGGGCTACATCCTTTTGCTGCAGTTTTGAATCCTTCTCTTGCTGCAATCTCAAAATCGAATGCAGCAGAATCCTGAGCGTGGAAGGAACCGTCAAGAAGAGTGATCTTCATGTTTTCCAGAGGATATCCGTTCAAAGGTCCATACTCCATAGCTTCTCTGAATCCTTTTTCAACAGAAGGAATAAATTCAGTCGGAATAACTCCACCTTTGATCATATTGATAAATTCCAATCCATTGTCATTTCCCGGGCCAATCTCAAACGTGATATCAGCGAACTGGCCGCTTCCTCCGTTTTGTTTGGAAAGTTTTTCTCGGTGAACTTTGGTTTCCGTTAAAATCTCACGATAAGAAACTTTAGGTTTCCCCTGATTGATTTCAATACCATGATTCAGACGGATTTTTTCCAATGTAACCTCCAAATGAAGTTCTCCCAATCCGCTTAATAAAGTCTCTCCGGTCTGCGGGTCTCTTTCAACCACCAAAGAAGGATCTTCTTCCTGTATTTTGGCCAATACCAAACCGAAAGACTTCTCATCACCATTGGTTTTCGGCTCGATAGCAACTCTGATCACAGGAGTAGGAATGGTAATGGCTTCCAGTAATATCGGCTTTTCAAGAGAAGATAGAGAATCACCGGTCTTGGCATCTTTTATTCCTGTCAAAGCAACAATATCTCCTGCTTTAGCTTCATCCATTGATAATGTTTTATCAGACTGCATCTGTAAAATTCTCGAAATCCTGAAGCTTTCACCCGTTCTTACATTCAGTATCGTATCTCCGGATTTGATTTTTCCGGAATAGACACGAAGCATAGCCAGTCTTCCCATATGTTTATCAATTATCACTTTGAAAACAAGTCCTGAAAAAGCAGCTTCCTCATTTCTTTCCAGTGTTACCGTTTCTTCCGTTTGAGGATCTCTTCCCTGGAGGTCAGCAAGCTGATCCGGTGCCGGAAGATACGTTACGACAGCATCAAGAAGAGGCTGGATTCCCTTATTTTTAAAGGCTGAACCACATAAAACAGGAACAGCTGATCCGGATCTGCAGACTCTTTGTATAGCTTCTGAAATCATTTCAACAGTGGCAATCTGTTCAGTATCCATAAAAACTTCAAAGAACATCTCATCATTCTCTGCCAGAGTTTCCATTAATTTAACTCTGTATTCATGGGCTTCTGTCATAGAAGCAGCAGGAATTTTCTTTTCCATAATGGTTTCTCCATTTTCATCTGTCCAGTATAAGGCTTTCATTTTGATAAGATCAATAACGCCTTCAAAATCGTTTTCAGCTCCAATCGGAATCTGAATGGCCAATGGAACAGAATTCAGCTTTGCTTTTATTTCATTAAGAACAGCAAAGAAGTCTGCACCCATTCTGTCCATTTTATTGATGAAACAGATTTTGGATGTGCCGTGTTTTTCAGCCTGGAACCAAACGTTTTCAGTCTGTGGCTGAACTCCTGATGAAGCACAGAAAACTGCGACAACGCTGTCAAGAACTCTTAGAGAACGTTCCACCTCCACTGCGAAATCAATGTGTCCAGGCGTATCAATAATGTTGATGTTATAAACTTTATCGTCTTTTTTCCATTGGGTAGAAACTGCAGCGGATGAAATGGTAATTCCTCTGTTTCTTTCCTGGATGTCTTTATCCATGGTGGTATTTCCATCATCTACATTACCGATTTTATGAATAACTCCTGTGTGATACAAAAGCCTTTCTGATAACGTTGTTTTTCCTGCATCTACGTGTGCTATAATCCCTATATTTCGTGTGTTATATTTCATTTTGTTTGATTTTAATTGTTGATTTTTAGATCTGTGTTTGGAAAAGGTTCTGAAAAAAATAAGCACAAAATACACTCCGGTCTTATAAAGGCGGCAAAACATTTTTCGTATTTCGTATCAAAGGAAAATTTTCAGAGATCTTAACAAACAACAGAAGTTGTTTGAATTGTTAAGTCTGAAATCAGGGCAGCAAAAAAGACCTATCCGAATAGACAGGTCTTCAATATATTTTTGGGTATAAAAGATCTATAGAACTATTCAGATAAATATTCAGTGCTGCCAAAGAACACAGCTCTGACAGGATTGCTTAACGTTATAATATTTATCATTTTTGTTGACATTGTTGATTTTTAATCGGTTGCGAAATTATAATTTTTTTTTGATTTCCAAAGAATTTTTGAAAATATTTTTTTTAAACGCTTCATCAATCATCTTCTGTGAACCTTTCAAAACCTTGGATTTTCATAAAAATATCTTAAAACAGATCTTGAACGTAATGCTTTTATGATAAATATTTTATCTTTGGGAAGAATAGTATCGTGAACACTTTTTGATGATTAAAAAATTTTAAATCTTTTTCAAGAAGCTAGATAAAAACTTTTAACTTAAAACCTATTGAAAACAGATATCGACATCCATAACCACAGTCATTTTTCCTTTGACCTGTGGCTCACTTTAATCAAATCTCATCCTGAATTTAAAGCAAAAAGAGTTGAGCTGTTCTCCTCATTTTTTAACGTAGATAAGCCTATAGAACAGGTTGCGAAAACCGTAAAGTATTATGATGATCTTTGCAATACCATTAATGAAGTGACAGGTGGTAATATCGATACTTTTGAGATCTATCTGATGATTCTCGGTTCGCTGGATGTGGATGTAAAACAATTGAATAAAGAAAATCTCAATAAGTTTTACAACAAGAGTGAAGAATTGTTTCTGGAATACAAGCCGGTGGTGATTTTTGAAAATATTCACGATTTTTTTGAGGATATTAAAAATCAGGGAAAGACCATAAATATTCTAAGCAACACTGGATTTATCAAAGGAAAAACAATGAGGAAATTCCTGATTCATGAAAACCTGGATCAGTACATAGATTTCCATATCTATTCTGATGAAATCAACTGTTCCAAACCGAATCCGCTTATTTTTCAGGAAGTGAAGAATAAGATTAAAGATCAGAATTTGGCTATGAATCAGATCCTGCATATCGGAGATAATCCGGTGGCAGATTATCAGGGAGCAAAGAACTTTGGCTTCAGTGCCCATTTACTTAAACACTAAAATAAACATGAATAAAAGATACAGCTTACACCACATTCATTCGGCAGATGAGTTTACGTTCTCACCTGCGGAATACAGTTATTTCAAGTATGGCGATAAGTCGTATGCTGAAAAATTTGCAAGAGAATTATTCGACGGATTTATTTCCGCAAATGAAGAGCTTTTAAATACAGATAAAGAGATTGTAGTGCTTCCAAGCCCCTATATGGCGATTCCTACTGCATCCAACTTTTTATGTTTTTACTTTAAAAAACACCTGGATTTTTATCTGTTTCAAAAAGGAAAAAAGTCAAGTATTCTGTCGAAAATCAATCGTAATCATACCTATATCACAGATTACGGGAATCTCAATTTTGAAGACCGCAAAAATCTGATCGCCAATGACACTTATTATATCGATAAGGACTTTTTGAGAGGAAAACTTTGTATTTTTATAGACGATATAAAAATCACGGGAAGTCATGAATATACTGTCAACAGAATCCTGAATGAATATAACGTGGAGGCTGACTTTATGTTCCTGTATTATGCAGAACTGATGAATTTTGACCTTGACCCGAAAATTGAAAACTTTTTCAACTACTATGCCGTAAAAAATGTAAAACATGTTGCAGAAGTGATGAATAAAGAAAGTTTTCAGTTCAATACAAGGATTGTAAAATATATTTTAGGCCTGGAATCAAGTAATTTTGATTATCTTACGTCTCAAGTAAAAAAGGAACAGATGGACCTGCTTTTGGAGCTGGCGATCAGTAACAATTATCATTTAATAAAAGAATACGAAAATAACATCAATACTTTAACACAAACGGAATTATATTATGGCTATTAACTTACAAAAAGGACAAAGAGAAAACATTAACGCACCTAAATTTACTGTAGGTTTAGGATGGGATATCAATAATACTTCTACAGGAACCGCTTTCGACCTTGATGCGTCTTTGTTTTTGCTTGGGGACGACAAAAAATTAGTTTCAGATAATCACTTTATTTTCTATAACAACCTTGAGTCTCCGGACAAATCTGTGATCCACACAGGAGATAACCTTACCGGGGAAGGATCGGGTGACGATGAGCAGATCAAAATTGATCTTACTAAAATTGACAGTGCTATCAAAGAAATTACAGTAGTCGTAACGATTCACGAGGCTGATTCAAGAAAGCAAAACTTTGGACAGGTAAGAAATTCTTTCATCAGAATTTTCAATACAGATACGAATGAAGAGATCTTAAAATACGAATTAGACGAAGATTTCTCAATCGAAACCGCTGTAGAATTCGGAAGAATCTACAACAGAAACGGAGAATGGAAATTTGAGGCTGTAGGTGCAGGACAGAGAGACGGCCTTGAGAAATTTGTATCAATTTATCAGAAGTAATCATGGACAATCAGGAAAATCAACCCATAGATCCGCTGGGATCAATAGAACCCCTTAAAACTTTTGAGCCGACTCCAATGGCTCCTCCTACTCCGGCTCAGCCCGCTCAGAATGCGGCGCCGGCTGTTCTTGTGGATAGAGAGGGAAATGTAAATCTGACACAGCTGCAGTCAGAAGAACGTCAGAAATATGAAGTTCTTGCGAACTCTATTGACGAGACCAACCCAGGTTCCATCGTGAATTTCGGGGCAGAGCTTCAGAAAACATTAACCAACCAGAGTGACAGCTTCTTAGGAAATGTAAGAAGATCAAACTCAGGAGAAGTTGGTGGGCTTATCAACGACCTTTTGGTAGAGCTTAACTATGTAGATGTAGAAGAACTTAACGGAAATAAAGTGAAAAGCTTCCTGAGCAAATTGCCATTCATGAAAAAGGTAATGACTCAGGTAGAAAATCTTTTTGCAAAATACGATAAGATCATCAACAATATCGATCAGATTTCTTATAAAGTAAATGCGGGAATTATCACCTCTACAAAAGATAACGCTGTACTTCAAACTATTTTTGAAAGCAATGTGAATTCTATCAAGCAGATTGAAGAGCTTGTCATTGCAGGTAATATCAGAATGGAAAGAGCGGCAGGCGAGCTTGCTCAGATGGAAGCTAATCCGCAGATTTACCAGGATTATCAGATTGCAGATAAAAGAGATTTCATTGCAAGGCTAGACAGGAGAATGGCAGATCTTAAAGTGGTGCGTGTGATTATGATGCAGTCACTTCCTCAGATCAGACTCGTACAGAACAACAACGTTTCTATTGCTGAAAAGGCACAGACGATTCTTACCACTACACTTCCGGTTTGGAAAAACCAGCTTTCCCTTGCGGTAGCGATGTACAGACAGCAGCAGAATATTGAAATCCAGCAAAAAGTATCTTCTACTACAGAAGAGATTTTAAGAAAGAATGCGGAACGCCTTGGCCAGAATTCAGTAAATGTTGCCAGAGCCAACGAGCAGACTATCGTATCGGTGGAAACATTGAGAGAAACAACATCAATGCTGATCAATACATTGAATGAAGTGAAACAAATCCAGAAACAGGGAGCTGACAACAGAAGAAAACTGGATCAGGATCTTCAGACATTGGAGCACGAACTAAAAGCAAATGTCAGAGGTTAATTTATAGGATACCAAGGTGGGGGATGATGCAGCAACCATATTGTCGCAAAGCAAAAGAAGATTAACAAAGCTTAAGCTTCTCGCTAATTTTTTTGAACATATTGACATCATATCAATTTACATCAAAACTGATATTATCCACAATCTGTTCCAGGAAAATACGGCTTTAGATTATAATAAACTGGAACTTTTCCACCTGCAGTATACCGACAGCCTTATAGAACTTCTGACTAAAATTAAAAAGCAGAAGGAAAATGACATGCTGGCGGTCATCAATGAAATTAACATCAACAGTAAATATATTTCAGGTTTTGAAGAAAGAAGGGTAGATAGTTTTGAGACCGACAGAAAAATGTACAGCGGTGTCTTTTCCCAGCACTTAAAAACAGTGTATAAAGACCTGACGGAAGATCGTTTTACGGCCAATTGGGACAATGTACTGTACTTTCATAAAAAATATGCCCAGGAATTTTACAGATCGGAGGCAGATGAAACACTGTTGAAACCTGATTCTTTTCCTTCCTATCAGTATAAAGAATATTCCATTGAAAGGAAACTGTTGGGAAGGCTTAATATACAGGGGTTTAAAGTCCGTTTCGTATGTGGTTACCTTATCGGAACCCACGATTATGAACTTTTTAAAATCTTTCAGTCTGATGATTATTTTATTTTCAGTGTAGACGAAAAGAAATTGTATCTTTTCGACAAAGAACTGGATAAGCTGGATATTTCCGAGAATCAGTCTAATCAGAGTTCCATTATTGATCAGCTGAGAAGTAAAAATGATCAGCTGGAACATAGTATGAACGAAAGAAAGCGTACTTTGCCAGCTGAAGTGGAAGGCGTTCTGAAAGATTATATTAAAAATCTGGAAAATATGGATATTATGAGTAAAATCTTTGACTTCGACGAAGAAACGAATATTCTGCGGGCAATGCTTAATTTGAATTTGAATAATAACTAGAACGAAATTTGAAAAGCAAAGAAGATTACCTTTTTTGCAAAAAAGTAAATAACAACTAAACATAGAAAGATGGCTATCAACTTACAAAAAGGTCAGAGAATTAACCTTAAAAAAGAAAATGGAGCTGAGCTTTCCCAGGCTTGTGTAGGAATCAACTGGGGAGCAATCGAAAAGAAAGGATTTTTCGGAACAAAGAAAGAAGCAGTAGACTTGGACGGAAGCTGTATTTTATATGATTCAAACAAAAACGTTACTGAAGTAATCTATTTCGGAAATCTTAAATCAAGAAACGGATCTGTAAGACACAGTGGAGACGACCTTACCGGTGACGTGAATGGCGATGACGGATTGGATAACGAAGTAATCACGGTAGACTTCAGCCAATTGGAACCGAATGTTGAGCATGTGGCAATGGTTTTGAACAGCTACAGAGGCCAGGATTTCGGAACTATTCCTTTTGCTTCTATCCGTATTTATGAAGGATCACCTACCAATGTAAGAGAGGTTTTTGCAAAATATGATATTGCGAATGACGCATCTTTCAGCGGACATGTTGCCATGGTAATGGGTGTTTTCTATAAGAGAAACGGAGAATGGAAATTCAATGCTATCGGAGATCCTACAGCGGATAAAAAGTTGGAGCAGACAATCCAGACGGTACAGATGAATTATCTATAATCAATTGACAATCAAAATATAAATAAAATAGCAATATTTGTACTCTGTGCATCTATTGCTTTTATCATATAATAACATAACTCAAGTGGAACATCAAAGTATTTTAGAACTGCACCCTGGTCTGGTGTGGGGATTTGCAGTAACAGTCGTTATCATGCTGCTCCTGGACTTAGGGGTATTTAATAAAAAAAGTCATGAAGTCTCTTCCAAAGAAGCTACCATCTGGTCTATTGTATGGATCTCGCTTTCTATGGTTTTTTCAGGAGTGGTCTATTGGGTATTCAATACCGACGGAAGCCCTGAAAGCCATGCTTTGGCAGTAGAGAAATTTACACAGTATCAGGCTGCCTATTGGATTGAAAAGGCATTGTCTGTGGATAACTTATTTGTATTTATCCTCGTTTTCGGATTCTTTAAAGTTCCGAAATACCTTCATCACAAAGTCCTTTTCTGGGGGATTATCGGAGCGCTGATCTTCAGAGCCATATTCATCTTTGCAGGGGTAGGATTAATCAATCTGACGTATCTTCCTGAAATGAAAATATTCGGTGAGGCAGTGAAAATCAATGTGGTCATGACTTTATTCGGATTATTCCTTGTGTATGCAGGAATCAAATCCTGGGGTGATGGTGATGATGGTGACGATGAAGATTACAGTAATACAGCAGGAGCAAAACTGATCAAGAGTTTCTGGAAAGTTTCAGATAACTACGATGGAGATAAGTTCTTCACCATCCAAAACGGAATTAAAATGGCAACTCCTCTTTTAGTAGTAGTGGGTGTTATTGAATTTACGGACGTTCTTTTCGCTGTAGACTCCATCCCGGCGATCTTTGCAATCTCAAATGACCCGTTTATCCTTTATACATCAAATATCTTTGCTATTTTAGGATTAAGATCATTATATTTCCTGTTAGCGAACTTTATTCATATGTTCAGCAAACTTCCATATGGATTGGCGATTATCCTGTCCTTCATTGGAGTTAAGATGCTTATTGCGCCATGGATCCATATTCCGTCTCCGGTTTCATTAGGAATCGTAGGAGGTGTATTGGTGATCTCTGTTCTTTTATCCGTTATCTTCCCTGAAAAAGAAGAAGAGAAGAAAGAAGAACTGGAAGAGTAATCCTATTTAAAATATACTATTAAGCCTCTGGAATCTATTTCTGGAGGCTTTTTCTATTCATATTCTTAGTTGGACAACGCAAAGGCGCAAAGAAGATAAAAATTATGCTGCTTTTAAGACACAAGAAAATCGAAGATTTTCAGCAAGATTACTGCGCAATTACCGGTTTCATTCAAAGCCTTTCTTAGCATTATTAAGTTTTATCGGAGATAAAATCTTTGCGCCTTAAATATGTTAAATCTATAAAAATTTAGCGCCTTTGCGCTTTCCAAAATTCTCAAAAAAAAAATTAAAAATAAAAACAGACAGACTGGTCTGTATGTAATTTTTTTTCATACATTTGTTCCAGAAAAGAAAAGCATATGAAATCTCCAAGAGAAAGAATAGTAGAAATAACCTTCGAATTGTTTGCAAAACAAGGGTATAATTCTACCGGAATCAATCAGATTATTTCCGAAGCTGAAGTTGCCAAGGCAAGCTTTTATCAGCATTTTAAATCCAAAGAAGATCTGTGTGTAGAATTTCTGAAGGTAAGACATGAATATTGGTTTGGTGAGCTCAATCACTTTATAGCAAAAGAAAAAAGCTTAAAATCCAAGATCATCAATGCTTTCGATTTCCTCGTGTATATGAACGAAAAGGAAAATTTCAGAGGTTGCAGCTTTCTGAATATTCTGTCGGAGATCCCCATGGATAATACTAAAATACTGAGCGTCATTCAGTCTCATAAAGCAGATCTGAGAAATTTTTTTTTAGAATTGCTCGATGATAATGAATTTTCGGATCATGTCTACATGCTTTTTGAAAGCAGTATCATAGAAAGCCAGCTTTTCAAATCCAATGAACTCATTGAAAAATCAAAAAAAATAGTGACCAATTTAATACAATAAGTTATGGAACAGAAACATCCGCTTCCGCCTTTCACTCTTGAAACGGCCCTGGAAAAAATTCAACTCGCAGAAGATGCCTGGAACAGTCAGGATCCTGAAAAGGTTTCCAAAGCATATACCATCGATAGCGAATGGAGAAACAGAGATACCTTTGTGAATGGGAGAGAAGAGATTGTAGTATTTCTGCAGAAAAAATGGGAAAAAGAGCTTCATTATAAGCTTAAAAAGGAATATTGGGCACACACCGACAATCGTATTGCCGTTCGTTTTGAATATGAATATCAGACTCAGGAAGGAAAATGGTTCAGGGCTTATGGGAATGAAAACTGGGAGTTCGATGAGAACGGGCTCATGGCAAAAAGATATGCCAGTATCAATGATCTGGCGATCAAAGTAGAAGATAGAAAGTTCAGATAAAATAATAAGAAATTATCTCAAATTCAAATATTTGGTTTTTGTCATTGACTACGTCGAATCTTTGATTTCTGATGAAGGAAGAATCTTAAAGATAAACAATGATATGAGATTCTTCACCGATGGTACTGCTAACGAGGGAGAGTAGGTCGCCGTCAGTTTTTATTTTATTTTATTTTTTTTGTTTTGTTTTATACCTATACCAACACAGCCCAATACATGAGCATAAGTAATAAGTAATTCACCATTATCATTCATCATTGATCACTTATTATTAACTTAACACTCCAATTGTCACTCCGTAGGAGTCTCAACAAAGTATTAGCACATAACTGAAGTATTACTTCACTTTTTAAATCTTTAAAACTCTAATCAATGTGGCTGGATTTCTACAGAATGACACAGTAGGAAAGAAGCAGCACAAATGAATGAGAAAGACGCCGTTGAAACTCTAAGTTTTAAACTTTAATAAAAGAGGCTGGATTTCTGAACTGCGTTCGCAGACTTTCAGTCTGTGTTCAGAATGACACTCCCAAGAAATACTCTTTTTTAGATAAAATCTTTATAGCTGCACTCAAAAATTCATCATTTAAAACTCATAATTCATCATTAATCTAGCTGTTTTTCCCATGCAGCAGCTTATTGATCTTTCTTCTCGTCTGTAGGGAAACCTTATAAGCTTCATCACGCAGCTTTTGTATTTTTCCTACAGGCTGAAAAAATATTTTACTCTCAAAAGGATTGAATGAAAGAAGTTCAGTGTTGCAGTTACGGGAATCCAGCAAAGAATCTTTGTCGATTTTTACTTCGCCGATTTTAATAAAAGGAGAGTTTTTCCACTCCACATTCAGTTTGTTGACAGGCTGGTCTTTCAGGTCATAACATATCTGTATCAGGACATCTGCAGTAAAGTTGTGTGTCTGCAGATAGTTTTTTAAAGAATCCTTGACCTTTTGTTTTTTTCCAATGTTCTTATCCACAGATTGAGGAGACAGTTTTATTTTGATGATATGATCTCCAAGCCGGTAAGCTCCTATAGAATGATAGTCGAAGGAAAGAATAAAATCATTTCTTTTACGAAGAAGTTGAATCATATTACGAACCATATCAGCTGTTAGCAGGGAAGGAGTCATTTTAATCATCTGAAGCAGCAGGGTAAACAAACTGCTCCATTTTTTGGTGTAAAATCTGTTGACCGCCGTAAACAGTTTCAAAAAATTTGAAACAGAATTTATAGGAAACAGGGGAAAATTCACCAATGGATAATTGGCAAGAAGCCCACCGTTTTCATTCTTGATCTGCACTGCAAAGCCGTAGGCAGGAATATCCTTTCTTGTATTCTTAATTTTCAGCTGAGCATTGGAAAACCGTATAGTAAGATCAAATTTTTCCTTATCAAAAAAAGGCTGCAGTGATTCCGGAATATCAGATTCTATCCTGAATGTACCTTTTGCTACCGCATACGTTTTGGCATGGGCATTTCTGGTAGCATAGTTGACATCGCTGATGGAAGAGGATTGTTCAACAAAATCTGCTATTGTTTTTTTATTGATTTCCAGAAGCTTTTTTTCCTCTTCATTCAGTTCATCAAACTTCTTATTATATTTTAGTGGATTTGGCATTTAGTTTTTAAAATCCAATTATAACGCCAAGTTTCGAAATCTGTGTTAAATAAGTATTACAAATATTTGAATTTTGTGGAAAAGCTCTTTGAAAATCAAAAATGTAAGACTATATGATTAATGAATATTGAAAAATAATCTTTTTAACTTGTTGATTATTAGTGTTTATTTATTTTTAATGAGAATGAATTAAAGTCACTTTGTTTGAGAGGAAAATTCTTCAGGCTTTTAAACTTCGCTTATCGTGCTCCCATCTTCCAAACCCAAAAAGCCTTATCTTTGTAAAAAATTATAATATGGGAGTAGCAGATATGTTATTTAAACGTAAAAAAGAATTAGCAGAAAAAAACCTGAAAGACGGTAAAGAATATATGGAAGAGTATGGTAAAAGAGAAAGCGTTGTGCAGTTACCAAGCGGCTTACAGTATGAAATCATTACAGAAGGCGACGGCCCGAAACCAGGACCCAAATCTACTGTAAAATGCCACTACCACGGAACTACTATTTCCGGGAAAGTATTCGACAGTTCTGTAAAAAGAGGTACACCTGCATCTTTCCCTTTGAACAGAGTGATTTCAGGATGGACGGAAGCACTTCAGTTAATGCCTGTTGGCAGCAAATGGAGATTAATCATTCCTCCACACTTAGCGTATGGCGATCAGGAAATCAGCAAAGAAATCGGGCCTAACAGTACGCTTGTTTTTGAAGTTGAACTGCTGGATATTAAATAATCCTTCTTAAAAATAGATTAAAAATTTACCTGATTTCAGGTAAATTTTTTTATTTGTATTATATTCGTATAGGAGAATTGGGAAAATGGAGAAATTTATTTTGCAATATACCTGATAACACAAAAAATCACTGAATGAAAAAACTTTTTTACCTATTGATTGTTTTCGGGCTTCTTACTTCCTGTGTTTCCAGGAAGAATCAGGCTATTCAGCAGAATATTCTCACCCTGAAAGACAGCTACTGTAAAGCGCCGTTCAAATATAACTACAGCAACAAACTTCCGTCTTATAATTCAGATTCTATATTGGCAGCCAATAAAGAATTAAAAGAAGTATTTTCTGATCAGAGTATTCTTATCTTAAACGCACTGGATAATCTGGATGAAGTTCATCAGATTATTGATCTTAAAAAAGATTCATCCCTTGCTTCCCAGGTTAAAGTTTTACAGTTGAAGACAAAAATAAACAGCAAAATAACGATTGCTCTTACGGAACTGGATGCAGTAGCCGCAGAGTTCGACTGTGAAGGAGAAAGAGTAGCCCAGATTGGAAATTATGTGGATAACTTAAATTCATCAAGAAATAATAAGCTTATTTTATATTCAATTGTTGCAGGAGCAGCAGCTTCAATAGCAGGAGGAATTGTACATGATCAAGGCTGGAGTAATGCCATCGATATTGGCGGAGGGGTTCTGGGAGCAGGTTTTGGACTGGCAACCCTTAATCCAAAAGGGAAAAAGGTAGAGTTTATTCACCAGAGAAACCTTTTGAGAGATATCTGGAAAGAAAAATTAGAGTCTCCGAATTTTCCCCCTTTTATCTGGTATATGTACACAGAGAAAAAGTTTTCCAATAAAGAAGAGCATTCCATTATAGGGAATATGAAACAGAGGTGGCTGCATTACCAGTTTGATGATAGTAAGGAAGCGGCGGATAAATCTGTGATTTTCAGTGATGGCGGGTTTTACAGGGCTGATGATCTTCATAACCGCGCTGCTATGCTGAATCAGATGCAGTCGGCAACCCGTACCATTAATCAGAATATCAATTATCTGTTACTGGATCTGGATAAACTGATCCTTTAAGAAAAATTTAACTGTAATAAATTTTGTTACATTTAAAAAATGTGTATCTTTGCCCTGTAATTACAATGAACAATACAAGATTTGCTACGGCAGTACATATTATGACATTATTGGCGAAAAGTCCTCAGGAGTGGCTTACTTCTGACTGGATGGCCGGTAGTATCAATGTGAATCCGGTGATTATCCGAAAGGAGATCAGCGTATTGAGAGAAGCAGGCCTTATTATCAGCAGACAGGGAAAAGAGGGAGGAAGCCAGCTTGCAAAGAATGCTGAAACGATCACTATTTCCGAGATCTATAAAGCAGTAAAAAATACAGAAGTATTAGGTAAAAAAAATCAGAATCCCAATCCGGCATGCAGTGTTGGAAAAGAGATCAACAATCATTTAAATACATTATTTGAAGAAACAGATCAATTGGTGGTAAACTTTTTAGGAGACAAGTCATTACAGGAATTCACTGACCAGTTTGAATAAAAATTTTTTAGCCTTAAATGTAACAAAATTTATTACAATTTAATTAAAAATAAAACATTATGAAAAAAGTAGCAGTAATCGGTGCAACAGGATTTGTAGGAGCACACGTAGTATCAGAATTAGCAGACAGAGGATATGCTGTAGAAGCATTGGTAAGAGATGCATCAAAAGTGAAAACACAGGAAAATGTAACTGCAAAAAGTGTTGATGTAAACAATGTAAACGAACTGGCTGAGGCATTGAAAGGAAGCGATGCCGTAATCAGTACATTCAATGCAGGATGGACCAACCCTAACCTTTACAACGATTTTTTAAACGGTTCCGAGAACATTGAAAAAGCTGTAGAACAGTCGGGAGTAAAAAGACTGATTGTAGTAGGTGGAGCAGGAAGCCTTTACACACCGGATAACGTACAGATTGTAGATACTCCTGATTTCCCGGAAGCTTACAAACCAGGGGCAACAGCGGCAAGAGATTATTTAAACAAGATCAAAGAGAATAATACGTTGGATTGGACATTCTTCAGCCCTGCTATCGAAATGAATCAGGCTAATGTAGGAGAAAGAACAGGAAAATACAGAACTTCACTGGAAACTCCGGTATTTGATGAAAACGGAAGAAGCCGTCTTTCTGTAGAAGATGTAGCGGTAGTGCTGGTAGATGAATTGGAACAGAACAATCACATCCGTGAACGTTTCACAGCAGCTTACTAATCTATAAAAGAACAAAAATGATACAAAAAAAATTATGGTCGGTATTAGCACTTTTGGGATTCATCAGCATATTTGCAGGGAATCTCAAAGTGAAAGTTTATAATCCGGGAGCCAAAGCTATTTTTCCTATTACGTCTACCATTATTTATGGAGATAAAGATGCGATACTTGTAGATGCCCAGTTTCAGAAACAGTATGCAGAACAGCTGGTAAAAGAAATAAAAGCAACAGGAAAGAACCTGAAAACCGTTTTTATTTCTCACAGTGATCCGGATTTTTATTTTGGATTGGATGTGATTAGAAAAGCTTTTCCTAATGCTAAAATTATCTCAACGGCACAGACTGCTTATCTTATATCAGCTTCAAAAGATGATAAAATGGGAGTGTGGAAACCACAGTTGAAGGCAGATGCACCATCGGAAATTATAATTCCTGAAGCAGTTACTTCAATTCCTGATCTTGAAGGAAATAAAATTGAAATCAGACAAAACCCGGAAGATCCGGCACACAGTTTTCTGTGGATTCCTTCCATTAAAACCATTGCCGGCGGGATTTCAGTTTCTGTTGGCTCACATCTCTGGATGGCAGACACTCAGAATGTAAAAGCCATTGATCAATGGATAGGGCAGATTGATGCTATGAAAGGTTTGAAACCGGAAAAAGTTATTCCTTCTCATTTTGCAGAACTTTCCACATCACCACAATCTCTTGATTTTGTGAAAAACTATCTGGAAAATTATAAACAGGCAGTAACAGAGAACAAAACTACATCTGCAATTGTAGATTTTATGGTAAAAAAATACCCTGATCTGCCAGGAAAAGAAGAACTTGAAATGGGAGTAAAGGTTTATCTTAAAGAAATGGACTGGGATCTTAAATCACCCTATCCGGTAATCGGAAGTAAAGTGGAAGTGGACTTTGGAGAAGTTAAATTCATTCTTGATTTTAAAGATAACAAAACCATGACGTTTACAGGAACAGAAGGAAGTTCAAAAAACAGTACGGACACTGTAGAATATACTGCAGTAGAAGTAGCAAAAAATGTTTTTATGGTATACTGGCATGAGCCGCACCTTGGTTTCAATGTAACCCATATTCAGGATTATAATAAAAATATCGTGTATTCAAATATTGCAGGTCCGGACGGTACATTCACCCATCCGAAAGGAACGCTTAAAATCTTAAAGTAAAAAAACAGCTGCCAATGCAGCTGTTTTTTTATATCATAAGAATTAACAATGAAAATATCCTTAAGCTTCATTAAATCAGCTTGCTGATTCCAACTTTGCCTCCTTAGAATCAAAAGAAAGCAAATTAAAAACTTTGAATTAAAATATTCTCTCGCAGATTTTATAGATTTTGAAGATCTATGATCATGAGAATTATATTCGTGATTCGTTATATTCGTGCTCTTCGTGTTTAAAAAAGACCTCTAAATGAATACTTTAATTTTTAAAACCAAAAAACTGCCTCTCATAAGACAGTTTTCTTTTTATAGATTCATAAACAATTTCGGGTTAATCGGAGTATTGTTTTTGTGTACTTCATAATGCAGATGAGGTCCTGTAGAACGCCCTGAATTTCCGGATTTCGCAATGACCTGGCCTACTTTTACTTTATCATTCACCTTAGCAACAAGTTCAGATAAATGTCCGTATAGTGTGGCCAGTCCGTTTCCGTGAGAAACAATTACACAGTTTCCATAGCCTCCTTTTTGTCCGGAGAAAATGACTGTTCCGGCAGCGGCGGCTCTTACATCGGAACCATAGGCCACAGCAATATCCAGTCCTTTATGAAACTGCATCTGATCAGCTTCAGCAGGTGGATTGTTTTTTTCAGCAATGGTAGTTTTTGCAGTATTACCCGCAACAGTTTTCGTTGTAGAAGGAGCTGGAGCAGCAGCTACAGGAGCCGCTTTTGGAGTAACCATTACTTTTACTTCTCTTTTATTTCCATAGCTGTCAGTAAGCTCTACAATTTTCTCAACGGGTTCGGCTTTTACTTCAGGTTTTGCTGCTGCAACGGCAGCTGGCTTTGTCTCAGTCGCTGCACCAGATTTTACCGAAGCAAAAACAGTTTTGAACGGGATAGGATTTTTTCTTATCCCGAAATTGGACGAAATATAGCCGTCAGTAGGCATTCCTAGAGGAACCTGCATCAGTTTTTTCTGAAGATCCATCAGATACTGGCTGTATCGGTTAGCCTGCTTGGAAAGATAAATAGAATTTGAAATACTGTCCTGGCTGAGCATCATCAGCTTTTCGTTGGTAATGTCTTTGGACTTCAGGAAAGAGTTGAGCTGGGCAACAGTCTGATCTACAAGAGTAAGATCAGTTTTCATTTTTAGATAATCTACACTGTCTTTTTCAGTGTTTATTTTTACAAGGTTCACTTCGTAGGTTTTGTCATCTCTCTCAGAAAAGAGCTTGGCAATGAAGATACCCTGTGCAAAAACTACTAGTAAAAGTCCTCCCAGGAGAATGTTTACGTTCTTCTTGCTGCTTAGAAATTTTTTCATATTTCTTCTCTTAGTCAATTTAAAACGGTTTTGAAGCTGCAAATTTAAATAAAAATAAGTTTTGTGAGTTATTTTTATTTAAAATTCAGTTTTTTCTGTATTTAACGGCTAATTAACTATTTAATTGTGTTGAAGTGTTAATTTTTTCAGAAAATGGCTTTTATCATAGTTTCAAAGCCCGCGTTACGTCTTTGTTTTAATATCTTTGCAGTTCACATTCCAATTATGGCTAAAAAGAAAATTATTTCAGCATCTTCGAATCCAAAAAAGAATAAAAAGGATATTTCTGTAGGAGTTGTAGGAAGCGGAAGTTTTGCAACCGCTATCGTAAAAATGCTTGTTGAAAACTGTAAAGTTGTACACTGGTGCGTAAGAAATGAATTTGTAAAAGGAGCTATCGAGCTGCGCGGGCATAACCCAACCTATCTTACGGCGGCACATTTTAATCTTAAAAGTTTAAAACTGACAACAGATATTAACGAGCTGGTATCTGCCTGTGATGTTATTGTGCTGGCAACACCGTCTATTTACCTGTCCGATACTCTGGATAAGATGACCTGTGATTACTCAGATAAAATCTTTATCTCTGCAATTAAAGGAATTATTCCAAAAGTAAATGATGTGGTGGCGCATTATCTGCGTGATGAATTTAAAATTGGTTTCAGAAACCAGGCTGTTATTGCAGGACCTTGTCATGCCGAAGAGGTAGCCATGGAAAGACTTTCTTATCTTACGATTGCAGCAGTAGAAGATGAAACCGCTGAAAAACTTGAAGGAATATTCAGTTCAGATTTCATCAAAGTGCATACGAGTAAAGATATTTTAGGAAATGAATACAGTGCAATCCTTAAGAACATTTTTGCCATAGGAGCAGGAATTGCCAGTGGATTAGGATATGGAGACAACTTTACAGCCGTATTTGTTTCCAACGCAATCCGTGAAATGGAAACTTTCCTGGAAGCTATTTATGAAGCACCAAGAGATGTGAACGAAAGTGCCTATCTGGGTGATCTTTTGGTAACGGCGTATTCACTTTTCTCAAGAAACAGAAACCTTGGAAACCTGATCGGAAAAGGATATACCGTGAAGTCTGCCATTCAGTCCATGAATATGGTAGCAGAAGGATATTACGCAGCAGATTCCATTTATAAGACAGCGAAACAGAAAAACCTTAAACTCCCGATTATTGATACGGTATATGCTATTTTGTATGAAGGTAAAAATGCTGAAAAGCAGTTTAAAAAACTGACCGCAAAATTGAATTAAAATGGAGCTGGAATAAAAGCTCGTTAAACATACATAGAAAAACTTAGGCACTAAATGCTTAAGTTTTTTTATTGATTTATCCTGGCAGCGGCCCGTACTGCTTTTTATATTATCAATCATTTCAATGGTACTTTATTGAAATTTTCCATGGTTTTTTGTTGTGTACTCAAGAAGTCTTCTGAACAAAAAAATAACGGATTAAATCGTGCTGATTTTTAAAACTTTTCCCGAAATTTGAAGTAAAATTTTAAAATTATGTCACAATCGCTTACAAGCAGAACACCGAAACCTAAATACGACGTTGTACTGATAGGCGGCGGAATCATGAGCGCCACTTTAGCAACGCTGCTTCATGAATTTGATCCAAATCTTGAAATCGCTATCTTCGAAAGACTCGGAAGGTTTGCCAAAGAAAGTACAGCTGCATGGAACAACGCCGGAACAGGCCACTCCGCTTTTTGTGAGCTCAACTATACCCCTGAAAAACCGGACGGATCTATTGATATTACCAAAGCCGAAAGCATTGCAGAGCAGTTTGAAATTTCAAAACAATTCTGGTCTTATCTGATTACCAAAGGATATATCCGTGAACCTAAAGAATTTATCAATTCCTGTGCTCATATGAGTCTTGTATTCGGAGAAAAAGATGCTGAATACCTTAAAAAACGCCACGATAAAATGGCAGAGTCTGTTCTTTTTTCAGGAATGGAATTTTCTACCGATCA
Source organism: Chryseobacterium sp. DZ-32 (assembly GCF_059587025.1). Lineage (NCBI taxonomy): Bacteria > Pseudomonadati > Bacteroidota > Flavobacteriia > Flavobacteriales > Weeksellaceae > Chryseobacterium > Chryseobacterium sp. DZ-32. Next base: position 155,394 of record NZ_JCAIOM010000002.1, read on the forward strand.
TGAAAAACTGAAAGAATGGATTCCTCTGGTAATGAGTAAAAGAAATCAGTCCGAAGTAATGGCTGCAACGAAGATGGATATGGGAACAGATGTAAACTTCGGAACATTGACGAGAAAAATGGGAAGACATCTTCTGGAAGATTCTAATGTTGAGGTTTTCTTATACCACGAAGTAAAAGATATCAGCCCTAGAGAAAACGGTACATGGGAAATGAAAGTGAAAGACAGAATCCATAGCCACAAACAGGAAGTGGTAGCAGATTTTGTATTTATCGGTGCGGGAGGATACGCGCTTCCCCTACTGGACAGCTCAGATATTAAAGAAAGTGAAGGATACGGAGGCTTCCCGGTTTCAGGGCAGTGGCTGGTAAGTCATAATCAGGAACTGGTGGAAAAGCACCATGCTAAAGTATATACTCAGGCTACGGTAGATGCTCCGCCAATGTCTGTTCCACACCTTGATCTTAGGATTATCGATGGGAAAAAAGCACTTCTTTTCGGACCTTTTGCAGGATTCTCAACCAAATTTTTAAGAGAAGGAAGTTATCTTGACCTTCCTGAAAGTGTAAATACGAAGAATTTAAGGTCACTTTTTGGAGCATGGTGGCATAATATTCCGCTTACAAAATATCTGATTCAGCAGGTTGCCATGACAAAGTCTCAGAGAATGCAGCATTTGAGAGAATTTATCAAAGATGCTAAAGAAGAAGACTGGGAACTGAAAGTAGCAGGACAGAGAGTTCAGATCATCAAAAAAGATGAAAAAGAAGGGGGTAAACTGGAATTCGGAACTGAGGTGGTCGTAAACAAGAGCGGAACGATTGCTTCCCTGCTGGGAGCCTCACCAGGTGCATCCACAGCAGTATATGCCATGCTGAATGTGCTGGAAAAATGCTTCCCTGAAAAACTGCATGGAGAATGGAAAGCAAAGTTGCTTGAAATGGTTCCTTCCTATGGTCAAAAACTGGCTGATAACCCGGAACTGACTCAGGAAGTAAGAAATTACACCAAAGAAAAATTAGAATTAGAATATTAACATCCATAATGAGCAATAAGTAATCCTATTATTTATTGCTCATTACCTATTACTCATAAAAAGGTGGAAGAAGTAATTGTAAAACCAGTCATTGCCAAGGAAATCCTTGAATCTCTTCAGGCGAAAACAGAAGAGGAGAGGCAGGTTATTGTACACTGTTGCTTTCCGGCATCACCATTCTTAGGAAACCTGATCAGAATCTGGCATTCAACCTATCTTTTTGACAATCAGTCTGAGCATAGAAGCAAAATGATTCATGCGGAAAACATTTCAATTTCTCCATACTGGACACCGGTTCCCTTTATGAAAGACTTTTGGTTTACCCTGATCTTTTCCGGGCTGCCAAAAGACTGCAAAAGTTTTGATCTGAAAGAAGTTATTCCTGAGGAAGGAGGATTCTTTGTAGAATCAATTAAAAGAAACTCTTCTGATGTGTATCGCGTCAAAATATCAGAGTCTTATTAAGTAAGTATGAGCGCAAGGGAAGAAAAACTGAAACAGATTATTCAATGGGCTGAAAACAATCCTGATATCCGTGCTGTTCTCCTGACCAGTTCATTGGTAAACCCTTATGCTCCGGTAGATGATTTCAGTGATCTTGATGTGGAGCTTGTTTTTGGTAACAGATCATCCTATGAGTCGGAAAATAAATGGATCAGCCTTTTTGGTGATCCTATTTCCATGATTGAAGAAGATGATCGTGTTTTTGACGGAAAGCATGCTATGAAAATGGTCTTATATAAAGATCATGTAAAAGTGGATTTTAAGCTGTATCAGGTATCGGAATTTATTGAAGAAATCAATCAGGAAAACCTTCCCGAAGACTGGGATGTAGGATACAAGGTTTTAATAGATAAAGATAACCTGACCAATAGTATGAAACCGCCTACCTATCAGTCAATAATGATTCAGCAGCCGACAGAAAAAGAATTTCAGCAGCGGATGAATGACTTCTGGTGGGATACAACTTATGTTGCAAAATGCCTGAAACGCGGAGACATTTTTTACGCCAAATTTATGTCTGAAAATATCCTGCGTACAGATTATCTTGTCCCTTTGATTGAATGGTATATTGCCGAAAATCATGACTGGAATAATATCACAACCAATAAACACGGAAGACTCTTCAAAAAATATCTCTCATCTGATTTATGGAATAAAGTGGAAAAAACTTTCTCCGGCAGCGATATTGAAGAAAACTGGAATGCATTGTTTGCCTATGCAGATGTGGTTCATGAGCTGGGAACTTCACTGGCAGAAAAGCTTCATTGTATGTACCCTTCAAAGTTGGAGCATGATATCAGGAACTATCTTAACGAAGTAAGAAAGATGCCTTAATTTCAGGCAAATTCATTCTGTTTAATAAGATTTTCAATACAATATTCAGCAATCGCAGTAATCGTAACAAACGGATTAACACCAATGGTTCCCGGAATTAAAGAACCATCCAGCACATACAGATTCTCGTGATCTTTTAGCTTTCCATATTCGTTGGTAGCTTCACCAAGAACACACCCTCCAAGCGGATGATAACAGATATCTGCCCCAAACCCATTATTAAAAAGTAAATGGCTTCTTGTACCGCCATTAGCCTTATTCATTTTACGGGTAAAATATTGGGCATTTTCTCTCATTTTAGCGGTATTGCTTTCATCCCAGTTTAATGTCAGGGATTGGCTGGCTTTATGATAGGCAACTTCTCCCTTTTTATCAACCCTGTTGATGAGCAGATATAAAGCAGTAGCCACATCCATTCCCATGGGCAGAGGAGCAATTTCTGTGAAAAACGGATGTTCCGGATCATCCCAGTTATCAATTCCTCCTACCGGAATAGTGGATTGCTTAGCTCCGGTGCCGCCAGACAATGGCTTAACCCAGTTTCTTCCGGTCATGAAATTTCCATTGTTTCCCCAGTTTTTACCAATCTTTTCATGGATGGGAAATCCGTTCTCTGCATGAGACTGTAACAGAAGCTGCAAAGTACCCATTGTTCCTGCGGAAAGAATCAGCTTTTTGCAGTGGAAAACTTTGTCCGCAATCATAGCTCCGGAAGTATCTGTCTGCCGGACATTTAATGTATAGCTTTTGTCATCATTCAGTTGAATAGTCTGGACACGATGAAGGTCAAGGATTTCTAAATTTCCTGTTTCCAGTGCTTTTCTGAGATAGGTTTTATCTAAACTGTTTTTTCCGTGGTTATTTCCATAAATCACTTCAGTATTGAGAGCAGAGCGGGGAACTTCATTCCTGAATTCTTTTTCCATGTATTTAAAATCATATACATTGGGAACCCGAATGGTTTTAAAACCAGCTTTGTGAGCTTCTGCTTCACCTACCCGGGTGAATTTATAATAAGGACAGTCTTTCAGAAACTGTTCATCAATCACATTTACCTTGAGTTCTTCCCGTACCAGAGGAAAATAATGATTATAAAACTTTTCAGCATCAAGATCAGGGAAAACCTCTCTGAAATAGCTTTCTTTGGGAGTGACAGCCATTCCGCCATTCACCAGAGAACCTCCGCCAACTCCTCTTCCTACCCAGATTTTAATATGATTAAAATCCAGACGGTCCAGAGTTCCGGTAAAAGGAGTCAGAGAAAAAATATTCATAAAGGGAGCAATGCTTTTGTTTTTCAGCCATGCGGAGCTTTTCCCGGGTTTCAGCAGATTGGAAAACGGAATTCCTGCTTTTTCCCAGTTAAGACCCATCTCCAGCAGCACTACTTTTTTTCCTGCTTCACAAAGACGCAAAGCTGAAACCGCTCCGCCATATCCACTGCCAATAATAACAATCGGAACATCGTTGTTTTCAACGATCTGATTGTTTCTTCTTTCCGCTGCATGAAATAATTCGGATTGAAGAAAATAAAATCCTGATATTGCCAGAACACTGGTCTTTATGAAGCTTTTTCTGTCCATGAGCTTTGTTTTTCAAAAAGTGTGCTAGATTATCAGAGGTGAATTTTATTTAAAACAGATTATATTTTTTATTACAATTTTAACTTTTGTTGGAATGAAAATTCATAGCTTTACTTATAATTTTAAATTCATGAAAAAATATATCATACTCTTTTTACTGCTTCCTCTATGGGTTTTTTCTCAGAAAAAGATGTCAAAGGAAGAGAAAGAAGTACAGAAGTTTCAGAAAGAACTCAATGCAGAATATCTTAACCCAAAGGAAACTCCATTAAGAGATGATAATTTTAAAAATTTTAAAGGACATCCTTTCTTCCCTTTTGATGCTAAATACAGAGTTACTGCACAATTTGTTAAGTCAGAAAATACTCGACCTTTTGAACTTCCTACGTCTTCAGGGAAAACAAAAACGTATCAGGAATATGGAAAAGCAACCTTTACATTAGATGGCAAGCCGTATACTGTAACGTTATACCAAAGCCTGGATCTTATCAAACAGGAAAAATACAAAGACTATCTTTTCCTTCCGTTCCGTGATGCAACCAATGAAAAAGAAACGTATGGAGGAGGAAAATATATGGATCTCAAGATTCCGAAAGGAAATACCATTGTGCTTGATTTTAATCAATCTTACCATCCGTTCTGTGCTTATAATGCTTATGATTACAACTGCCCGATTGTTCCGGAGGAAAATAAGCTTCCCGTGGAAATCCGTGCAGGGGTAATGTATGAAGATATTTACCATCACTAATACTATGATACATTTAGAATTCTTTAAACCAGAAGATCTTTCCGGGGTCAGCTATGCTTTGGATGAAAATCAGATGAGATTTACAGCGACTGCTCAACAGGCTTTGCAAAGCATCAGTGAGCGGGATGATAACGATGCATTTCCCGTGACTATATTTTACAACGATCTGCCTGCAGGCTTTTTTGTCCTTGATTTCGGGAAAGATAAACTGGAAATTACTGATAATGAAAACTCAACGTTGTTACGATCTTTATCTGTGAATCCCGGGATGCAGGGCAAAGGAATTGGAAAAGCGGCGATGCTTGAACTAAGTGATTTTGTCAGAAACCACTTTAAAACCTGCGATGAAATTGTATTGGCCGTCAATCAGAAAAACGATTCTGCTTACCATATTTACCTTAAGGCAGGATACATTTACGACGGTAAGACCAGAATCGGAAGAAGCGGACCTCAATATCTGATGTACAAAAAACTTTAATAAAATTTTAAAATCATAATTTTTTATCTGCTGATATCTTTCCATAACTTTGAGTAACATCAAATTACAAAACATGGAAATATCACTTCAGAATCAGGTGGCTGTAGTCACAGGAGCTTCCAGTGGAATCGGTTCAGGAATTGCAAAATCATTGGCCGGAGCAGGAGCAACGGTCATTGTCAACCATTCCTCAGAAAGATCTACAGATGAAGCCAAAGCTGTTTTAAAGGAAATAACGGATGCCGGAGGGAAAGGAATGACCTACCAATGTGATGTTTCCAAAGAAGATCAGGTCATCAGAATGTTTCAGGATGTCATTGCTGAGTACCAGACTGTAGATATTCTGATCAATAATGCAGGGATTCAGAAAGACGCGAAATTTACTGAAATGACTCTTGACCAATGGAATGCGGTCATAGGAGTTAATCTGACGGGACAATTTCTATGCGCCAAAGAAGCCATTAAAGAATTTCTGCGAAGAGGAATCGACACTTCCCGCTCTGTTGCATGTGGGAAAATTATTCATATCAGTTCAGTCCATGAAATTATTCCGTGGGCGGGTCATGCTAATTACGCTTCCAGTAAAGGGGCAATCAGAATGTTGATGCAAACGCTTGCTCAGGAATATGGTGCGGACAAAATCCGTGTCAATTCCATTTGTCCGGGAGCGATTCAGACGCCGATTAACCGGAATGCATGGGATACTCCGGAAGCCCTTAATTCTCTTCTCAGCCTTATTCCTTATAACAGAATCGGACAACCGCAGGATATCGGAAATTTAGCTGTATTTCTTGCTAGTGATCTTGCAGATTATATTACCGGAACAAGCATTTTCGTGGATGGTGGAATGACTACGTTTGAGAGTTTTTCTACCGGAGGATAAAGGAATTCGAAGTTCAAAGTTTAATGTTCAAGGTTTAAAGTTTTTGAGGTTGTTTTTTAGAACTTGAAACGGAATTAAATATTACTCACTACTCATAATTATCATTTATGTCGGAAAAACAGAGAATTTCAGATATTTCATGGAAAAAATGGGGCCCTTATGTAAGCAACCGCGAATGGGGGCTCGTTCGTGAAGACTACAGTGAAGACGGAGATGCCTGGAATTACACAGGCCACGATACCGCAGAAGCCAAAACATACCGTTGGGGTGAAGAAGGGATATGCGGAATCTGTGACGATCTTCAGAAACTTGTATTCTCTGTAGGTTTCTGGAATAAAAAGGACAAAATGGTGAAAGAGCGGTTCTTTGGACTCACCAACGCACAAGGAAATCATGGTGAAGATGTAAAGGAATATTTCTATTATCTTGATTCTACTCCTACACATTCTTATATGAAGATGCTGTATAAGTACCCTCAGAATGCATTTCCTTATGAGCAGCTTGTAAAAATAAATGCTGAAAGAGGAAAAGAGGATCCGGAATATGAGCTGATTGATACAGGAATTTTTGATCAGAATGACTATTTTGATATTTTTATAGAATATGCAAAGGAAAGTCAGAATGATATTCTAGTAAGATTAACAATTATCAATAAATCTGAAAAAGAAGCATCTCTGGTCATTTTGCCGACAGTTTGGTTCAGAAATACCTGGAAATGGGGATATGATGATTATAAACCCCAATTGTCTGCGGAAGATGCTGACCATATTAAAGTCAATCATCAGGATATTGAGATTAAAAATGTGTATGCAAAACAGTCCTTAAAGACCTTGTTTTGTAATAATGAAACCAATAATGAAAAGCTTTATCAATGTTCTAATGATTCAAAATACTGTAAAGATGGAATAAATAATTTTGTGATGACGGGAAATTCCCAGTCTGTAAATCCACAAAATGCAGGAACCAAAGCTTCTTTCTTTATTGATGAAGATTTTAAAGCGGGAGAATCAAAAATATTTGAATTCATGCTTTCAGATAAAGATATAAGAGAACCTTTTAAAGATTTCGATATTCTTTTTAAACAAAGACAAAAAGAAGCAGACGAGTTTTATGCAGAAATCCAGAAAGGAATTGCTTCGGAAGATGAAAAACTGGTTCAGAGACAGGCTTTTGCAGGAATGCTTTGGAATAAAATGTTTTACCATTACAATGTAGAAAAATGGCTGAAAGGTGATCCTTCCGAAATGCCTCCGCCAAAATCCCGGGAAACGATAAGAAACTACGACTGGAAACATCTGAACAATGAGCATATCATTTCAATGCCTGATAAATGGGAATATCCATGGTATGCAACGTGGGATCTTGCATTTCACACCATCAGCTTTTCACTGATAGATCCGGATTTTGCCAAACATCAGTTAAAGCTTTTCCTGTTTGAATGGTATATGCATCCCAACGGACAGCTTCCTGCCTACGAATGGAACCTGAGTGATGTGAATCCTCCTGTACATGCCTGGGCGGTTTTCAGGGTATTTAAAATTGATGAATATTTAAAAGACAAACCGGACCTGGAATTTCTGGAAAGTGCTTTCCAAAAACTGCTCATGAATTTTACCTGGTGGGTTAACAAAAAAGACCTTAATGGTAATAATATCTTTGAAGGAGGATTCCTGGGGCTTGATAATATCGGTGTTTTTGACAGGAATTCTGTTTTACCCAACGGAGAACAGCTGGAACAGTCGGACGGAACGAGCTGGATGGCTATGTTTGCCCTCAATATGATGAGAATTGCCCTGGAACTGGCCCTTTACAATAAGGTGTATGAGGAGATGGCGATGAAATTCTTTGAACATTTCCTGTCGATTGCCCATTCATTGGATAATATGGGGGATGAGAATTTCAGTCTTTGGGATGAGCAGGATGAATTTTTCTATGATGCAATTACTTCCAGTGACGGAACTCATATGTATTTGAAATTAAGAACCATCGTTGGGTTGATCCCGATGTTTGCTGTTGAGGTTATTGATGATGAAATGATTGAAAACCTTCCCAATTTCAAAAAAAGAATGAAATGGGTACTGGATAATAAACCTGAACTGGCTTCTCTGGTTTCAAGATGGGAAGTGAAAGGACAGGATTCAAAACATCTTTTATCTCTGCTTCGGGGACATCGTCTGAAAAGGTTGTTAAACCGGATGTTGAATCCGGATGAGTTTCTAAGTGATTACGGAGTAAGAGCTTTATCCAAAGAGTATGAAAGAAATCCTTATACTTTAACTCTGAATGAAACGGATTTTACTGTTAAATATACCCCTGCTGAAAGTGACAGCGGCTTGTTTGGTGGAAACAGCAACTGGCGCGGCCCCGTATGGTTTCCGATCAATTTTCTTATTATTGACAGTCTTCAGCGTTTTTTCTTCTATTACAGTCCGGATTTTTTGGTAGAATATCCTACGGGCAGCGGTAATTATTCAGACCTTGATCAGATTGCAGATGCCTTAAATAAGAGGCTCGCGAAAATATTTTTAAAGGATGAAAATGGTAAACGCCCGGTTCATGGACAGTATGAAAGATTTCAGACCGATCCGGATTTTAAAGATTATATCCTTTTCTATGAATATTTCCATGGAGACAACGGCCGTGGAGTAGGAGCTTCCCATCAGACAGGCTGGACGGGACTTATTGCTAAGATTCTTCAGCCCAGATTTTCCAAAAAAGAAATGGCAGAATCCGAAACTGAAATGCCGGATAATGCAGAAAAACAATAAGTTGGTTTATTCAAATATCTGCTGTATAATTTCAAGTGAGGCCGGAGTTTTGAAGTCCGTGATATGATAATGATAGTACACCAAAAGACTGTCAAGGAAATCTTTTCTCAAAGAAGAACGGATTTTTGTGGCATAAAAATCTTCTGCACAAAGAGCTTCTTTCCATATCATTGAAATCTCTTCATTAAAAAGCTGATGACTTATTCCCGGAGAAAAATTGCCGGTTTCCGGATCTAAGAAATTACCTTCACTCAATAATGGAGCTACACCCTGAATTTTTAAAAAAGCCAGTAAAAACAGAAGATGTGCCTGATAATTTCTATTGTTCAGCTCAGTGATAAGATGATCAATACCGGAATAGACGGGAATATTTTTATTCTCATGCTTAAGAATATGACTCAGAAAATCCGAGATAAAGAAAATGACAGTATTGACCTTTATATCTGTATAAATGTCATTGTTTTTTACCAATTCAAATTTTGAAACAGTCGGGATTCCGTTGCCCCGTGCTGGATTAATGGAAAAATTGAGCTGGCTCAGCGGCTGAAGCAGGGCTTTCTTTTTGTTCTTTTTGGAATAAATTCCTTTCAGAAAATAGCTTTGAAAACCCTCTTCTTCTGTAAAACAATGCAATACCGCATCATTTTCCCCGTATTTGATAAATGAAAGTAAAAAACCGTTTTGTGAATTCATTAATTAACCACTCCTATTTTGGCGGTAGCTTTATCAGATCCGTCTTCGTTCGTCATCAGGACAAAATAAATCCCTGAAGCTACTCTTGTTCCTTTCTGATTATTGAGATCCCATTCATAATAACCTCCACGTGCAACGGCAGAGTGTACTACATTTCCTGCAGCATCCACGATTCTTATATTGGTTTTTTCTGCAAGACCTTTTATCGTTACTTTTCCTTTAAAGTTTGAATAAACAACAGGATTAGGATATACTACAACATCACCGAAATTGGATGTTACATCAGCAACATCGCCCTGATAGGTTACAATACCATTATACGTTACAAAATACACCTTGCCTGTTTTTTTATCAATTTTGATATCAGTAACACTATTGGTAGGAAGAGGTGAATTTTCCTTTGTAAAATGTTTTATGGTTCTCTGACCGTCTGAAGACAGATAGTAAACACCGCCGCCGTCAACGGATACCCATTTATAATCACCTCCATCTACTGCAATCTGAAGAATTGCTGATTCTCTGAAAAGCTCTTCACCCAAACCATTCTGCTCTATCACTATAGGTTCTACTTTAGGCTGGGCACTTTTTATTTCTGATGCTGCGTTTGACATGATCCTCAGACCTCCGTCCGTACCAATCCATGCATCACCAGCCTTATCAAAGGCTACAGATAAAATTCCTCCTGAACTGTTAAATCCATTAGATGTTCCCAGAATATAATCTGAATCATCGGAAAGGTTAAGAGCATTTTTATAATCATATACCCAGAAGTTATTGGATCTTGGCAGCGGAGTCCACAACATATTTTCGTGGAAAACCGGTTTTTGAGTACCATCACTGGCCAGAACTATTTTCTTAATAACAAAATCATCTGCTGCTTTATCGTAAATTCCTATAGATGGATTCCCATCATTGAAACCAAAAGATACAAAAAGATTACTCTGAGAGTCTGTGGCAAAACCTACAGGGCGTCTGTAATAAGGCTGTGCTCCAAGATTATAATACTTTACCAGTTCAAAATCCTTGCTGGTAGCATTGTACTTCATTTTGTAGACCCCATTATCAAACATCGTATAATTGGTGAAAAATACTTCATTATTACTAAAAGGACTTAATGTAGCATCCAGTACATTGATAGACTGTGGGTTATTAACAAAAAAAGAAGGATACACCCATTCTGTACCAGTAAAATAGTAAAATCCAGGTTTTTTAGGATTACTAACCGGTTCGTTATAGTTATTCGCTCTTGCTCCGGTAGAAACCAGAAGTTGGTTATTATCAAAAAGATTGATATTATAAGCAAAATTGAAATAAGGACCGGAAGGTTTAAAAGTATTGTTACCTTCATCCTTAATTCCCGATAATACCGTTCCTCCTAAAATCTTTCCGCCAGCTGTTAATGCAGTATTGCATTCTTCACCAAGACTTACCGCATTTTGTGATACTCCATTGATTCCATAGGTGTATACTCTGTTATCTGTAACCACAATACTATTGGAAGTAATAACAACATCCCTGATTTTTTCAAAAGTAGTAGGAAGTTGTGTCGGGGTACCGTTATTATAAATATAAGCCGCTGTAGCCGTTGAGAAAACCAGTTCTGATTCTGAATCTATATGTTTGAAAGCTCCGGGAGCTTCTGTTGTCCAGGTTGAAAATACAGGAAATGTAGTATTCATTTGATGGCTTTTCAAACCTGTATCTGTTACAGAATATACTTTATTCCCGAATATGGTGGCTTCATTACTTGCCTGATAAACCCCGCCGGTCAGGAAAAATGCAGAATCACCAAATTCTTTATTCTGAAGATTAAAGATGGAAACTCCATATCCAACAGAAATGACAGCCTGATCTCCGGTTATGGAAATGTGGTTGATCTTTTTGTCCCCATTATATCCTGTAGCAATGGGAATATCAACAATATATTTGATCTCCTGAGGCGTAATAACATCCATAGAACCGTTTTCATAACCGATAAGTCCGGTTTTAGTCTGTGGATTATAATCAAAAGCTGTGATTCCGATATTATGAAGCCCGTTGGCTTTGGATAACTTCGTAATTTCTCCTGTTGATATTGTATAATAGAATATTCCGTTTTGGGTGGCTGCAATGATTTTTCCATTGTCTTCTTTCATGGCTAAGACATTATTATAGGAAAACAGGTCTGCCCACTTTTTGGATGAAATAACCTGTGCTTTTGTCAGTTGCAGGGATGCTAAAATACCAAGAGAAATTAGAGAAAGTTTTTTCATATTATGCGGTTATGCTGCTATCTATCACCTGATTGTTCCAGGAAATATGCTGTACGTTTTTGTTTGTATCAAAATAAAAATCTATCCTACCTAAAAGAAGGCCAGCCCATCCCACCTGATTGACAAGGACATTTTTGCCCTGTCTGTTGGTAAAGGATTGTGGTTCCGGTAAGAATGTATGAGTATGGCCTCCTAAGATAATATCAATATTTTCTGTATTGGCCGCTAAAATTTTATCACTTATTTTATCCGGTTCGTCTCTGTAGTCGTATCCGATGTGCGAAAGACAAATCACCAGATCACATTTCTGATCTTTTTTCAGAAAATTTGAATAATGCTGTGCTACATCAATCGGGTTGGAATAAACAGTTTCCCCGTACTGTTTTTTACCTACAAGACCATCCAGCTGGATTCCCACCCCGAAAATCCCTACTTTGATTCCATTTTTGTTGAATATCTGATAAGGAGAGGTTTTCCCGTCAAGAATGGTATTTTTAAAGTCATAGTTGGAACAGATAAATGGAAACTTCGCATTTGGAAGCACCTTTAAAAATCCATCAAGTCCATTGTCGAAATCATGGTTTCCCATAGTAGAGGCGTCATATTTCATCATAGACATTAATTTGAATTCCAGCTCACCTCCAAAGAAATTAAAATAAGGAGTTCCCTGAAAAATATCCCCTGAATCAAGAAGAAGAACATTGCTTTCCTGGTTTCTGATCTGTTGGATTAAGCTTGCCCTTCTTGCAAAACCTCCCTGATTGGGATTTTTGGTATAGCTCGCGTCAAAAGGCTCTATTCTGCTATGTTGATCATTGGTATGAAGAATAGTCAGTTTATTTGCAGATTTTAAATTAAGAATTTTTAATTCCTCCGCCATCATCATATTGGGAGCTAAAGCCATTGCTAAAGATCCGCCTCCTATTGCTTTTAAAAAACTTTTTCTATCCATTATTACTTCCCGATAAAATTTAAACGAACATCCGAATTAACCACCACTTCAGGTGATTTTTTAAAATAATCGATAAACATATCTCTCATTTTAATCCCTGTTGCAATGGTTTCTCCTTTAGCAAAGAATTTCATATTGTCTCCGCCCAGGGCAAGATAGTCTGAAGTGGCAATATAATAATCTTTAGCCGGATCTACTGTGTTGCCGTTGATTAAGGCTTTGGTTACCTGTCCGTTTTTTGTTTCAATGTATAAATGAGAAACAGGATTGTTGACCTGCGTTTTTGCATAATACTCAAAAAGACCCTGTAAATCTGCTCCCTTCATTTTCACAATCACTACTTCATTTTCGAAAGGCATTACCTCAAATACATTTTTAAGTAAAATATCTCCTTTTCCGATAGTGGTACGGATCCCTCCGATATTGATCAGTGCAGCGTCTACATTTTGCTTAAGATGAGTTTTGATCCACTCATTACCTCCTTCAAACGTATAGTCAGCTAAAAGATTACCCAGATTGCTGTTATCGCCCTGTTTGGTAAGATCCACATTGGTATGTGAAATCTTCTGGTTCATTTCTTGATCCAGTTTCTGCTTATAAGGTTCGATCAATTTTACAAACTCCTCATCATTCTTTAGCTCATTATTAATAGAAATATTTTTCTGGGTCTTTACATTCACAAGCTGCGGCACAGAAGCCGTTTTGCATGCAGTAAGCGACACCAGAGCAATTCCTAATAACAAGAATTTATTTTTCATAATCTCTTTTAGTATATGCAAATATAACTATATGTATAATAAAACATTATTATTTATTACAAATTCTTACCGTAAATGATTAAATTTGGCAAAAATAATTCTAACAGATGAGCATTTTAAAAGGAGTAGGTGTTGCATTGGTAACGCCCTTTAATGAAGATTTATCCGTAGACTTCGACAGTTTAACAAAACTTGTGGAGTACAATATCGAAAACGGAACCAATTATTTGGTAGTATTGGGAACAACGGCAGAAGCCGCAACGCTTTCTGCAGAGGAGAAGAAACAGGTAATTGAGCATATCATTAAGGTGAATAATAAACGTCTTCCATTGGTTTTGGGAATTGGCGGCAACAATACTCTTGAAGTCAAGAAACAGATTGAAGAAGCTGATCTTTCTGCATTTGAAGCAGTACTTTCAGTATCTCCATATTATAATAAACCGAACCAGGAAGGGCTTTATCAGCATTATAAGGCATTAGCTTCCACAGGAAAAAATATTATCATTTATAATGTTCCGTCAAGAACAGGGCAAAATGTAGAAGCTGATACTACACTTCGTCTTGCAAAGGAATTCCCGAATTTGTTTTTGATTAAAGAAGCTTCTCCTAACATTCTTCAGTATTTTGATATTCTGAGAAAGAAACCTGAAGGATTTTCTTTAGTTTCAGGAGATGATGAATATACATTACCTGTAACATTAGCCGGTGGAGATGGTGTAATTTCCGTAATCGGACAGGCGTATCCTAAAGAATTTTCAACAATGGTACAGCTGGCTTTCGAAGGTAAAGTAAAGGAAGCTTATGAAATTCACAACAAACTGGTAGATATTACCCGCCTGATTTTTGCTGAAGGTAATCCTTGTGGTATTAAGGTAATATTGGCTGAAAAAGGAATCATCAAAAATTATCTTAGACTTCCTTTGGTAAAAGCTTCTGAAGGTCTTCATGCAAAAATTAAAGCTGAAATGGCTAAGATTTAATAATGATCTGACAAAATGAATTTTAATCATGTTAAAACTCGTCAATATCATTGAACAATATAAAGAGTGAAAAGTTTAGGCTTTTCACTTTTTTTAATCATCACAATATAACCAATCATGAAATTACAACAGGCAACAGCTGCAGACATCCCGTTGATTCAGGATCTTGCAAGACGATCATGGGAAAATGCTTATGCAGACATTCTTTCCAAAGAACAAATGGAGTTTATGCTCTCAGAAATGTATTCTGAAAATGAAATTTTACATCATTTCCAAAATCCGAATTATCATTATTATCTTATTCAGGATGAAAATAATAATACTTGTGAAGGCTTTATCGGATATGAGCACAACTATGAAGAGGAAACCACAAAGTTACACAGGATTTATCTGGTTCCTGAGAGTAAAGGAAAAGGATTTGGGAAAGGAGCACTTCAGTTTCTGAATGAGAAAGTTTCTGAAAACGGAAACAACAGAATTATCCTGAATGTCAATAAATACAATTCAGCCAGAAACTTCTACGAATCCCAGGGATATAGAGTGTATGACGAAGGTGTCTTTGATATTGGTAACGGTTTTGTGATGGATGATTTTCTTATGGAATATCTAATTCACAGATAAATGACTTAAAATTTTGTAACTTTATCCTGTAATTCTATAACAAGTGATTTCTTTTTTTGATTCATCTTTGCTTCAGAACCAAATCACTTATACAATACATTCATATGCTTGGTTTTGAGCTGAAAAGCTTTTTATCAGTATATTTTTTTCATCCTTAGTGTTTAAATTCCTGTATTCTAAAATACAGGAGTTTTTTCGTATTTATAGTAAAATATTAAAAATATACACCTATTTCACATTTACTTGAAATAAATTATTATATTTACTCCATAAATTGGCTTATATATACTAGGATGAAAATGTATGTTAAATTTGATTTCAATGCTCTTTGTAAAAAGGTATTGGACGAGAAACTTAAAGAACACGGGCTGAAGTACAGGTTACTGAACTTCGGTGAGGTGGAATTCTATGAGCCCCTTACTCAGGAACAGCACAATCTTTTTAAGAAAAATCTTGAAGATTATGGTATCGAGATCATAGAAAGCCAAAAAAACGCGTTGGTACAGAAAATCAAAGATGCTATTGTAGAGCTTGTCTTTTCTGATGAAATTATACCTGTAAAAGCATCTATCTATATTTCTGAAAAACTTAATCACAGCTATGGATACCTTTCCAATCTGTTTTCAGAAGTTGCTTTTACCTCTATTGAGAATTTTATTATTCTGCAGAAGATAGAGCATGCGAAGGCTCTTATCATAAGAAACAAACAAAGCCTTACAGAAATTGCCCATAAGCTGAACTATTCCAGTGTGGCGCATTTAAGTACCCAATTTAAAAATACAACAGGAATTACTCCATCCCAGTTTCAAAAAATTATTGGCAGGCGAAGAAGAGTACAAAGCACGGTAATAAACCCTAAAATGCAGTATGAATAAAGAATTTCTGAACGTAATAGTAGCAGATAACGATGAAAACATCTTGATTTTTTTTAAAAAAATTCTGAAAGAGTTGAAAATCTCTATAAAAGTTCAATGTTTCAGTAACGGGAACAGCCTGATGGAATACCTGAATAATGATGATGCCGTAGTTCCGGAACTTGTTTTTATAAATTATATGATTCCCGGAAAAGAGAGCATGGAATGTCTGGAAGATATCAGTTCGAATGCAAAATTCAACAACATGGTGACAGCCATTTTTTCTGATCCGATTCCGGAAAATGAAGTAGAAGAAATTTTTGTGAAAGGTGCTCACATTTTTATGAAAAAACCGGACTGTTTTGATAAACTCAGAAAGGTTCTTACAGAAGTTATTACCATCAACTGGCAGTATCACACGTCGGGTTTGAATAAAGATAATTTAATCCTGAAAGTATGATGAATAAAGGATTTATTAATTTAATGTTAATAATTTAAAAATCGTATTTATTGCATACTATTCACAAATAGGTGAAAATTTTATAACTAATCATTAAAATAATATAAAAGGCATCTGAATTAATATACGGACATTTGTAAAAGTAAACTCAGACACAAATTTATTATATAGTACAAGATACAGATGAATGAGAAGTAATTGTTTCTAAAAATAAAAAAATTATATAAATCACGATGTTAGTTAAACAAAATGGATTATACTAATTTTCCAATTTTAAAGCACAGAAGATCTTTAAACAAAACGGTACAATCATGAAAACTCAATAAGTAGTTGGAGGTATTTTTATTCGTTTCATTCCCTCATCTCCATCGAAACACAGTTAGTTTTTATAATAAGCAAGTTGGAAAAAATAATTCATTTTGTTTTTTTATAATTTATTTTAATAGTAATGGTTTTAGCTCATTATTATATTGTTATATAAATATTTTCACACCACATCACAAAATATTAAACCTGAACTATTAAAATAAATTTTTTTGGACATACCAAAAAGTAATTTCTTCTAAATAACAGTTTTATAAGGGGGCCGCAGGAAGTTTTTTTCTGCGGTTTTTTTATGATATTTTACTCCACTTATTTTTTCCTTTGTAGTATCTGATATAATAATTTTTGATGATCAGATTGTCAGGTCTTGAAAGCATAGGATCAGCTTCCAGTATTCTTTCTACCGTATTTTTTGTTGTTTTGATGATCGCCGAGTCATTAATAAGATCCAGTCTTTTAAAATCTACCACACCACTTTGCTGGGTTCCCAGTATATCTCCGGGCCCGCGAAGCTGCATATCTACCTCAGAAATTTTAAAACCATCATTGGTTTCAGTCATTGTTTTAATACGTGTTCGGCTTTCTTTTGATAATTTATCGGAAGTCATCAGGATACAGTAACTTTGTTCAGCACCTCTTCCTACACGTCCTCTGAGCTGGTGAAGCTGTGATAGTCCGAACCTTTCAGAACTTTCAATCACCATTACCGAAGCATTCGGAACATTTACCCCAACTTCAATTACTGTGGTTGCAACCATTATTTCAGCTTTTCCTGAAGCAAAATAAGCCATGGCAGCATCTTTTTCATCCGGTTTCATTTTCCCGTGAAGCATAGTGACATTATATTCTGAAAAATAATCCATCACATGCTCCAAACCTTCCATAAGGTTTTTATAATCCAGCGTTTCTGATTCTTCGATGAGAGGATATACGAAATAAACCTGTCTTCCTTTTTTTATTTCATCTTTACAAAAGTTATATACATACAGTCTGTCTTTTTCCCGGCGGTGGGCTGTAATAATAGGCTTTCTTCCCACAGGCATTTCATCAATTACCGAAACATCCAGATCAGAATAAAAACTCATGGCCAGAGTTCTTGGAATTGGTGTGGCGGTCATCACCAGAATATGAGGCGGAATCTTATTTTTAGCCCAGAGTTTAGCCCTTTGAGCAACTCCGAATCTATGCTGCTCATCAATAATGGCTAATCCCAGATTTTTAAATTTAACTTTATCTTCTAAAACGGCATGAGTTCCTACCAAAATAGAAAGTGTACCACTTTCCAGTTCTTCATGGATAATTCTTCTTTCTGCTGCTTTGGTAGAACCTGTGAGGAGGCGGATATTGATTCCTGTTTTTTCCAACAGCTCTTTGATACCATTGTAATGCTGCTGGGCAAGAATCTCCGTTGGAGCCATCAGGCAGCTCTGAAACCCATTGTCCATTGCGATAAGCATGGTAAGAAGGGCAACCATTGTTTTTCCTGATCCTACATCTCCCTGTAAAAGCCTGTTCATCTGAATCGGCCTTTTCATATCCATACGAATTTCCTTTAAAACTCTTTTTTGTGCATTGGTAAGCTCAAAAGGAAGATGGTTTTCATAAAAATCATTGAAGTGATCTCCAATAATAGGGAAAGGATTACCGTGGGATTGTGTTTTATGATGAAGCTTCTTTAAACCGTATCCTAACTGAAAGAAAAATGATTCTTCAAATTTCAGTCTGTAATCTGCTTTATCAAAATGCTCCTGATCTTTTGGAAAATGTACATTCAGAAAAGCATGCTGCCTGGACATGAATTTAAAGGTTTTCATCAGATATTCCGGAAAATTTTCTTCAATAAGACTCGGAATCTCTCTGCAGATATTTCTTAAAGCATTCTGGAAAAATCGTTGATTTAACCCTCTTTTGGTTAGTTTTTCAGAACTTGGATAAATAGGTTTAAGGCGGGTGTCACCCTCTTTTTTTTCTTCCGCTTCAATTTCCGGATGCGGCATAGAAAACTGGCGGTTGAAAACATTAATCTTTCCGAAGATATAAACTTCCCTGTTGATGGGAAGCTGTTCTTTCAACCACTTGGAATATTGAAACCAAACCAGATCTATACTACCTGTTTCATCATTGAACTTTGCAGATAATCGCTTGGTTTTACCGGTCTGAATTTCCTGTACCTGAGTAATTCTACCCTTCAGCTGTATTTCCTGACTGGTCTCTTCTCTAAGCTGAGAAACAGTATAGATTTTACTTTTGTCCAGATAACGGATAGGGTAGAAATTCAACATATCTTCCACAGTAGATAAGCCCAACACACTTTTGATGAGTTTGGCTCTTTCCGGACCTATTCCTTTTACATATTCTATGGAGGTTTCGAGATTCATTGTCAGGTTTCAGGATACTGTTTTTCGAACTTTTTGATTCTTATTTCGGATAATAAAAATAAAGGTCCGAATTTCGGTAAAATAAAAAAGACTTCCAAAAAAATTGGAAGTCTCTATAATGAATTTTTTAGCATTGAAACAGAAAATCGGTGTTTCAAAGTTCTGAATTAATTTTTGATTTTAGATTTGAATTTTTTCTGGTAATCCTCCCATTGTTCTCTGGTCTTAATCTTTTTAAACAGATCTTTGGAAATCAGTTCCAGATAAGGTTCCAGTTCTTTGGCAGACAATTCTCCCTGAAGAATGGTGATGGGATCGCCATGTTCATCCAGAAATACTGTACTTGGAACGGCTCCTACATTCATATATTGGGTAAACTCATGCAGAGAATTTTTTCCCTTTCTATGTTCAGTATTGGGATTGGAAAATGTTCTTCCGAAAATTTCAATGCTCTTTTTTTCTTCTGCATTAAACTTTACAGGATAATAATTCTCATTTAATATCTGAGCCAGTACAGGGTGGCCGTACGTTTTTTTATCCATGATTTTGCATGGACCACACCAGTCTGCGTAGAAATCAATTAATATTTTTTTGGGACTTTCCTTTTGGGCTTTTAAAGCTTCTTCAATGGTCATCCACTTTACTTGTGCAAAACTAAAATTTAATAAAAATAAGAGTGTTATGCTTAAAATTTTCTTCATATTGTGATATTTGGATAAAAATAAGCATGATTACTTATTTTTTATTTTACATCTTGCATTAATTTTTTCACGTACGGAGATATCAAAATTAATACCACTCCGGCAATTACCGCATATAATCCTAATTGTTTATATCCATCGGTATAAGTGATCAATTCATCATAGTTGGTAGAACCTTCTTTGGCTGTGGCAAGACTGGCCCCAATAATTCCTGCAACATACTGCCCATACGCTGATGCAAGAAACCACATTCCCATCATCATTCCCTGAAGATTCTTGGTAGAAAGCTTGGTCATGATGGATAAACCGATAGGAGAAAGGCATAATTCCCCAAGGGTAATGATAAGCAATGCCAGTGTGAAGAAGTTCAGTGAAGTGATTCCCTGAAGGTCTGCGAAGAGGCGCGTTGCAAATAAAACATAATATCCTAATCCTAAGAAAATAAATCCTAATCCGAATTTGATAATCGTGTTGGGTTCAATTTTTCTTTTGTTCAGCCAGATCCATAGAAGTCCGATCAATGGGGCAAGAAAAATAATGAAGAAAGCTCCTCCTGAGTTATTCACTCCATTTGGGTCTAATCCAAAAAGATCTTTATTCAGGTTTTTAGCTGCGAAAATGCTCAAAGAACCTCCGCTTTGCTCATAGATTCCCCAGAATATGATTGAAAATATAATGAAAACCAAAGCTGCCCAAAGTTTTTTACGTTCAGATGCCGTTACTTTAGACATTTCATAGAACAGATAGATTAAAGTTAAAGGTCCGATGGTCCACATAAAATAATCTGTATACTCAGTCTTGGCTACCATGGTCATGATGATGGGTACAAAAACCAATGACAAAACATATACTCCGTATTCTTTCCATTTTGGAATTGGAGCTGCTTTTACCTCTGCTAAAGGGTGTCCCGGCTGTAAACCGATAGTTCCTAGTGTTCTCTGTGTAAATACAAAATTAATTAAGCTTACAACCATTACTATTGCAGCAAGACCAAAAGCAATATGCCACCTCATTTCTTCTGCAATAATGTTGCTTAAGAATTCTCCTTTACCAATGGCAATACATAAATAACCGCCTAGCAATGCTCCGAGATTAATTCCTGCATAAAAAAGTGAGAATCCGGCATCTGCTCTTGAATCATTAGGTTTGTAAAGCTGTCCTACCATAGATGAAATATTAGGTTTGAAGAAACCTGTTCCTACGACAGTGAAAGCTATTCCTAAGAAAAAGAATTTATGGGGATCGGTAGCCAGGATTAAACTTCCTACGATCATTAGCAGCCCGCCCCAGAACAGGGATTTTCGGAATCCTAAAATTTTATCAGCAAAAAGACCTCCCACAAAGGTAAAGGCATATACAAAGGCCTGAGTGGCACCGTATTGAAGGTTGGCTTCTTTTTCATGGAAATTAAGCTGTGAGATCATGAAGAAGACCAGCATTCCACGCATTCCGTAGAAACAGAAACGTTCCCACATTTCAGAGAAAAACAGGCTCCAGATTTGTCTGGGATATTTTCCTTTGAAATTTTGTATTTCATCTAAAGTTAAGCTCATAATGATATATGATTAAGTTCTAATTAAGGGTTTTTATTTTCCTGATCCAGTTCAAAACGGATTCTGTCCTGGTCAATAATTTGTTTTAATTCTTCTTCTTTTGGGAGGTACAGCAGGTATTTGCTGGCAAATAAATTGTTTTTATCATTCAAAACGGAGTATTTTACAATGGTCTCATCTTTTTCTGAACATAATAAAATTCCGATGGTCGGATTATCACCTTCACCGCGTTTCAGATCATCATACATTCTTACATACATATCAATCTGTCCTATATCTTGATGAGAAAGTTCTCCTGTTTTTAAATCAATAATGACAAAGCATTTTAAGATGTAATTATAGAAGACAAGGTCGATATAAAAATCCGATGTATCTGTTGAAATATGTTGTTGTCTGGCTACAAAAGCGAATCCTTTCCCAAATTCAAGCAAAAACTTTTGAATATGGTCAATAATGGCTGTTTCAATTTCTTTTTCAGAAAATTGTTCATCAGCTTTTAGACCGAGAAACTCAAAAATATAAGGATCTTTTAAAACACTGTGAATAGTTTCCGGAGAAGATTTTTTATGTTCTAAAACGCGTTCATAAGCAAGGGAATTGATTTGTCTTTTAAGATCTCTGTAATTCCAGTTATTTTGAACGGATTCATTGATATAGTAATTCATTTTATCAGCATTGTCAAACCTTATCAGTAATCTGTAATGGGTCCAGCTCAATTCGTGACGCAATGCGTCACATATTGGAAATGCATGATAAAAAGAGCGCATGTTTCTTAAGTTACTTTCATCAAATCCTTTTCCAAATTCTAAGGTAAGTTTCTGAGAAAGTTTTTTCAGCGTATATTTTCCGTATTCTGCGCGTTCTTTTCCTTGTTGTTCATCTTCAACAATCAATTTTCCAATCTGCCAGTAAGTGAGCAGTAGAGTAGAATTCGCTATACGAAACACTTTTTCGCGCGACTGCCTAATGATTTCCTTTACGGATTGGAATAAAGAATCTTCGGAAATTTCCATCATACGAAAATAAAAAAAACCTCTGACTTGGCAGAGGTTTTATGATATTTTGTTGATACAATTAGTTTACACCATGCATCATTTTCTTTAAGATAGGTGAAATTAATCCTAAAATTACAGCAGCAATCCCACAAAGTACTACGAATACCATGAAGAATTCAAATAAGTTATGGATTTCGAATCCTACAAAAGTAGGGTTGTGTAATGGTAACTGAGCTTTATCAAAAGCAGCTACCTGATCCGCTGTCAGGGTTACTTTTTTATCCAAAACATCCTGTAGATTAACACCCATTTCTTCAGCTTTCTTGAATTTATCACCTGTTGCAGGGATAAGTGCTCCCAATGAACCGGCTAATGCATAACCGGCAGCGTTAGAAATAAAGAAAACACCATATAGTAATGAAGCAAATCTTTTCGGAGCCAGCTTACCAACCAATGATAAACCAATTGGAGAAAGACAAAGCTCACCACATGTCTGGATGAAGTATAGTAGCATTAACCATTTGATGGCTAATAAACCTGAGTTTCCAAGATCTTTTACATTGTGTGCAATGATGAAATAAGAAAGAGCGATCAAAGCTAATCCCATTGCCTGTTTGAACGGAGATACCGGTTCTTTTCCTTTAGCTCTTAATTTATCCCAGATTAAACTGAAAGGAACTGCCAGAATAACAACGAAGATTCCGTTGAAGATCTGAACCATTGAAGGCGGCATATTCCATCCTAAAATGTTTCTGTCTGTTTGGTTATCTGCAATAAATGTTAATGAAGATCCTGCCTGTTCGAACGCAGCCCAGAAGAAAATAATAAAGAATGATACGATATAAATTACCCAGATTCTCTGTCTTTCAACTTTATTTTCAGCAGAAGACATAATTAAGAAGGCAAGAGAAATACCAGCTGAATAGATGAATGGATAAATGATTCCTTTAATCAATTGCCCCATTTCTACAGAATTGAATCCAAACTCACCTACAAGAAGATATCTGAAAAGGAAGAATAAAACTACAAATATTCCACCAGTGATTCCTAAAGCCTGGCCAGAGAATTTAGCAGTCTGCGTTTCTCCTTCTTCAAAGTCAGCACTTGTATTGTTTTTCGGTAATCCTCCGATAGGTCTTCCTTCCGGAGTTACTACATATCTGTTTTTAAGGATAAAGAATGTTACCGTTCCGATTACCATGGCAATAGAAGCTGCCAGGAATCCCCATTTGAAAGCGAAGATATCTCTTACTCCGGTTGCAGCATCTTTTACGTCACCTACGTATGGACAGATAAACTGACCTAAGAACGCTCCGATGTTGATCCCCATGTAGAAAATAGTGAAGGCAGAATCCAGTTTAGACTTTTCCTGTTTTGGATAAAGGCTTCCCACCATTGAAGAAATATTCGGTTTGAAGAATCCGTTACCAAAAATGATCACGAATAATGCCAGCCACATGATAAGTTTGGCACTACCAATATCCGCTGAAAAAGTTGAGGCACTGATGAATAATAAGAACTGGCCAATAGCCATTAACGATCCACCAATGATGATCGCATATCTGTTTCCGATATATTTATCAGCAATAAATCCTCCCAAAAGAGGTGTTAAATAACATAAAGCTAGAAATCCACCATAGATGATCGCTGCATCAGCTTCTTTTATCAATAAGGAATTTACCATGAAGAGCGTCAAAAGAGCTCTCATTCCATAAAAGTTGAAACGCTCCCACATTTCTGTTCCGAAAAGAACCCATAATCCTTTAGGATGCCTGGAATTCTTATTCTCTACAAATTCATCCGGTTTCGGACTCAATGCTTCAATATTATCCATTTCTATTGTTAATTTTTGTTAAGACTGACAAATATAGTTTATTTTGGGTTTTTGGCAAGGTTTTAATTTTATTTTTAAATAAAAAAGCTGCGGGACTATTCCGCAGCTTAGTTATCTTTATCATATTGAGCATTTTAATGCCCTTTTTCTGTCATAATCTTATTCAGCCTTTTTAACATAGAAAGACCTAAAAGTGTAGCAAATATTAACAAAGCGAAATTAACAAGGAAATAATTCGTTTTGTTTTCATAATTGTACCATGTACTTGCCAGGATTCCTGAAAGCTTATTTCCCACAGAGTTGGCCAGGAAAAATCCTCCCATCATCAATGCTGTAATCCTTGCAGGAGAAAGTTTGGAAACAAAAGAAAGCCCCATTGGAGACAGGCAAAGCTCACCGATAGTAATGACTCCGTAGCTGGCAACCAGCCATAGAGGAGATACTTTTACAGCGCCATTGTCTCCGGCCATTACGGCTAACACCATGACAAGGCAGGAAAGTCCTGAAATAAATAAACCTAAAACGATCTTGGTAGGCGTTAATGGTTCTTTTCCTTTTCTTCTCAACAATGCCCAGAATCCTACAATAACCGGAGTTAGCGCAATAACCCAGAACGGATTGATAGACTGAAACAGTTCTGTATTGTACAGATAAACTTTGTTTTCAGGGTTTTTCTCAAGAGTCGCACGCTGCTCTGGGGATATGTTTTTAAAGTATACATCTTTTCCCATTTCTTTTTTAGTCTCCCCATTATCATCTTTCTGAGAACGGAACTGATTATCATAGACAGGAGTTTCTTTGTCTTCATAGCTCTTCCCATCTACCATATAGATACCTTCCAATGGCTTTTCAAGAGAAGCAGGAACACTTCTGTCCGTGTAATAATTAGCCCATCTTGTCAATGCTGTACCGTTTTGTTTGAAAACCGCCCAGAAGAACATACTGATCAGGAATACAGAAAGTAATGCTCCGATAGAGGCTTTTTCATCAGGTTTAGCCTTAAAGTAAAGGGATGCATAGAAATAAATAACAGGTACACACGCAAAAATAAAGGCATCCGTACTGTCACTTCCAAAAATATTATCAGGGATAAACCAACCTATTGCTCCGGCAACGATAGCAGGAACAAATACTTTGATCAGAATCTCTGAAAGTTTTGTATCACCTTCCTGTACAGGTTTCATCTGTGCAGCATGAATGTAATGCTTTCTTCCGATGGTAAAAATAACCATTCCGATAAGCATTCCTACACCCGCAGTGATAAAAGCTTCACCCCAACCGAATTTATTACGCATGAAAGCGGCAATAATATTACAGATAAATGCCCCGATATTGATTCCCATATAGAAAATATTATACCCAGAGTCTTTATTAGCTTTATAAGGTTCTTCTGAATAAAGGTTTCCTAATAATGTGGAAATAGTAGGCTTAAAGAAACCGTTTCCAATAATAATTAATGCCAGAGAGGTATAAAACAGGGGTAAATCTTTAAAAACTCCCATACCTATATATCCTGCAGCCATTAAAAAACCTCCAAGATAAATAGATTTGATATATCCTAACACTCTGTCTGCCAGGAATCCTCCAATAAAGGGAGTCAGATAAGTTAAAGCAATATAAGTTCCGAAAATGTCATCAGCAGTTTTATCCGGAAGTCCAAGTCCGCCTTTCATGCCCGTAGGCTCAATAACATATAGAACAAAGATTCCAAGAATCAGGTAATACCCGAAACGCTCCCACATTTCTGTAAAGAATAGATAGGGCAGCCCTTTAGGATGTTTAGTCTTCATATAATCAATTTTCAAATTTCCCAAAAATAGCTTTTTAATTTTAATTGATAAAATAAATAATAGCTGCGTAAATGATTAATGAAATAAATAAGAAAAATGAATGTGCAGACAGGTTTTCTTTATTTAAAAACTTGTACATATTTCACAAATTAAAATACAATGAATAAACATAAAATATGCATATGTATTTCCTTTGTGAGTGATATTTGTTTTCTATTTTCGCCTATGTCAATAGTGACACGTAATTAAAAAAACATTTATTATGAAAAAGATCAATTTAAAAAAGATGAAAGGAAGTTTATCCCGAAATGAGTTGAAAACCATTAAAGGGGGATTAAGAGAGGAAGATCCTATTTCGGATGCAGGATGTGCATGTACCAATGCAGCATGTGCAAATACTCATAATGGGAATGGTGATTCGTATTGCAACGGTACTTTTTGTTGTGGGTAATTAAAGTAAATCTTTTAAAATGGCAACAGGAAACTGTTGCTATTTTTTTTAAATACAAAAAGTTATAGTAAAATGACACGCAAAAGCTATACTGCTGTTATCAATTACCTGGATGATAATAAAATACATATTGATAAGGATGAGTTTGAACTTCAATTGGAAGGGCATCCCAATTTTCCAAGCCTTCTGGCATTTTCTGATGCTTTACATTTTTTCAATATTGAAAATTACAGTTACAGAATTGATAATGATGAAAAAGATATTTTACCTGAGGATTTTCTGGCTTTAGTAAAAGGAGAATTGGCAGTGGTGAATAATATAGGTGATAAAATAACAGTCAATGGTTCTCAAACGGAAGATTTTTTTTCAGAATGGGAAAATATAATACTTATTATAGAAAAGCCTGAGGAGCAGTTCAATACAAAATCAAAACTAGATTATACATACATTAACTGGGGAATTGTAACGCTGCTGTTTCTGTTCCTTTTCGTTTATGATGATTCCAATCTGGTTTTGAAACTGATCTTTGCGGCTACAGGACTTATCGGATTCATATTTGCCCGTGAAGCCTACAAAAAAACGCATGGGAAAGGAACATTCATACCGGTTGGAGTATGTAAAAGCAATTATCTGAATACGGATTGTGACCTAGTTTTTAATTCGAAAAAATGGAAGATTTTTAATAAAATAGATTTATCTGAGATTTCACTGCTGTTTTTTACCAGTCAGATCGTGTGTTTTATTTTATTGAGTCTGATAAAAAATATTGAATTCTTTTTTGAGATCTATCAATATGGATTATTTGCATTCATACCCGTTGCTTTCTTATCCTTATTCTATCAGGTATTTGTTGTTAAAAAGTATTGTCCTGTCTGCATGGTAATCATAACCTCAGTATGTATTCAGCTGGTGGCTGCCAATCTTATCTCATTTACCAGTAAAAAACCGGACATAACTGTTGTTCTGTTTCTAATAGGAAGTTTAGGTTCGCTCATTGTTTTGATGAATTTTAGGATAAAAAATAAGAAGGGACAGAAAGATGAAAATACCCTAAAAAGAAATCTGAAATTCAGGAGAAACTATCAGTTTTTCAAAAATAATTTGTCTTTACAGAAAAAAGTTGAGAATAAAGATTTTTCGAACGCTTTTGTGTTTGGAAATGAAAAAGCAGATCAAACTTTAACCTTTATTACCAATCCTTTTTGTAAACATTGCAAAGAATTTTATCCTGTTTTTCTAAAGCTGGTAAAAAAGTATTCTAATGAGTTGAGAATCAATATTTTCTTTGATATAGATCTTAGCAGGGATGATCTTGATAATAGAACGGTTCATGTCAACCTTACCAATATTTATATCAATAGTGAAAATAAAATAGAATTTCTGGAAGCGTTGAGCAGCTGGTATGATGTTCAGGGCTATAATGAAGACAAAAGTGGCTGGTATCATAAGTATTCTAAATATTTTGGAAGTTCAGAGAATGCACTTGCATTATTAAAAGGACATGAAGAATGGGTAAGCAGCAATGGGGTGCATTTTACACCCAATATCTTTATCAATGACACGGAATACCCGGTTCAGTATGAAAGAGCAGATCTGGAATTCTTTATCCCGGAATTATTATCCGAAAATTAAATTGTTATGAAAAGCTTATTATTTATATTGCTGGGAACTGTAATGTTTTTTTCCCAGAACAACAGGTTCATCTATGAGGTGAAATACAAGAAAGATTCAACCTCAAAAGATATTACCAGGGAAAATTATTATCTGGATATCACAAAAGAGGATATAGCGTATTACAACAGACTGAATTATATTAATGATTCAGTATTTACTGCTACCGGGCACTATGGATTTAAAGGTAATAGATTGACTTCTTTTTTAATAAAAAAGAAGGATGATAATATATACCAAAACTATGAATATATTGGAGATGTGAATTTTTATAGACTGTCTGAAGAAACGAAGCAACATTGGAATATTACAGACAGTATAAAGATTTTCAGTAATTTCCAACTTCAAAAAGCTACTACACAGTTCGGAGGAAGAAACTGGATCGCATGGTTTACTAAAGATATCCCAATGCCCTACGGACCTTATAAGTTTAACGGATTACCGGGATTGATTATGGAATTGTATGATACAAAAAAGAATTATTATTTTAATGTAATTAAGAGTGAAAAGATTCCGGATGAATATCAACGTAATTCATTAAATGCCTCTATATCCAGAGCAATTCCCGTTACTCAGAAAGATTTAAATAAACTAAGGCTGGACCTCTATTCCAATCCCTTTAAATATGTCTTGAATGGAAATCTGACCATGCGCGAAGGACAAAAATTGCAGCTTGATGATGGTACAATTCTCTCCAAAGAACAGCTGAAACCCGCAGAAGCCAACGAAAGAAAAAAGTTAAAAGCCTTTAATAATCCTATAGAACTGGATAAAGCGGTGAAATACCCTAAATAATAAAAATCCCTTTCAGAATTTCTGAAAGGGATTTTTTATGAGTTATAAATTTAATATTATAGATTATTCAGGATGAAATCCGTCATTTTCTGGTATAACTGAGGTCTTGTCTGTCCACCGTAAATTCCGTGGTTTTTGTCCGGATAAGCCATGAAATCAAACTGTTTTTTGTTTTGAATCAAAGCTTCAGAGAACTCCATAGAATTCTGGAAGTGAACGTTATCATCAGCCGTTCCGTGAATCAGAAGGAATTTCCCCTTCAACAGATTAGCATATTCCGTAGGAGAATTTTTATCATATCCATCCGGGTTTTCCTGAGGTGTTCTCATAAATCTTTCTGTGTATACAGAGTCGTAATATCTCCAGTTGGTTACCGGTGCTACAGCAATTCCTACTTTGAAGACATCAGCTCCTTTCGTCATGGCTAAACTGGTCATATAACCACCGAAGCTCCATCCGAACATTCCGATTCTGCTTTTATCAATATAAGATTGGCTTCCGAACCACTTGGCTGCTGTGATCTGATCTTCAATCTCATATTTTCCTAAATTCATATAAGTTACTTTCTTATATTTTGCTCCTTTATAGCCTGTTCCACGGCCGTCTACACAAGCAACAATATATCCTTTTTGTACAAGATGATTGAACCAAATAGCATTTCCGTTATCCCATGAGTTGGCTACCTGCTGAGATCCCGGGCCTGAATACTGGAACATAAACAGCGGATATTTTTTATTAGGATCGAAATTTTTAGGCTTCATAATCCAGGCATTCATCTGATCACCTACAGCGTTTGGAATCGTAATGAATTCTTTTTCAACAAAATTATCAGCTTTTAGTTTCTGTAACTGGTCATTGTTGTTCTGAAGCTCTTTTACTGCTTTTCCATTACCGTCTTTTAAAACATAGGTATAAGGTTTAGCTGCTGTAGAAGATGTTTCAATGAAATAATTATAGTTTTTACTGAAGTTTGCGGAGTTGTTTCCTTCTGCATTAGAGATCAGCTGGGTCTTTCCGTTTTCAATATTGACTTTGGAAATGACTTTATTGATACTTCCTTTTTCAGTAGTCTGAACATAAATTTCTTTGGACTTTGGATTAAACCCATAATAATCGGTTACCTCCCAGTTTCCTTTTGTGATCTGTTTTTTCAACTTACCATCTTTGTCATACCAGTACAGGTGACGGTTCCCGTCTCTCTCAGAAGCCCAAAGGAAGGAATCATCTTCAAGGAATTCAAGAGTAGGGCTGTCTGTATCTACCCATTTTTCATCTGTTTCTGTAAATAACTTCTGAACTGCTCCGGTTTTTGTGTTCACTTTTAAAATATCAGAAGCATTTTGTATCCTTTCAGAAGTGATCAGAACCATTTCGTCCGGCTTTGCAGTCTGAAATACATTCGGGATGTAATAATTTTTGAAAGAACCCAGGTTCAGCTGCATTGTTTTCCCGTTATCAAGACGGTATAGCTGTGCTGAAACTACAGAGTTTTTCTCACCTGCTTTTGGATATTTATAACGCATTTCTGTAGGATAAAGCGTTTTCCCATAGATAGGAATATAGATTTCCGGAACCTGGCTTTCATCAGACTTCACAAATACGATGGCATCAGAATTTTTTGTCCATTCATATTGTTTTGCATGCCCGAATTCTTCCTCATATACCCAGTCTGCCAAACCATTCAGGATTGAATTCTTTTTACCATCCGTTGTAATCTGTGTGATTTCTCCTGAATTAAGGTCCTGATAAAAAAGATTATTGTCAGAAATAAAGGCCACTTTCGTAGCATCCGGTGAAAACGCAGGCTCCTGAACAGGTTTCCCTTCATTCAGGCTGATTACTTTCCCGGATTTTAAATCTTTTACATCAAATTTCCCCAGAAAAGAATGTCTGTAAATAGGCTGGCTTTCAACCTGTAAAAGAATTTTAGATTCATCATCAGAAAAAATATAGCTTTCAAATTTTCCATCTACAAGATTCCCTTCTTTTTGTGAAGTTTTGTAAGAATATTTTGCAATTCCTGACGGTTCAATGACCAGATAATTTTCTCCGTTTTTCATTGAAGTGATCCCTGCGATCCCTTTTCCACGGTAATATCCTGAGTATATTTTATCTAAAGTGATTTCCTGTGCCGACACATTTTGGAATACCGCCGCAACAGTAAGAGTTAAGAGTAATTTTTTCATTTCTAATAGTAATGGATTTCAAAGATAATAATTTTATTAAATGTATAAAAAAGCTTTTCAAATAAGCTTTTTGGCAAAAAAATTGAATATCATACCTTATAATCAAATCAAATAATAATTATGGAAACGAATGCATACAACCAGAAACTGAACCGTTATGTATTAAACGATCAGATTGTTTATACAGGTTTTTCCAGTTTTAAAGACGCTGAAGAATGTGCTCATAAAAAAGGAGGAACATTAGTGGAAGTAGTTTTTAGAGACGGAAATGATAATCCCGAAATTACTGATGAGGCGGGGTTGATAGAGAAAAAAATTCATTACTATGTGTATGCAGGCGATGAGTATAAATTTATCCATTCCTCAGATCCGGGATTTAGAAAATATGCAGATGAGCTGCAGAAAATAAAAGCAAAACTGCAACAATCTCCACCGGATGAAAGATATTTAGCCAATTTTGAGATTGAAAATGCGGAAGATCCGATTATTGTGATCAAAAATGATCATTTTGAATCGGTAACATCAAGAGAGCGTTCAAAATATTTGAAACATGCCTGTGTTTATGAATTAGGGGTATCCCTGCCAAAATCTTAAAAAAAAATCTGATCATGAGCAAGACTAAATATTCAGAAAAAGCTCAGGACAAAGTAGGAAAGGTAATGCACGAATTCAAGGAAGGAAAATTAAAGTCTTCTTCCGGAAAGAAAGTGACAAGCAGAAAACAAGCCGTAGCCATCGGTATTTCTGAAGCGCGGGAAAAAGGTATGAAAGTACCATCAAAAAAGAAAAATATGTAATTCATCATCCGGAAAGCTCAACTTTCCGGATTTTTTTTATCTAATTCGAAATTTCGAGATGAAGTGAGATAAATGGAGTACATGGAAAATCAGCTGATTTGTTTTCCTAAACTATAATTTTTTCTATGTTTTGATCATTTTGTGATTTATAAAACGCTGTAAATGTGAATCTTGTGTTATTGATGTATATGTGATGTAGTTTACTTTGCAAGAGTTTATTCTTTTTTGTTGCAAATTCGCATCACATCCATAACTCATTATATCTTATTTCAATACAAAACACAAATGATGAAAAAGAATTCTTAATGTTTTGTGGATGTTAAAGTTTTTCTTTTTTCAATATTTAATCAATAACAGCCTTGGGGATTTTTTCTTTACTATTACGGTGCAACTCACATTCTTACAAGGCTGGTTTTTAAAACTAATTGATATGTTCAGAGTTTCAACTTTAAAATCAGTTTATATTCTTCTATTGATTTTATCATTTAATATAATTGCAGGACAATCACAAAAAAAGTCTAAGCCCAATGTAATTTTTATTGTCGTTGATGACCTGAGGCCGGAACTGGGAGTTTACGGTAATTCAACCATTAAAACACCCAATATAGATAAGCTGGCAAGAAGAGGTACAACTTTTACAAATGCATATTGTCAGGTAGCAGTTTGTGCCCCTTCCAGAGCCAGTGCTTTAACAGGTTTGCGGCCGGATTCCACCAAAGTGTGGGTGCTGGGAGAAGAATTTCGTAAAATACATCCTGATGTGGTAACGATTCCACAGCAGTTCGAAAAATTCAATTATCATACAGTATCCATCGGAAAGATTTTTCATAATCACATGCCTGATTCTATCTCTTTCCGCGAGCCGGATCTTCGCCCTGAAGGATATGCCGTTAAAAATATGAGAGACAGAGATCCCGAATCTTTTTATTTCAGTGGTGAACTTAAAGCTGAGCTTGCTGCCAAAAGATTGGAAAGATTAGCCAAAGATCCTAAAAGATATGGGAATGGCTGGGCATACGGACGTTCTGTAGAAGTTGCAGACTGTCCTGATGATTCGCTGTATGACGGAGCTCAGACATCACTTGCTATTCAGACCATCAACCGTATTAAAAATAAAAAGAAACCCTTCTTCATGGCACTGGGGTATTTCAGGCCGCATTTACCTTTTGTAGCTCCCAAAAAGTACTGGGATCTTTATGACCCTATGGAAATACCAATGGCAGATAACAGCTTTATTCCGTTTAATGCACCAAGCATGGCCATGTATAACCAAAGGGAGATGACTGCTTGTTATGATCTTGAATATGTAAAACATCCTGCCTACTTCAGAATGCCGGAAAAAGAAGCCAGAATTCTGAAACATGGGTATTATGCTTCTGTAAGCTATGTTGATGCCTGTATTGGACGACTCGTAGATGAGCTTGAAAAACAAAAATTAATAGATAATACTATTATTGTTTTATGGGGAGACCACGGCTGGAAATTAGGAGAACATAATGCATGGGGTAAGCAGACTAATTATGTAAATGATACCCGGGTTCCTCTTATTGTATATGCACCTGGAATGAAAAATCCGGGAAGTAAGAGCAATGAACTGGTAGAGATGGTAGATCTTTATCCAACCCTTTGTGATCTTGCAGGAATAGAAACTCCTGCTTATCTGCAAGGAACGAGCTTTAAAAAACTTCTGAATGAAAACAGCGTGGAATGGAAAGGAGCCGTATTCAGCCAGTTTCTGCGTCCGGCAGGAGAAGGGATAGACCTTAACAAAAAAAATTATATGGGATATTCAATGATGACCAAAAGCTATCATCTGATAGAGTGGTACTACTGGGATAAAGTGACCCAAAAGCCGGGAGAACTTGTGGCACGGGAACTTTATAATCTTACCTCAGATCCGAAAGAGAATTTCAATATTGCAGTGTATCCCGAAAATAAAGACATTCTGGAAAAGCTTTCTGAACAACGTAAAAAAGGATGGAAAGAAGTGAAAAATAAGCTGATAACAAATAAGTCTTATCAATAAAAGAAAATTATACCTCATGAAGAATTTCAACTTTTTAAAAATAGTATTCATTATATTGATTTGTAATTGCATAGCGGTGAGAGGTGTAAGCTTTAATAAAGATAATCCCAAACCTAAAAAAAGTGTAAGATCCGCTATCAAGCAAACAAGACCCAATATCCTGTTTATTCCTATTGATGATTTAAGACCTGAAATAGGCTGCTATGGAAACACTGTTATAAAAACTCCTAATATGGACAAACTTGCAGCAAGAGGAGTTGTTTTTAATAGAGCCTATTGCCAGCAGGCTGTATGCAACCCCTCACGGGCAAGCCTCCTTACAGGTTTGAGACCAGATTCTGTTCGTGTATGGGATCTTCAGACAGATTTCAGGAAAAACCTGCCGGATGTAATCACTCTTCCGCAGGTATTCAAGAATAACGGGTATTATACGGTAGGAATCGGAAAAACCTTTCATAATACTTTACCTGATGATAAGTCCTGGAATGAAGAACTTCATGTAAATGGATACCCTTTTGATCCGGACGCAGTATATCAGCTGGAGAAAAACAAACTGATTCAGAAAGAAAAGGAGCTTGCCCTTGAGAAAATAGGAAAAGGAAAACCGGATGCTTATGGATTTATCTATACAAAGGCTAATTCTGTTGAAATGGCAGACGTTGATGATGATGCCTATTATGATGGAGCGCAAACAACCATGGCCATTCAAAAGTTGAAAGAATTAAAAGGAAAAGATAAGCCTTTCTTTTTTTCAGTAGGTTATTACCGTCCGCATTTACCATTTAACGCTCCTAAAAAATACTGGGACTTGTATAACAGAAACGACATACCTCTTGCGAAAAATCAATTCATACCTGAAAATGCTCCGGAATTTGCCGTACATGGTGATGCTGAACTGAGAGGGTATACGGACAGATCAGACCTGCCTTTACCATCGGAAAAGCCATATGATTTGGAAAAGCAAAAGGAAATTATCCATGCCTAC
This sequence comes from Chryseobacterium sp. DZ-32, assembly GCF_059587025.1. Classification (NCBI taxonomy): domain Bacteria; kingdom Pseudomonadati; phylum Bacteroidota; class Flavobacteriia; order Flavobacteriales; family Weeksellaceae; genus Chryseobacterium; species Chryseobacterium sp. DZ-32. Next base: position 190,284 of record NZ_JCAIOM010000002.1, read on the forward strand.
TATGCCTCTGTCTCTTATACAGATGCTCAGATAGGCAGATTGTTAAAAGCTCTGGATGAATTAGGTTTGAGTGAAAATACCATTATTGTATTGTGGGGAGATCATGGCTGGAAACTGGGAGAGCATAACAGCTGGTGCAAACAGAGCAACTATGAGATTGATACCAGAGTACCGCTTATTATCAGTGGGGCAGGAGTGAAAGCAAAAGGAAAATCCAGCAATGCTCTGACAGAGTTCGTAGATATTTATCCTACTTTATGTGATATGAGCGGAATAAAAATTCCCGATTATCTTCAGGGAACGAGTATGAAACCTCTGCTTTCGGATTCTGACCGTAAATGGAAAACAGCAGCCTACAGTCAGTTTTTATTGGGAAGATACGGGGTAAAAGCCAAAGGGGGACAAAATGTAGAAAGAATGGGATATGCCATCCGTACCGACAGGTATCGATATGTAGAATGGTTCGAATGGAATAAAGAGACTGAAAAGCCCGGAGCTTATCTGGCCCGAGAGCTCTATGATCATAAAAATGATCCTGACGAAAATATAAATATTGCTGAAGAAGTTCCTTCTAAAAAAATAGTCAATCAGCTTTCACTTCAGTTGAAAAAAGGATGGAGATACAGTAAACCGAAATCATAAAAAACTGTAAATATTCAGATAAAGATGATGTTTTCCATAAAAATGATAATTTGTACAGGAGTATTAAGTTTGGTATGTTCCTGTAATAAAAATAAAGCCGTAGAACCTGTGGGAAATAAACCCGGGCATACCTGCATGACTATTCCGAAGAGATTAGGGACAACAGATTCTTCTCATATCAGTTTTAATGGAAAAACTTCTCTGGAAGCAATGGTGCTAATCCCCGGAGGAGAGTTTGATATGGGAGGCGATAATAGTCAGGCTGATCCAGATGAATACCCTAAACATAGAGTGAAGGTTTCTCCGTTTTATATGGATATAACAGAAGTGACGAATGCACAGTTCAATAAATTTGTAAATGCTACAGGCTATATCACAACGGCAGAACGTAAACCCGATTGGGACGAATTAAAGAAAAACCTTCCTAAGGGTACTCCAAAACCTCCGGATAGTTTGTTGGTAGCTGCTTCATTGGTGTTTAAACCAACAACCAAGCCTGTGAATCTGAATGATTTCAGCCAATGGTGGAAATGGGTAAAAGGTGCGAGCTGGAAACATCCCCAGGGGCCGGCAAGCAATATTGAAGGGAAAGACAATTATCCCGTAGTACATATAAGCTGGGATGATGCACAGGCATATTGTAAATGGTCCGGTAAACGTTTGCCCACAGAAGCAGAATGGGAATTTGCAGCACGGGGCGGATTAAAAAATAATATCTATCCGTGGGGCAATGAACCCATCAATGAAGGAATTCCTAAAGCAAACAGCTGGGAAGGAAAGTTTCCGTACCTCAATGAAAAGAAAGACGGCTATGGTACCCTTGCCCCTGTACAATCATTTAAAGCCAACGGATATGGATTGTATGATATGGCTGGAAACGTTTGGGAATGGTGCAGCGATTTATACAATTATGATTACTATAAAAAACTGGAAGGCAGACTGGTTTTAAATCCTCAGGGCGCTGACAGATCTTATGACCCTCAGGAACCGTATAGTGTTAAACGCAGTCTTCGGGGAGGAAGCTTTTTATGCAATGATAGTTACTGCAGTGGATACAGGGTGGCCAGACGTATGAAAAGCAGTCCTGATACAAGTCTTGAACATACCGGATTCAGGTGTGTTCAAGACATTGCTCATTAATTCTATTTTTGATTATTATAGAGGATTCTGTAGTATTCATCCGCCATTCTGTCACTGTTGAAATGATCTTTCACATCATCCATTGCATTGTGCTGGATTTTTCTCCATTCATCAGGGCGGTCGTAATAGGTGGGAAGAATTTCATTTTCAAGAATTTCATACAACTTATTTAAATCATAATTATCCTGTTCGTAAATACTCATATTCAGATAATCTGCTTTGGGAACTACGAAAGAGTTGTCTCCATGTTTTGCAAATTCCGGGATCCAGCCGTCATCTGTAGATAAATTGACAGATCCGTTCATGGCAGCCGTCATACCGGAAGTTCCTGAAGCTTCCCTTGGAACCCTTGGGTTATTAAGCCATACATCAGAGCCCTGTTTTAAAGACTTGCTTAAAGAAAGCTCATAACCCGTAAGAACAGCCATATTTTTATGATTTTTACTTTCTTCTACCAGGGTATTGAATGTAGAAATAGCAGAGTAGTCCATTGGGTAAGGTTTTCCTGCCCAGATAATCTGTACCGGATATTTTGGATTGTTCAGAAGTCTGTAGAATCTTTCTTTGTCATGGAGAAGAAGTTCTGCTCTTTTGTAGCCGGCAAATCTTCTTGCCCAGACCATGGTAAAGACATTAGGGTTAAATAAATTTCCTGTCTGATCTGCAACAATGCTGAACAGTTTTTTCTTCAGATATTTCTTACGGAAATCAAAAACAGTTGCGTCGTTTTCATCTTTTGCATTGTATAAAGGTTTATCAGACCAGTATTTAAATTCCTGAGCATTGGTGATAGATGTGATTTCACAGATTCCCGGATATTTATTCCACATGGCTCTGGAAACAACCCCATGAAGCTGGGAAACTCCATTGGCCATTCTTGCCATTCTCAATGCACAAAGAGAATGATTGAAACGGTCATCATCAGATCCTTCAATCTTTTTCACTTCTTCCATGCTGTATCCTGAAAAATAGGACATGTCATAACATAATCTGAAGCTGTGCTTTTCATTACCAGCTTCTTCAGGAGTGTGAGTGGTGAAAACCAGTTTTTCTTTAACTTTATTCAGATCTCCGTTATATTTTCTCAGGAGATAAAAAGCTGCCGGAAGCCCATGGGCTTCGTTAAGATGGTAAACTTCTCTCTCAATGTTCATTTCATCCAATAGCTTGGCTCCTCCTTTTCCCAATAAAATATATTGAGCAAGTTTTGTAGATTCATTCGCATCATACAGCTTGTGACAGATTGTTTTTGAAACGTGATCATTTTCCGGAACATCTGTAGAAAGGAAAAACATGGGTGCCGTATTGAAGATTTCAGGATCAAGATACCATACTTTTACCCAAACCGGAGCACTGTGGATTTCGATTTGAAATTTTATTCCTGTGTCCTCAAGAAAACTGTACATTTTTCTCGTCCATACAGGTTGTAAAGTCTGATCGTGGTTTCTTGCCTGGTCATAATAACCAAATTTCCATAGGATACCGATTCCAATAAGATCCTGCTTAAGGTTATAGGCACTTCTCATATGAGAGCCTGCCAGAAAGCCAAGTCCTCCCGAATATATTTTAAGTACCTGCTCAAGAGCAAATTCCATTGAGAAATAAACGGCTTTTTTTGAATATTGAGGATTAATCGTGTAAGGTATTCTGAAATTCCTGAAATCCATAAATGTGGGTTTGTGTTTAAAAAGGCAAAGGTATTAATTATGAAAATAAACTTTACATTAATTAATCGATAAATTAATTAAAAACTAAGTGTTGAATTGTTTTTTTACTTATCTTTAAGAGTGTAAATTTTTGATTATCAAAAACTTTTAATGATGAAAGCCAATGGCTGCATGTGTTCTTTAATTTAAATAAAAAAATCACACATGAAAAAGACATTTTCTGATGAAGATCTGATCAAGAATCTGAGTTTATATTACCTGAACAGGCATTTGAAAAAAAAGCCCATAGAGAAGTATCACCGTACCATAGACGAATCTCCGCTGCACGACCGTGAAAAATACAGAAAGAAATCCGAGATTCTTCTTCTCAACTCTTTTATGCATCATTTTCCCGAAGTGAAATTTGAAAACCTTACCTGCGAGAGTCCGGACTTTATCGCCAAACTGAACGACAAAAAAATCGGAATAGAACTGACCGAAGTAATCAACCATCTGGAAATGAAAAAAGTGGAAAGCACTTTAAACAAGATGTTCCGTCAGGCAGAAATATTATTAGAACAGGAAGACACTACGAAATATCGTGGTGTTTATTTTTTAGAATTCCACCCGGCAACCAAATTTGATAATCTGGAAATACAACAGGAAAACGTTATCAGTATTTATAAAAGCATTAAAAAAAATAAGGCTGTAGGCTGTGTAAAAAGTCTGAGAAAATCTTTCCATCGCAGAAATGTATTCATAACCCATGAGTACAGCATGAATCTGTTTGATGAACTGTGCTCCGAAAAGATTCTGGAACTTATTGAAAAGAAGAACGAAAAATTCCCTTATTATGATACGTCAGTAGATGAATGCTGGCTGGTGATTGTTTCCGATATGAATTCTATTGCCTCAAGATATACCTTCATTCAGGATAAGGAACATTTGAAAGAAGTAAAAAGCCCTTTCCATAAAATATTTCACCTGGAAAATCTTTGTGGAAATATTACAAGTATAAAATAAATAGGATGTGTATTTGATTATTTGCTGTATAATTTGATATAATGTAGATTATTTTAAATTATTCTATGTTTTAATTTGTAATAGTTTAAAATTGTTTAGATTTTATTGTTTTTAATTAAAATAAGGTTATATTTGATGTGTGTTGATTATCAATGCAATGTGTAACTGATATAACCATAAAAACATTAAATCTATGAGGAAACTTTTACTTTTCATACTTCTTTGTCTCTCTCATACTTTCTATGCCCAGGCTGACTGTGCTACTGCACTTTCCGTTTGCGGAAACTCAAATATCACGTATAGTCCTACCGGATATGGTAACATAAAGGAACTGGTCAATTCCGGGAGCTGTATAGATTTTACGGGAGAACACAACTCAATCTGGTATAAAATTACAATCGCTACAGGAGGTACACTTACCTTCGACCTTGTCCCGAATAATCCGGATGCCGATTATGACTGGGCGATTTTTGGTCCTAATGTAACCTGTGGAAGTTTAGGATCACCAATCCGTTGTAATGCTGCAACAGTTATCGGACCAGGTCCTGCTACAGGATTGAATATGACAAGCACACTTTTAAGCGCTGCAGGAGGCTCTCTGACTCCTTATTGCAGATATCTTGATGTTTTACCAGGGCAAACCTATTACTTGTTTATTGACAACTGGGTGAGCAGTACCAGTTCCACTACAGCACCGTTTTCTTTAACGTGGGGAGGAACTGCAACACTGGCTTCACCATTTACCGATCCGGCTATTCAGACCCAGCCATTTAATCCTCCCGGAATTCCGGCTGCCAATCCTGCTGACCCAAGAGAAGTTGTCATATGTTCTGCAACAGCTTTATTTGATTTTTCTACATTATCCTCAGGAATTCTTAATGGAAATCAAAACTTTGGGGTAAGTTATCATCTGAGCCAGAATGATGCCTTAACGGGGAATAACCCTATTACAGTTCCTATTACAGTCAATACAACAACGGTCTATTATTACAGTATCAATTATACCGATCCGGCCAATGCATCTAATCCGCTCAACAAATGTAAGCAGGTTGGAACATTTAAATTTAAAAATGGTTCTATCACAGCAACAAACGCAACTTTGACCCAGTGTAACAATAATAATGCAGGGACAGCTTTATTTGATTTAACCACAGCAGATGTTATTGCAAACCCTAATGTTACTAAGAAATATTATCCTACAATGGCGGATCTCAATGCCGGAACCAATGAGATTACCAACCCAATGGCATTTGTCTCTGCAGAAGGAGTTATTTACGTAAAGGTAATATCAGAATTTGGCTGTACTGCAGTGGCACAGATTACGTTGAAATTTTATCCCGTTGTAGTCGTAAATGAAACGACTTTGAGATCATGCTTCATCGAATCCAGTCCAGCCACCGCTTCTTTCAATCTTGTCAATGCTTCAGTAACTGGTCAAACTAATCCGACAAAAAAATATTATCCTTCATTGACAGATGCTGTTAACCAGACCAATGAAATCCTGAATCCCAATAACTACATTGCACCTAATGGCTTTGTGTATATAAGAGTTTCTAATGCTCAGGGTTGTTATAATGTGGCTAAAGTTACTTTAATCGTTATTCCGCCTGTATATTCTGATAAGCTCAAAGATGTGACAATTTGTGCAGAAGACCAGACTACGCTGGATGCAGGACCCGGATTTAAAAGCTACGAGTGGAGTACAGGAGCTACTACGCAAAGCATTAAAGCAGGAATAGGAGTATATTGGGTAAAACTTAAAACAGGAGAATGTGTGACGACACAAACGGTAAAAGTGCTTCCTTCCGAGCAGCCGGTTGTTTCCGGGATTGATATTTCGAACAATACAATCACAGTATCCGTAATAGGTGGAACTCCGGCTTATAAATATTCAATAGATAATATCATCTGGCAGGATTCCAATGTTTTCAATAACCTTTCCAGAGGAGATCATAAAGTATATGTAAAAGATGCCTATGATTGTGATCCGATAGAAATTGGAATCGTTGTACCTAATTTGATTAATGTGATAACCCCTAATGCAGATGGAATAAATGATGTGATCGACTATTCAGCCCTTGCCAACAAACAAAATCTGATCATGAATGTTTTCGATCGTTATGGAAATAAAATTTTCCAGGCAGACCGATCCAACGGCTACAAATGGGATGGAACCCAGGGTGGAAGAAGAGTACCTACAGGGACATACTGGTATTCTATCACATGGAATGAAAATGATAAAAAGAATACGGCCATTAAATATACAGGCTGGGTTCTGGTGAAAAACAGAGAATAATAATAAAACAGATAGAAAAAACCACTTCAATTGAGGTGGTTTTTAGTTTTAAAAATTATTAAATTAGGAAATAAAATAGAAAGAATGAAAGACCTGTTTGTAAAACGTTTTGAATACTATAAATCTCTTGGTGATAAAACCTTTGAACAGTTAACAGATGACCAGATGTTCTGGCAGTATAATGAAGAAAGTAATTCTATTGCTGTGATTGTGAAACATCTTGCAGGAAATATGCTTTCACGATGGACTAATTTCCTTACCGAAGATGGTGAGAAATCCTGGCGTAACCGTGACGGAGAATTTGTCAATACATTTACTACTAAACAACAGGTTCTTGATTTTTGGGAACAGGGTTGGGAATGCTTTTTTGATGCTCTTGATAAAATAAACGAGGAGAATCTCTATTCCACAACGTACATCAGAGGAGAAGCACATCCTGTTATTGATGCCGTTCTTCGTCAATTGGCTCACTATCCTTACCACATCGGACAGATTGTTTATATTGCTAAAATGATAAAAAATGAAGACTGGAGTACACTTTCAATTGCCAGAAACCGATCTCAGGAATTTAATACAGAAATGAAAACCAAATTTTCAGGTCAGGATACAGCTTCCAATTCGTCGCCCGTCTGCTTTCAAAACAGCCCCGATGTAAGAGATGAATATAAACAATAGATTGAATCAATCTTGAGTTCTTATTAAAATTACTATCTTTGCACCCATAAAATTCAGGAGTAACAAATGTCTACTTTTCACAGAACTGCCGCGTTTCATACACTGGGCTGCAAATTAAACTTTGCAGAAACATCTACTATTGCCCGTCAATTAACAGATGCAGGTTATGATAAGGTAAGCTTTGATGAAAAAGCGAATGTGTATGTTATCAATACATGTTCCGTGACAGAAAATGCTGACCGTGAATGTAAACTTCACGTGAAAAGAGCAATGAAAGCCAATCCGGAAGGACTGGTCGTTATTGTAGGATGCTATGCACAGCTAAAACCTGAAGAAATTTCACAGATTGAAGGAGTGGACCTGGTTTTAGGAGCAAAAGAAAAATTCAATATTCTGAGCTACCTTGATGATTTGGAGAAATCTGAGAATGAAGGCGTAGTGCATTCATGTGAAATTGAAGAAACCGATTTCTTTATCGGAAGTTATTCTATTGGGGACAGAACCAGAGCTTTCCTGAAAGTACAAGACGGCTGTGATTATAAATGTACCTACTGTACCATTCCGTTAGCAAGAGGAATTTCACGTTCTGATACCATCGAAAATGTTCTTAGAAATGCCACGGAGATCGCTGCGAAAGATATCAAAGAAATTGTTCTTACAGGGGTGAATATCGGTGATTATGGTAAAGGAGAATTTGGAAATAAAAAACACGAGCATACTTTCCTTGATCTTATTTCAGAACTGGATAAGGTAGAAGGAATAGAAAGAATCCGTATCTCTTCTATTGAACCCAATCTTTTGAAAGATGAAAGTATTGAACTGGTTTCTAAAAGCAAAAGCTTTGTTCCGCATTTTCACATCCCGTTACAATCCGGAAGCGATGATCTTTTGAAAAGGATGAAACGTCGTTACCTGACCAAACTGTATAATGACAGAGTGAACAAGATCCGCGAGGTAATGCCTGATGCGGCTATCGGAGTAGATGTTATTGTAGGATTCCCGGGAGAAACAGAAGAAAGATTTATGGAAACCTATAATTTCCTTAATGAACTTCCTATCACTTACCTTCACGTATTTACCTATTCTGAAAGAGAAAATACGGAAGCTGCAGCTATGGACGGAGTAGTTCCCGTAGCAGAAAGAAAAAAACGTAATAAAATGCTGAGAATTCTTTCTGAAAAGAAGAAAATGGCATTTTATCAGACCCAATTGGGAAAAACGCTGCCTGTTCTTTGGGAGCACGAAAATAAAGACGGGAAAATGTTCGGCTTCACAGAAAACTATGTGAGAGTCCAGAAAGACTTTGATCCTGCATCCATCAATCAAATTGAATTTCTAAATTTAGAAAAAATCCTGTCAGATGGCACGGTTTCTGTGCAATCTTCTTACCAAAATTTTTTAGCAAAAGCATAGGCTCTTTGCAAAAATTCTACTAAATTTATTTTTAAACTTTTAAATACTACATTCATGAGAGATAAGTTTTTATCTTGGGGAATTGTATTAGTAGCTGCTACATGGATTGTAGCAATACTGATCAGAGCGCATTATTGGATACCTACGCTGTTATCCGCAATTTATGCATTGGGTGTTTACAATGCTTACCAATCGAAACATGCTATTTTGAGGAACTTTCCTGTATTGGGATACTTCAGGTATTTTTTCGAAAGTATTTCACCCGAAATGCAACAATACTTTATTGAAAGGGAAACAGATGGGAAACCATTTCCAAGAAACCAGCGTTCTGCAGTATACAGACGTGCAAAAAATTTAAGTGATACGGTAGCTTTTGGTACGCAGCTGGAAGTAAATCACAGAAAGTATGAAGGGATCAAGCATTCTATTTATGCAAAATCACCATCAGAAGAACTTCCGAGAGTATGGGTTGGAGGAGAACAATGTACACAGCCTTATCATGCTTCTTTATTTAACATCTCAGCAATGAGTTTCGGGGCCTTGAGTGACAGAGCACAGATCTCACTGAACAGAGGAGCCAAAAAAGGAAACTTCTATCATAATACAGGGGAAGGAGGAATTTCACCTTATCACCTGGAAGGAGGAGATCTTTGCTGGCAGATCGGAACAGGATATTTCGGATGCCGTGACGAGGAAGGGAAATTCAACCCTGAATTATTTACAAAATATTCCACGCTTCCTAATGTTAAAATGATTGAAATCAAATTATCACAGGGAGCAAAACCAGGACACGGAGGAGTGCTTCCGGGAGTAAAAAATACACCGGAAATTGCAGCGATTCGTCATGTCACACCGGGAATGACTGTTATTTCACCACCATCCCATAGCGCTTTTTCTGATGCTGCCGGATTGCTGAGGTTTGTACAGCAGTTAAGAGAACTTTCAGGAGGAAAGCCAATTGGTTTTAAACTTTGTATCGGTGATACCAAAGAATTTGAAGATATCTGTGTACAGATGAATGTATTGAAAATTTATCCTGATTTCATTACCATAGATGGTGCAGAAGGAGGAACAGGAGCTGCACCACCGGAGTTTTCAGATGGAGTAGGGATGCCGTTGGAACCTGCTTTGATCTTTGTGAACAGAACGCTTAATAACTATAACCTGAGAAGTAAATTAAGAGTGATTGCCAGTGGTAAAGTTCTTACCAGTCTTGATATTCTGAGAGCCATTGCCATGGGAGCCGATATGTGTAACAATGCCAGAGGATTTATGTTCTCTTTGGGATGTATCCAGGCCCTGAGATGTAACTCCAACAATTGTCCTACAGGAGTTGCTACACAGGATAAAATGCTTATTAAAGGACTCGATGTAACAGATAAGGCAGAAAGAGTGTATCACTTCCATAAAAATACACTTCACACCTGCAATGAACTCATTGCGGCTGCAGGAAGAAGTTCTTATGAAGAAGTAGACGCCACCATGTTTATGAGAGGAGATGAGTTTGACCACCTTGCAGATCTTTATTTCCCGGATATTTTAGGAAATGTAAAACAGAAAGCAAGATCGTAATCAACATTACATATAACAAAAACACCGCCATTTATGCGGTGTTTTTTTATTGTATGAATATTTTTTATTGTTGTTGTTCTGTTGTCTGTTTATCACTATCAGGTCTGTCCTCTCTTCCATAAATCTGAAAGTTGAATACAAAAGTCCTGTTTCTGTAAGACATGTTTAAATATGGATAATGAGGGTTTCTTGCAAAAGCAGCTCTGGAAGGAACAATGATTACTCCCTGTAGGTTGTAAGGTGCCTCGCTGGAAAGATTATTGTATGCTTTGAACTTCTGTAAAGCTTCTCTGAACCCAGGGATTTGATAATATTTTGCTTTTTTTGCAGCATCAGTTGTACCAGCATCCAGTATTGATTTTTTTACATAATAATATGTAGGGTCAATAACAGGAACACCTGTTCCGTCAATAGTATTTAAAAAAGCGGTTTTTGATGTAAATGAAGTGTTTCCGTCAGAATTAACCGCCAGGTAAGAGTATGCTCTTCCCATGATTTTAATAATATCAGTATCTCCAATGGTTTTTGCAGAGGCAGCTGGTGGCTGAGCTCCGTCTCTCATAATGTAGATAGTTCCTGAAGGCAGTGTTATGGGACTCAGTTCAGACAGCTTCTTTTCAGTATCATCCGCAGTATCTGTAGAACTGAAAGCTTTTATATTACCCTGTGCATCCAGATAATTCTCATCCATGAACTTCTTAATGGCCTGATCATCATACGTGTTTTGCGTAGCAACATCTTCCGGCTCTACATAGGTTGATACATCATCATCTTTCTTACAAGCAGAAAAACACAAAGATCCTGCAAGGATATATAAAAATATTTTTTTCATTTCAAAAAACTTTAATTACTTTACAAATAATATAACGGCAAAAGTATAAAAAAATATGAGAATAGATAAATTTTTATGGAGCATTCGTTTTTATAAGACGAGAAGTATTGCAGCAGAGGAGATTAAAAAAAACAGAGTTTCTATAGGAACGTCTGCCGTAAAGTCGTCTAAAGAGGTAAAAGAAGGAGATACGATCAAAATCCGTAAGAATCAGATTGATTATAAAATAAAGGTAATTCAGATCCCCAAAAGCAGAATTGGAGCCAAGCTGGTACCTCTTCACATTCAGGACGTCACAGACAAAGAACAATACGAATTGCTGAAACTTCGTAAAATGTCACAGGACTATTACAGAAACAAAGGAGAGGGAAGGCCTACCAAAAAAGACAGAAGAGAAATGGATGAATATGTAGGCAATGATATCGACTCCGATTTTACAGACTGGGATGATTTCTTCGGAGAGACCGGCAGTGAAGGTGAGGATGAAGATTAATATAAAAAGTAAAAAAGCTCTAGAGATAGAGCTTTTCTATTATTTCGTTAACGATGTCTTCCGGTTCTCTGGAATCTGTCCCGACAGTGAATTGTGCTTTGCTGTAAAACTGATTTCTTTCAAATAAATGTTTGGCAATAAATTCCGGCAGGTCTTCATCTGATATATTGGCAATCAGTGGCCTTTTTTCTTTCTGCTTTGAAAGTCTTTCCACCAGTGTTCCCACTCCGGTTCTTAAAAAAACGCTCTTGGAGTTGTGATTGATGATCTCCATGTTATTATAATACACCGGGGTTCCTCCGCCAAGACTTAAAACTACATTTTCTTCAGAAGCCAATATCTCTTCAAGTGCCTCCCTTTCCAGTTTTCTAAAGTAAATCTCTCCCTTTTTCTCGAAAATTTCGGGGATGGTTAATTTATTTCTTCTGGAAATCTCTTTATCGAGGTCAATTAATTTAAAATCGATTTTTTCGCTTAATATTTTGGAAATGTGCGATTTGCCACTTCCCATGTATCCGATCAATGAAATTACCATGAATTTTTTTTAAACAAATTTGCGAAAAAGTTTTGAGATAAAGAAAAAAGTCATATCTTTGCACCACTTAAAACAAGGGACATTACTTAAATGAAAACTTGTTGCACAAGTGGCCGACTCGGTAGCTCAGCTGGTAGAGCAATACACTTTTAATGTATGGGTCCTGGGTTCGAATCCCAGCCGGGTCACTAGCAATAATAATTACTTAATTTGTGATTTTATTGCCTGCGTGGTGAAATTGGTAGACACGCCATCTTGAGGGGGTGGTTTCCTAAGGATGTGCTGGTTCGAGTCCAGTCGCAGGCACTGCAAAGAAAATTTTATAATTAATATTGAAATTTATTTCATTTTAATTGTGGCCGACTCGGTAGCTCAGCTGGTAGAGCAATACACTTTTAATGTATGGGTCCTGGGTTCGAATCCCAGCCGGGTCACAAGTTTACTGAAAAGTAAATTTTTTTCATATTAATATTTTGTGATTTGGTGTTTCAAAGGCTTCCTTCAGGAGGCCTTTGATTTTTGTATGCATCAAGGTTGTAAAATAATGTTTGCCTTACTTTATTCAATAAAAAAATCCCCGACCTAAGTCAGGGATCTGGTATTTAAATCTGGAAAGATTAATCCAGATGCATATTGTCAATTAATCTTACACCATCTACTACCACTACAATAAATGCTCTGAAACTTCTGTCTTTATAGAAAAAATCAGTCTCCTGTAATGTTTTTTCATCAGCAATCAGGAAATATTCCAGTTTCATTCCCTGCTGGTCATCAAAAATATCAGCTACTCTTTCCTTGATTTCCGGAATCGTAACAGTTCTGAACCAGTCGTTTACTTTTTTTAAAGTCTCATAAATTACTTTAGAAGCTTCTCTCCGGTCTTCATGAAGCCTTTGATTTCTTGAGCTTAGCGCCAGTCCGTTTTCTGCCCTGTAAATAGGAACTCCGGTTATTTTAACAGGAAGATGCTTTTTCTCTACCATTTTTTTAATAATAGCAAGCTGCTGGAAATCTTTTTCACCAAAATAAGCATTATCAGGCTTTACCTGTCTGAAAAGTTCTTCCACAACAGTTCCTACGCCGTCAAAATGGCCTGGTCTTGATTTACCTTCCATCTCATTTTCCAGTCCGTCAAAATCATATCGCTGGCTTTCGGCTTTCTCAGGATAAATATCTGCTACCTCCGGAATATAAACTGCATCTACAAGACCAGAATTCTGAAGAATCAATATATCTCTGTTGACATCTCTTGGATATTTTTCCAGATCTTCAGGATTGTTAAATTGAGTTGGATTTACAAAAATCGAAGAAATAACAAGATCATTTTCCTTTCTTGCCTCTTCATACAGAGAAAGATGGCCTTTGTGCAGGGCACCCATGGTAGGGGCAAAGCCAATTCTTTTTCCCATTTCTTTCTGTCTTTCAATGAAATCCTGAAGGACTTTTCTGTTTTTTAGAACTTCCATAGTTTATTTTAATACTATTTCAAAAATACTAAAAATATCGCATAATAATATGTGGTTTTAATAATTTGAAAAGGGAATTTTCGTAAAAAAATGTTAATTAAAATAATGTTGGATGTTTTTTTGTAATTTTGCACATTAAAGCATTTTTACAAAAATTAGATAGAAAGTTTATGCCGAATCAAAAAATACTGTACATTACTACAGAGATGTATCCATATCAGGAAGATACAAATATGGCTGCAGTGGTAAACAAAATGGCACTTAAGATGCACCAAGAAGGCAATGATGTAAGAGTTTTTATGCCAAGATTTGGACAAATAAGTGAGAGAAAATTCCAGCTTCATGAAGTAATCCGTCTTTCAGGGATGAATATTATTATCAATGATCTGGATCAGCCTCTGATCATTAAAGTAGCGTCTCTTCCGGGGGAAAGACTTCAGGTTTACTTTATTGACAATGAAGAATACTTCAAAAGAAAACAATATTATTTCGACGATGAAGGAAACCCTTTTGAAGACAACGACGAAAGAGCTATTTTCTTTGCCAGAGGAGTTATTGAAACCATTAAGAAACTAAACTGGGTGCCGGATGTTATCCATTTAAATGGATGGATGTCTTCTTTTGTTCCAATTTATCTTAAAACGTACTACGAATCAGATACTTATTTCAAAGACGCGAAAATTATACTTTCTCTTTACAATGAGAAAGATGCCGACCTGGATAAAAAGATTGACGATAAACTACAGTTTGATAATATTTCAGGATTAAAAGCGTTAGATAACCCAACGATTAAAAGTTTTGTTATCGAAAGTATGAACTATGTAGATGCCGTTGTGAAAGGTGACGAGTTTCTGGATGAAGATCTGGATAAAGCTTTCAATGAAACTGCTACCCAAAAATCAGAGTATCTGGACATAGATTCAATAAATCAACTTTATTAAAAAACACATTTTTAATGACTCATAATCTTAAAAGGACCTTCGCCATACTTTTGATGGCGTTTTTCGGAAGTACATTCCTTCATAACTGTGAACCGGATCCGGATTCTCTTGGTGAGCAGTTGTTTAATGATGATGCAGCACAAGGTAATGAAATTGCATATCCCGTTATCGCATACAATTATAGTAACAACGATTCAATCAGAAGTGATGCTGCCAGACTGATCAGTGCGGTGAGCGAATCTGGTTCGGCTTCCTATGTAGGTGTTCTTGGAGCATTTACTGAAAACCAGTTTGGAATGCAGAAAGCTTCTTATGTTACTCAGCTGAGAATGCCGGTAGATAATTATGATTTTAACGGAGCGAATCCAAAAGTAGATTCTGTAGTTCTTGTAGTGAGACCACCTGCAAATACTGCTGCGAATACCTACTTCTTTGAAGGCGATTCATTAAAAACAAAAACATTTGAGAAAACTGATTTCCCGGTAGATGGAGTTGCTACAGCGGTTTCCATTGAAAAGAAAATGTACCCTGTTCGTAAATACGGTAAAACAGCAGGTTCAAAATCAATGAAAATCAATGTACATGAAGTAACCACGTTCATAGATGCAAATGATGACAGTTTCAAACGTTCCAATAAAACAATAAGTACTGGTGAACTGTTAGGATCAGGAGTATTTGACGGTACTATCAATTCTACATCTATCACTAAAAAATCTGACAACTCAGTTGTATTTACCGGAAACTTAGGATTCAGAATGAAGTTGAGTAATACAGACTTTTTCCAGACTCATATTCTTGATAAAAAAGGAAAACCTGAGCTTCAGGATGCTTCCAACTTCATCAGATATTTTAAAGGAATAAAAATTTCTGTAGATGAAACGGATAAATATCTTTACCAGTTCTCTCCTAATGATTTGCAGCTTATCATGTATTATAAATATGATAAAACAGAGAACGGAACAACAACAAGACCGCAGACAACCCTTAATTTCAACTTAGGAGGTTCTAATGCGCATCTCGGGCTGTATGAATACAGCAGATCCGGATCATCTGTTGCGGCTGCATTGGCTGCAAGTAACCCTAGTGAAGGAGATGAAAGACTTTTTGTTCAGGGAATGGGAGGACCATCTGTGGTAGTTAAGATTAAAGATGAGACGATTGCAAAGCTTAAGGATATTTTTGTTAAAGATAAAGCAGGTATTGTAAGTGCTAAAATCAGAATCTATCTTGATGCTGCAACGTGGAAAAATACAGGTTCTACTGAAGACCGCAGATTTTCACTTTTAACCAATACATTAGATGCTGGTGGTAAAATTGACTACAAAAAACTGGCGTTTACTTCAGATCTTACCAACGGGCTTGGATTATATTATTTTAAAGATAAACCTGAACCAGGTTATTATGATTTTGTCGTAACAAAAACAGTTAAGGATCTTGTAGAAGGGAAGAAAGAAACAGTAGATGGAGTTGAACAGCTGGTTGTTAATAAACCTTTAATAATCAGTGCAGGAACATTTGCTGCCAATGCTACAGGAACCCTTTTAGGAGTTCGTAATACAACAAGAGCATTTGATATGAACAGAATTATTCTTACAGGAGTAGATAAAACCAATACGAATCCGAAGAGAATCCAGTTATTGGTGACTTACGGAACGAAAAAATAGAACAACAAACAACACTATACAAAATAAAATATGTGCGGAATAGTAGGATATACAGGATTTCAAGACGCTTATGAAATTGTAATTAATGGTCTTAGAAGATTGGAATATAGAGGGTATGACAGTGCCGGAATTGTTTTAGAAGGTTCAGATAACAAGCTGGAAGTAGAAAAAACAAAAGGTAAAGTGGAGGATTTGGTGAATATTTCCAAAGAGCTAAAAGGAAAGTCTAAAATTGGAATGGGACACACCCGTTGGGCAACCCATGGAGTTCCAAGTGACAGAAACTCCCATCCGCACTTGTCAAACAACGGTAAAATTGCAATTGTACACAATGGTATTATTGAAAACTATGATACTATTAAAACAATGCTTACTGAAAAAGGATTCACTTTCAAATCAGAGACAGATACTGAAGTATTGGTAAACCTTATCCAGTATTTTATGGATCTTAATCCTGAAATTGATTTCCCTACAGCAGTGAGATATGCATTGAATGAAGTATATGGAGCATATGCCATCACTGTACTTCATGAAGATTATCCAGGGGTATTGGTCGTAGGAAGATTAGGTTCTCCTCTTGCAATCGGAATCGGTGATAAAGAATATTTTATCGCTTCTGATGCTTCTCCATTCGTGGAATTTACAAAAGAAGCTATTTATCTTGAAGAAGGACATATGGCAACGATCTCTCTTGAAAACGGAGTAGATATCAGAACCATCAATGAAAACTCTAAAATTGAGCCTGAAATTCAGGAGCTTAAATTAAGTCTTGAACAGATTGAAAAAGGGGGTTACGAGCATTTCATGCTTAAAGAAATCTTCGAGCAGCCTAAATCTGTACACGATACAATGAGAGGTAGACTTCTTGTAGATGAAGGAGTTATTAAAATGGCAGGAATCTGGGATCATGTTGAGAAATTCAAAAACGCCAACAGGATTATTATCATTGCCTGCGGTACTTCATGGCATGCGGGTCTTATCGGAGAATATCTGATTGAAGAATATGCAAGAATCCCTGTTGAAGTAGAATATGCATCAGAGTTCAGATACAGAAACCCGATCATTACAGATAAAGATGTGGTAATTGCTATTTCTCAGTCCGGAGAAACTGCTGATACAATGGCTGCTTTAAAATTAGCAAAAGAAAAAGGTGCATTTATATATGGTATATGTAATGTTGTAGATTCTTCTATAGCAAGAATTACAGATGCAGGTTCGTATACCCATGCTGGCCCGGAAATCGGGGTTGCTTCTACCAAAGCATTTACAGCACAGCTTACCATTCTTACTTTAATTGCCTTTAAATTAGGAAAACACAACGGAAACTTAGGAAACGCAGAATTTATGAGCTTAATTGCTGAGCTTGATGCTATTCCTAAGAAAATTGAAGATGTGCTCAATACCACTCATGAGCTTACGCAGAATATTGCAAAAGATTTTGTGAAAGCTACCAATTTCCTTTACCTGGGAAGAGGATACAATTATCCTGCAGCCCTGGAAGGAGCCTTAAAATTAAAAGAAATTTCTTATATCCATGCAGAAGGATACCCGGCTGCAGAAATGAAGCACGGTCCGATTGCCCTGATCGACGAAAACATGCCGATTGTAATTATAGCACCTAGAAAAGGTCACTATGATAAAATTGTAAGTAACGTTCAGGAAATTAAAGCGAGAAAAGGAAAAATTATCGCTGTAGTGAATAAAGGAGACCGTCAGGTGAGCGAAATGGCAGATTATGTTATCGAAATCCCTGAAACTTCAGAATGTTTCTCTCCAATCGTTGCTTCCGTACCTCTTCAACTGCTTGCTTATTATATTGCAGTATATAGAGGAGCCAACGTAGATCAACCGAGAAACCTTGCAAAATCTGTTACCGTGGAATAAAAAGTTGTTGTAAATAAAATAAATTTAGATTTCTTCCGTTATTTCAAAAAAAATCTTAAAAGTTTCTTAAAAAAATTATATATTTACGGCTTAATTATAAAAATTAACATGAAAAGGATATTTCTTTTATTATTGTCTGCGTCGGTAGCATCGGTATCTTGTTCAGGTGGTGGCAGCTCTTCTGTAGGGAAGCCAGGAACAAAAGGAGAATTGATACCAAGAGAAAAAACTAAATCATTTGTTGCGGAAAGACCATACGGAATGGTCGCAATTCCTGCAGGTTCGTTTGTTGCTGGTTTAGCAGACCAGGATCCGACGAATACACCTGAAAAAGCATCATTGAAGACAGTTACTGTTTCTTCTTTCTTCATGGATGAAGCAGAAACTACCAATGCGGAGTACAGAGTATTTATCAATTATGTAAGAGACTCTATCGCAAGAACTTTACTAGCTGAAGCTGCCGGAGAAGGTGGTGACGAAGGTGGACGTAAAGGAGCAAGCATAGGAGATTACGCATACCTTGCTAAAAAAGAAGAAAATTTAACACCTTATCAAGAATATATGGAAGGCCAGGGCGGCCGTGAAGACGGAAGCTATGATGCCAGCAAAAGATTAGATTGGAAAATCCCTTTACACTGGAGCACATCAAAATATCCGGATGTAGAATACGCAGAAGTTTTAGAATCTATGTATCTGCCTTCTTCTTCAAGAATTGGAAACGAAAGAATTTTAGATGTAAGTAAGCTGAAATATACTTACCGTTGGGGAGATATGGACGCTGCTGTTGCAGATAACGAAAGAGGAGCTAACTACCTGAAAAGTGAAAGTATCGCGATCTATCCTGATACTACAGTTTGGGTAAAAGATTTCCACTTTGCTTACAATGAGCCATTGTTTGAACAGTATTTCTGGCACAAGGCTTATAAAGACTATCCTGTTGTCGGGGTTACCTGGGATCAGGCAAGGGCTTATTGTAACTTCAGATCTAAATTGAAATCAGATTACAACGAAAGTTTAAAAAGAAAAAAACAAAAACCATTAGTATTCCGTCTTCCAACAGAAACTGAATGGGAATATGCTGCCAGAGGTGGTATGCAAAATGCTACTTACCCTTGGGGTGGTCCATATTTAATGGATGACAGAGGTTGCTACCTTGCCAACTTCAAGCCTAAGAGAGGTAACTACATGGAAGACGAGAAAAAAGGTACTTATACATATACAGCTCCAGTTAAGAAATTTAAGAAAAATGGGTTTGGGTTATTTGATATGGCTGGAAACGTTTCTGAATGGACATTATCTTCTTTTAACAACTCTTCAGCTGGATTCACTTCTACATTAAATCCTTCTACTAAGGATAAAAAGGATACGAAGAAATCCGTAAGAGGTGGATCTTGGAAAGATATAGGATATGCACTGATGACAGGTGCGAGAGATTGGGAAAGAAAAGATTCCGCAAGAAGCTATATCGGATTCAGAACTGTACAGGACATTCCTGAAGCAGCCGTTAAACCAAGAAGAGTTAACAGATAACTAATCAGACAATTTTCAATAACAATTTTATTTAACATTAAAAAAACTAACTCAATATGTTTAAGACTAAAGATGCTTGGATGAATTTCTTTTATTCATTCGGTGCTGCAATTGTAATTCTTGGAGCTTGGCTTAAAATTACTCACATTACCTTAGGACCTATTAATGGTAACATCGCGCTTACTGTAGGACTTATTACTGAGGCTATTATCTTTATCATCTTTGCATTTGACCCTCCAAAAACTGAAGAGTCTTATGCCTGGGAAAATGTTTATCCTGAGTTATTAGATAAACATGCGAATCCAAATCCTTTACATTCTAATGTAACAACTAAAAATACAAGCGCTCAATTTGCTGAATTGGAAAACTCTCTTTCCAGCAAATTGGATAAAATGCTTGAAGATGCCAGATTAGACGTTCAATTATTTGAAAGATTAAGAACAGGAATTGATAAATTCTCAAACTCTGTTGATCAGATTAATCAGACTGTTGACGTATCTGCTTCTACTCATAAATATAACGACCAGTTGAATAAAGCAGCTCAGCATATGGAAAGTATGAATGCACTTTATGCAATGCAGCTTGAAAGCGGTAAGAGACAATCTGAATTTGCTAACAAGTATGTTGCTGATATGCAGAAATCTGCAGAGCAATCTGAGAAATTCAACCAAGAGCTACAAGGTTTAACATCTAATCTTAATAACTTAAATAGAGTTTATGGTGGTATGCTAACTGCTATGAAGTCTTAATTCCTAACCATTTCTAAATTAACTACTTAATCAAAAAACAAAGAAAAGAGAATGGCACAAGGAAAACAGACCCCTCGTCAGAAGATGATCAACCTGATGTATTTGGTGTTCATCGCGATGATGGCCCTAAATATTGATGCAGAAATCATCAGATCATACTATGACTCTACCAGAGCATTAAATGAAACCAGAACTTTAACAGAAAGAAAGAACGAGAAGATCTTTGAGAGAACGTTGGAAGCTAAAGCTCAGCAAGTTCCTGATACTTACGCACAGCCTTGGGCTCAGTACAAAGTATTGAAAACCAAAATTGATGCGTTGGTGAAATCTGCTCAGGATGTTAAAGATCTATTGAAAAAACAATCTGAGTTTCACGATAAGGATCCTAAAACAGGAAAAGATATTGATGTAAGTGAAAACTTTGCTGCATTGAACAACAACGAAGCTACTACTGAATATTTCTTTAAGGAAGGAGATGAAAATACTCCATCAAAGAATGCACTGGATCTGAAAGCTAAAATTGATGATGTAAGAAACTACATCAATGCTACTTTCGGAAGCAATGCCCAGTTACAGGATTTAGTAGCAAGAGCCAATAAGTCTCTTATTGCGGAGTATCCTAAAGGAACATCTCCCAATGAAAAGACCTGGTTTCAGAATAAATTTTACCATCAGCCGCTAATCGCTGCGATATCTAATTTGGAAATTATCCAAAATGATGCCAGAAACGTTCAGTCTGATGCATTGGCACTATTACTTCAGGAAAAAGTAGATGCAAATATCAAATTCTCAAGCTATGAGCCTATTGTTTCAGGTCCGGTAGATATCCAGGCAGGAAAACAGGCTGAAGTAAAAGTAATGCTGGGAACTTATTCTAACAGTAACAAGATCAGCATCTCTGGAGTAAGCAGAGTAGAAAACGGTAAAGGTGTTATGCAAATTTCAGGTTCTGGAATTGGCGAACATAAATTAGGAGGTACGATTACATTAACAGATGCTTCAGGGAAACCTCAGTCTTTCCCTTGGACACATACTTATAATGTAATTGCAGGACCAAGAGAAGTAAAACTTGAAAAAGGATTATTACTTTCTGCCGATAAGATGAATGTAATGTATAGAGGACTTGAGAACCCTGTTTCAGGATCAATCTTAGGTGCTGACAATTCTAAACTTTCATTATCTGCAGCAGGAGCTACTGTGAAGAGTACAGGTCAGGGTAAATGGAATGTTACTCCTACAACAGGAAATGTAGTGAAGTTAACATTATCAGGAACAGATCCATATGGTAAAACAGTTTCTCAGGTATTTGAATATAGAATTAAGAATATCCCTAGACCACAAGGTCAGATCAGAGGTAAAGCTGTAAACTTTATGCCGGTAGGTTCTATTCCTAACCAGATTGTTTCTGCTACTTTACCAGACTTTGACTTCCCTGTTTCATTCACTGTTAATAGCTTTATTATTAAGCTTCCAGGAAAAGCAGGTACTCTGATTCAAGGTAGCTCACTATCAGGAGCAGAAGGTATGCTTAGAAACCTTAGACCTGGTGATGTAGTTCAGATTTATGATATTCAGGCTACGGCTACAGGATTGGGTAACCAGAGACTTAAGGAAATTTCACCTGTAATTATTAATGTTCAATAAGGTTAATTTGTAAAATCATATTATGAAAAAATATATTAGCACCCTTTTAGTTTTAGTTTCGGGATTCGCTTTTTCCCAGACTATTCTGAATGCTGCTTCTCCTGAGGAATTCAGACAAATGAGAGCTGAGTCAATGAGAAAAGCAGGGGATACTGTTATCAGCAATAAAGTAAAGCCTCTTGAATATGGTTTCGTTGATGACAAGGATATTTACAAAAGTATGTTTGTTTGGGAAATCATTGATATGAATGATAAGATCAACCAGCCGTTTTATTATGACAATCCGGATGGTCTTCTTTCCAGCTCTACAAGATCATTATATCAATTATTACTTGATGGAGCCCTTAAAGGTGACATCAAAGAAGTTTATGATGACGAAAACTTCGTTACCAGACTTTCACCGGAAGCCATTCAGAAAAGATTGGAAAGTGTAAGACTTGACGAAGAAGCTATCGATATCCTTAACTCTGGAAGAACACTTACAGAAGACGAGAAGAAAAGATTAACAGATATCATCAGAACAACTACTGATAAAGTAAAAGTTCTTAAAGTGATGGGTATGTGGTTTATCGATAAAAGAGATGGTCAGATGAAATACAGACCGCTTGGTATCGCAGCTATGGGTCCGGATCCGACATCTGTTGGAAGAATTGGTCCTGATGGTCAACCTTTAGCTGGTGCTGATGAACTGATCGATTTGTTCTGGATTTACTATCCAAGTGCTCGTGATATTTTAGCAAACAACTATGTTTTCAATAGAAAAAATTCTTCTGCTGACTTATCTTTCGATGATGTCATCAATGCAAGAAGGTTCTCTTCTATTATCTACAAATCTTCAAGCGGTTTAGGAGATGGTACTATCAAAGACTATATTCCTAGAAATGCTGAAGAGCAGCTGGAAGAAAGCGACAGAATCAAAGCACAGATTCTTGACATGGAAAATGATATGTGGAATTACTAAATTTCACTTGATATTTATAGAAAACCTGAGTATTTTTACTCAGGTTTTTTTATGATAAAATCGCCCTTTGTTTATACCGAACAATAACCAATGACACAGGCGATCACATATGACCTTTAAACAAATGAAATTTCTCATATGAAGCATGTAGATTATATTATTGTAGGAGACGGATATGCAGGGCTTTTTCTGGCCCATCAGCTAATTAAAAATGATAAATCTTTCGTCATTTTTACTGAAGGACGAAAAAGTGCTTCCCAGGTCTCAGCAGGAATTATCAATCCTGTGGTCCTGAAGAAGTTTACCACATTCTGGAAAGCGCAGGAACAAATAGATTTTCTTAAAGACAGTCTTAAAGAAATAGAATCATATACAGGGGAAAATTATCTGATCAATGCTCCTATTCACAGAATTTTTCATGATGAGAATGAACAGAATTTATGGCTGAAAAAATCCGCAAATGAAGAATTGTCGAATTTTCTTGATCAGAATTTTGATCGTTTAGAGGTAGTAAAAAACGACTTTCTTACAGGAAAGGTGAATCAATCTGCTAGATTGAATGTTAATGGATTTTTTAGCGGTTTATTCGATTATTTTGAAAAAAATGATCAATTGGTAAAGGAAAAATTTGATTATTCAAAATTAAATCCATCTGAATCCACTTATAAAGATTATACCTTCAAAAATATTATTTTCTGTGAAGGAATGGGTGTGAAAGACAATCCCTATTTTTCAGAGATCACCGTGAATCCTAACAAAGGCCACCACATCAGGGTGAAACTTTCCCAGCCAATTCCTGAAAACATAACCATTAAGAAAAAACACTTTTTATTTCCAACCGGAAACGGACTGTATTTTTACGGAGGCACTTATGACAGAGAGCAGCTTCACCATCACATTGATGAATCAGCAGTTGACCAATTGGTGAAGGGACTTTCAGAATTTTATCCTTATGATTTTGAAGTGGAAGAAGTACATTTTGGATTCCGCCCCACAGTAAAAGACAGAAGACCCATCATTGGAAGACATGAAACATTCGGTAATCTTTACGTTTTTAACGGGCTTGGTGCCCGTGGTATCCTCAACGGCTGCTATTTTGCAAGAGATTTATTCCGTTTTATTGAACAGGATATTCCATTGCATGAAGAAGTTTCATTGAAAAGATTTCAATAGTGTATCTTAGTGTTAATTTCCAAACTGAAAATCTATGGATGAAAATATATTAGGTATCGTTGCCGGCGTTCTTACTTCTATTTCGATGATTCCACAGCTTGTCAAAGTAATCAGAGAAAAAAATGTGGAAGATATTTCCTTACTTATGCTCCTGGTTCTTATTTCAGGACTCTCTTTATGGGTGTGGTATGGCTTTGCAAAAGATGAACTTCCCATTATTTTGTCAAACGCATTTGCTGTTCTGGTCAATGTCAGCCTTCTGGTATGCTATATGATGTACAATAAAAAAAAATAAAAAAATACGCCTCATCATGATGAAGCGTATTTTTTTTATGTAAGTGAAATTTAATTATTGAAGAACAAATTTAGCTAAAGGGGCCATTCTTGCTTTGTTTAAAGTAAGGGTATTTCCGTTTACAGAGTAATTATCTGCTGCCAGGATTGCTTTCGTAAATTGATTTTCAATATCAAGATCTTCACAAGCCATCATGGTAGACATTCCCTGATTGAACTTAATTCTCATTACCTCAGGTTTGATCTCAAATGTTCCTCCCAAGCCATTACATCCGGCATGTCCCTGATATCTCATTCCATCCATTTCAAGTTTGAAATAAGGATTGTTTTTAGGATTCTTCAGTTCAATCGGTTTCCCGTTAAGCTCTGTAAGTTTCCACGTTTTTCCTGTAATATCAGTTGTCGCTTTTTGAGCATTTTGTGTTTTACACGAAACAACTAAAAATGTTGCGATTACAAGTGCCGAAAAATAATAATATAAACTTTTCATAATGTTTATTTTTTTAATTAGAATTGCTAATCCCTATGCTAATACGATGCCATTTTTGCAGGACCAGACTCTTTTTTTGCCTGTTTAAGATGAAACAGAACCATATCTACATTCTTTTTCAGGAAAGTGATATTGCCTTTAATATCAGAATATTGATACTCTTCATTAGAGGCTGTATATTCAGGTAAGGCATCACTTTTTTTAAGGTCAAAAGTTTTACCGTTTAAATGTATTGTTGCTGTATTTTTGGTATTGTTGATGGTCACTTCTATTTTTTCTCCATAACTGTCAACATACACATTTTTTGAAATGTCATCTGTATTTTCTGGGGCAGCAGCGGTAATGGTTTCAGCTTCTTTTCCGGGATGCTTACACGCTGTTAGGGAAATAATGGTCAATCCAAAAAGGATTGGTACTAATAAATTTTTCATAGTGATAAGTGATTTTAAAGTGTTTCATGAATTATGATATTAATGCTATATAAATTTACAAATATTTTTAATAAATATGTGTTAATTTTTCATAAACTAACAGATAATTAAAATATTAGCTCATTTAACTCACAGTTTTTTGAAACAGAATTCACGAAACAGAAAGTAATAATTATTGTGGAAAATTTAGGATAAACCTTGTTAATTCAGGATTTTTAAAAGGATTTTTTTCCAGAAGGATAAAGTAGTTTTTCTTCATTTTTCATTTGTTGTGTAAATTTTTGGCAAAAATAACTCAAAAAGAAGAGAAGAACAATAAGTTAATGTTAATAATCTGAAATTATGATGAAGTTTAGTTTTGGATAAGGGAGGGGGCAGAATAGAATACCGGGACACTTGGAAATGTTCAAAAAAGCAACAGCATTAAAATTAAAATTTCCTTAAATCCAAAAAAGTGGCTTAATATTTGAAAATTTAAATGGGCACAGATGAAAGATTAGGATTGCTTGAATTATGCTTAAATAAAGGAAATGTTAAATACTTTTCATTCTTTTATTTTCAGGTATTTTAAAGGAGAGTTAAATTTTGTTAATCTGCTATGATAGTATCATAATCTGGGTGTACATTTGCAACTTCAAAATGAGAAACTTTATAGTATACTTTTTAACCGGTCTTTTTCTGCTCTTTGTAGTGGAAAGCAGACTCAACGTTAAAACGCTTCGAAATGACTATTCCGGTCATGTTTCTCATCATATGCCCAAAAGAGCCAACCGCCTGAATCAGACTTTTGAAAAGCTCTCTATTCAGCAAATGGCAGACAATGTAGACAATTCCACTTTAGAACTTACCGAAAACGATTTCCAGCTGTCTGATGTATGGCAGGCTATTGTTGTTTTTGCCGGAGTTTTCAGTCTTGTTTATATTTTTGGATTGAAAAGTTGTAAGCGGTCAAAACCGGATATTCATGGTTTTGTTCTTGGCCTATCTACCAAAAGATTCATTCTTATCCGTTCCATTAGAATTTAAGAATTCCCCGTTTTTATTGATTTTCTGCCTGATTCCAGGTAGAAATACTTTACGCTGTGTATGCCGGTAATCATCACATCGTACCGCTTTTATTACCGTTTTATTCTATCAAAACATTAACGATTTATATAAACTCTAGAATTATGATAAAGAGAGTTGTTTCGGGAATTGCGCTGAGTGTCCTTCTGCTGGTAGTTGGCTGCAATAAGAAAAAAGAAGAAAAAGAAGAAGTTACCGTATATCCGGTGACATCTCCTGTGGTAATGGATACCGTAATCAATAAAGAATATGTAGCCCAGATTCAATCTGTAAAAAACATTGAAGTGAGAGCTCAGGAAAAAGGTTTCCTGGAAAAAATCTTTGTAGATGAAGGCCAGTACGTACAGGCCGGACAAACATTGTTCCGGATCATGCCTAAATTGTATCAGGCAGAATTATTAAAAGCAAAAGCAGAAGTGGAACAGGCTTCCATTGAGCTGAAAAACGCAAGTACATTAGCAGGAAACAATATCGTTTCTAAAAATGAAAAAGCAATGGCAAAAGCCAAACTGGATGCTGCCAACGCAGAAATGAAACTGGCGCAGATCCATCTTTCCTTTACTGACATCAAAGCACCGTTTTCCGGTATTATCAACAGAATTCCTCTGAAGTTGGGAAGTCTTGTAGATGAAGGTGATCTGCTGACTTCATTGTCAGACAATACAAGTATCTATACCTATTTCAATGTTTCTGAACCTGAATATCTGAGCTATCAGACTCATGCTGCAGATCGTGGCAGCAACCAGGTTTCTCTGATTACAGCCAATGGAGAAATGTATACACAAAAAGGAGAAATTCAGACGATTGAAGGAGAATTTGATAATGAAACAGGAAATATTGCTTTCCGAGCGAAATTCCCTAATCCTGATAAACTTCTGAGAAACGGAGAAACCGGGAAAGTACAGATGTCAATGCCGGTTCATAATGCATTGATCATTCCACAGAAAGCAACCTATGAAATCCAGGATCAGAAATATGTATTTGTGATTGATAAAAATGGAGTAGCTAAATCCAGAAATATCAAAGTAGCCTATGAACTTCCGGACTTGTATGTAGTGGCATCAGGAATTTCAAAAGGAGATCAGATTCTTTTGGAAGGAGTTCAGAAAGTAAAGGATGATCAGAAAGTGAAAACAAAATTCCAGGATCCTAAGAAAGTTCTTCAATCATTGAAACTAAAAGCAGAGTAGTGGTCTCTAAAACGAAACAGTATGTTTAAGAAATTCATTCGCAGACCAGTTCTGTCCATAGTAATCTCATTGATTATTGTATTTATGGGAATATTGTCATTGGTAAAACTTCCGGTGACACAGTTTCCTTCCATTTCTCCGCCTAAAGTAAATATCACCGCAGAATATCCCGGAGCTAACAACGAATTGTTGATTAAATCCGTAGTAATCCCCTTAGAAAGAGGATTAAATGGAGTTCCCGGTATGAAATACATGACTTCAGATGCCGGAAATGACGGGGAAGCATCCATTCAGATTGTATTTGATCTGGGTACGGATCCCAATGTAGCTGCAGTAAACGTGCAGAACCGTGTATCTTCAGTGGTCAATAAACTTCCGCCTCTGGTAGTACGTGAAGGAGTAAAGATCACGCGTGAAGAACCTAACATGTTGATGTATATTAACCTGTACAGTGATGATCCTAAAGCTGACCAGAAATTCCTTTTCAACTATGCAGATATCAACGTAATGTCTGAATTGAGAAGGGTAAGCGGTGTAGGTTTTGCAGATATCCTGGGAACCCGTGAATATGCCATGCGTATCTGGCTTAAACCGGATAGATTAACCGCCTATAACATCTCAGCAGATGAAGTAATGGAATCTCTGAATGAGCAGAGTTTGGAAGCTTCTCCCGGAAAAACAGGAGAAAGTTCCGGAAAACGCTCACAGTCTTTCGAATATGTATTAAAATATCCCGGACGTTTTAATAACGAAAAAGATTATGGAAACATTATTTTAAAAGCAAAACCAAACGGAGAATCTGTAAGATTAAAAGATGTTGCCGATATAGAGTTTGGAAGTTCAATGTATGATATTTATTCTACACTGAACGGAAAACCTTCCGCAGCGATCACCGTAAAACAATCCTACGGATCCAATGCAAGTGACGTTATCAAAAATGTAAAAGCATTGATGAAGGATCTTGAAAAAAATAACTTCCCGAAAGGAATGCATTACGATATCAGTTATGACGTATCAAGATTCCTGGATGCCTCCATGGAAAAAGTTATCCACACATTGTTTGAGGCCTTCATCCTGGTTGCTATCGTAGTATTCCTGTTCCTTGGAGACTGGCGCTCAACATTGATTCCGGCATTAGCTGTTCCGGTTTCATTGGTGGGAACATTTGCTGTCATGTCCGCTTTTGGAATTACCCTGAATATGATTTCTCTATTTGCCCTGGTAATGGCCATCGGGGTTGTTGTAGATGACGCGATCGTAGTTATTGAAGCTGTTCACGCCAAGATGGAAGAAAAACATCTTTCACCATTAAAAGCCACCGAGGAGGCCATGCATGAGATCAGTGGAGCAATTATCGCTATTACGCTGGTAATGGCATCCGTATTCATTCCGATTGCCTTTATGTCCGGACCGGTTGGGGTATTTTATCGTCAGTTCTCCATTACAATGGCTTCGTCCATTATTTTATCTGGGGTTGTGGCACTTACTTTGACACCGGCATTATGTGCTCTGATCCTGAGAAATAATCATGGAAAAGCTAAGAAGAAAACTCCGGTTACTCTTTTCCTCGATAAATTCAACAACCTGTTTACAAAAGGAGCAGGGAGATATGAAAAGCTGTTGAATAAAACAGTGACGAAAAAGACAATAACACTACCGCTGTTATTAGCATTCTGTGCATGCACATTCTTCCTGAGCAACTCTTTACCTTCCGGATTTATTCCGGCTGAAGACCAGGGAATGATTTATGCCATTATTCAGACACCTCCGGGATCCACCTTGGAAAGGACCAATCAGATTGCCAGAGAACTTCTGAGAGAATCAGAAGATATTGATGGAGTACAATCAGTTTCTTCCCTTGCAGGATATGAGATTTTGACGGAAGGTACCGGATCTAATTCAGGAACCTGTCTGATCAACCTTAAAAGTTGGGAAGAGCGTAAAGAATCTGCTGCCGAAATCATTGAAAAGCTCGAAGAAAAGGCCAAAAATATTCCGGGAGCCAATATTGAATTCTTCCAGCCGCCTTCCGTTCCCGGATATGGAGCTGCAGGAGGTTTTGAACTTCGTTTGCTGGATAAAGCAGGAAGTGGCGACTATCATAAAATGGAACAGGTGAGTAATGACTTTGTGAAGGAGCTTAAGAAGCGCCCGGAACTTGGTTCGGCATTTACATTCTATTCTGCAAGTTTCCCGCAATATATGCTTAGGATAGACAATGATCTTGCAGAGCAAAAAGGAGTAACCATTGAAAAAGCAATGGATAACCTGTCTACATTGATCGGTTCCAACTATGAAACGAGTTTCATCCGCTTTGACAGGCCGTATAAGGTCATTGTTCAGGCTGGCCCTCAATATCGTGCACTTCCAACTGACCTGTTGAAGCTGTATGTTAAAAATGATAAAGACCAGATGGTTCCCTACTCAGATTTTATGAGGCTTGAAAAAGTATACGGACTATCGGAGATTACAAGACACAATATGTATAACTCTGCAGAAGTAAGTGGAACGCCTGCTCCCGGATACAGTAGTGGCCAGGCGATCAAAGCGATTCAGGAAGTTGCAGATAAAACACTTCCAAGAGGGTTTGGTATCGACTGGGCGGGTATCTCTAAAGACGAAGTAAGCCGTGGTAATGAAGCTATATTTATCTTCCTGGTTTGTTTAGGATTTGTCTACCTGATTCTTTCTGCACAGTATGAAAGTTTCATCCTTCCGCTTCCGGTTATTTTATCTCTGCCTACAGGTATTTTTGGAGCCTTTTTATGCTTAAAACTCTTAGGACTGGAGAATAACATTTATGCACAGGTGGCGATGGTGATGCTGATCGGACTATTAGGTAAAAATGCGGTGTTGATTGTTGAATTTGCCGTACAGAAGAAAGCCGAAGAAGGAATCCCAGTGGCAAAAGCTGCTATTGAAGGTGCTGCCATCCGTTTCCGTCCGATTTTGATGACCTCATTTGCCTTCATTGCCGGATTAATTCCATTGGTGATTGCAACGGGGCCGGGAGCAATTGGTAACAGAACCATTGGTACAGCAGCAGCAGGAGGAATGCTAATCGGAACTATTTTCGGATTGATGATTATCCCCGGATTGTATTATATCTTCGGAACCATTGATGATAAGTCACGATTGGCGAGATATGAAGAAGAGAATCCTTTAACAGAACAAACTGAACCTTATGAACATGATGGAAAATTCGAAGACTAAAAATATAATCACAGCCATTACCTTATCACTTGTACTTGCAAGTTGTAAGGCGCCGATGGCGACTGTTATAAAAGATGAGGTAAAAGAAAATATTCCTCAGAACTTTAATCAGGAAGAGCAGCAGGATGCCAACAATAACAGCGGAACCACACCCTGGAGACAGTTCTTTACGGATCCAAACCTGGTAACTCTTATTGAAACGGCTTTAAAAAATAATCAGGAGCTGCTGATTACTCTTCAGGAGATTGAGATTGCTAAAAGTGGTGTTTTAGCTAAAAAAGGAAGATTAACCCCAACGGTGTCTGCAGGAGTAGGAGCAGGACTGAAAAAATCCGGACGCTATACCAGCGAAGGAGCAGGTGATGCTACCACAGAAATTGAACCGGGAAAGGAAATGCCAGATCCGCTTGGAAATTTTGAAGCAGGATTAAATGCCAGCTGGGAGATTGACATCTGGAAAAAGCTCAGAACGGAAAAAGAATCTGCCGTAGCCCATTATCTTTCTACAGTAGAAGGGAAAAACTTTGTTTTATCTAATCTTATTGAAGAAGTTGCCGATAATTATTATGAATTGCTGGCGCTGGATAATCAATTGGATATTATACAGCAGTATATCAAGCTTCAGCAAAAAGCACTGGAAATTTCTAAAATTCAGAAAGAAGCCGCTGCTGCAACAGAATTGGCGGTGAAGAAATTTGAAGCAGAACTGGCAAAATCCAAAGCGGCAGAATATACCATCCGCCAGCAGATTACTGAGAAAGAAAAT
Organism: Chryseobacterium sp. DZ-32; assembly: GCF_059587025.1. Lineage (NCBI taxonomy): Bacteria > Pseudomonadati > Bacteroidota > Flavobacteriia > Flavobacteriales > Weeksellaceae > Chryseobacterium > Chryseobacterium sp. DZ-32. Next base: position 222,012 of record NZ_JCAIOM010000002.1, read on the forward strand.
GAAATCAATGCTTTGCTGGGAAGATATCCACAGCCGATTGTGAGAACGAAGGAAAACTTTATGTCTACCATTCCTCCGACGGTTTATACCGGAATACCATCTCAGTTATTAGCCAACCGTCCTGATATCAAACAGGCCGAGCTGGAATTAAAAGCTTCAAAACTGGATGTGGAAGCGGCAAGAAAAGAGTTTTATCCTTCCCTGGAAATCTCGGCAACATTAGGCCTGGAGGCTTTCAAACCTTCATACCTTGTTAAAATGCCGGAATCAATAGCTTACAATCTTGTGGGTGAATTAGCAGGACCATTAATTAACAAAAGTGCCATAAAAGCGAATTTTCAGACAGCAGATGCAAAACAGGTTCAGGCATTGTACGAATATGACAAAACGATTTTGAATGCTTATCTGGACGTTGCCAATCTGATGTCAAAGGTTAAAAATATAGATCAGTATTATCAACTGAAATCTCAGGAAACGAAAGCCCTGGATCAGTCTATTGATATTGCCAATCAGTTATTCCGAAATTCAAGAGCAGATTATCTTGAGGTTCTTTTGAACCAAAGAGATGCTTTGGATGCTAAAATGGAACTTATTGAGGCAAAACAGAAACAGCTCAGCACAGTAGTTGACATCTATAAAAGTTTAGGTGGAGGCTGGAAATAAAACATCATAATTCTATCAATAAACAGTTAATGTTTTTTGGAAGGGTCAATTCTTTTGAGTTGGCCCTTTTTTATTTTTAAGCAACATGTTTTTGTCGTTGTGGCCGCGCCAGTTGGAGGATCATGTTAAATGAAAACAGATCATCTAAGAATATTTTAATTTCCTAACTTTGTAATATTCAATAACAATCAAAACAAAACTATGTCAATCACCAACGAAGATCAGATGCTGGGAATGCAAAAAGTAAGTGAAGCTGTTGCCTATACATTGAAGAAAATGATGGATTATGCTGAACCCGGCATGACCACAAAAGATCTGGACGAATATGGAGCCCAAATACTGGAAGGTTTCGGAGCAAAATCAGCACCTTATCTGACGTATGGATTTCCAGGCTGGACGTGTATCAGCGTGGATGATGAATTCTGCCATGGGATTCCAACAGATCAAAGGATTTTGAAAGAAGGCGATCTGATCAATATTGATGTTTCAGTAGAACTGGACGGATATTGGGTAGATAATGGAGGTTCTTTTGTGATCGGAAAAGATATTCACGGACATCAGAAACTGGTGGAAGCTTCCAAGGATATCCTGAGAAAAGCTATCGACAATATCAAAGGTGGTGTCAAAATAGCAGACATAGGGCATTTAATGGAAACAGAAGCGAAGAAAAGAGGTCTTAAAGTTATTAAGAATCTTGCAGGCCATGGAGTAGGGAGAAGCTTACACGAACAGCCTGATGAACTGCTGAACTACAGAAACCGGTTTGATTCCAGACGTTTTAAGAAAAACTCTGTGGTGGCTATTGAAATATTTATCTCCACCGATTCCAATATTGCTGTAGAATTAAAAGACGGATGGACTATGGTAGGTAATAAAGGCGGTTACATGGCCCAGCATGAGCATACCATTGTAATTACTGATGGAAAACCTATCATTTTAACCGAAATGAACGAAATCCTGGATTAAAAGAAACCGCAACGGTGTGAAAACGATTGCCTTAAATATATCAGTAATAAAAAACTTTGTGTCCTTGCGTTAAAGAAAAAACACAAAGTACTAGAAAGACTCAAAGCTTCATCGAATCAACTTGTTGATTACTGCTTAGCTCTCTTATATTCAGTTTTAGGAATATAAAACTTTACGTTTACTATAAAAACGATCCGTCATCTTATACCCAAAAGAATCTGTTGTAAATGTTCCATTGATGAAAAAACCAGGCTTTAAATTGTTGGGCATAAAATACTTTGTTATATTTATAGAATAAAATCACCTCACAAACTATTCACTATGAAAAAATTTCTTTTAATCCTTTTGGGAATCGTTGTCATTCTGGCTGCTGTCGTATTAATCAAAACCTACACCTATCCATTTAAAAAAAATAATATCGGGGCAGGCGAGGGCTGGAAACCGGTAAAAAATGATTCTGCAGTCATGAGACTTTCAGGAGGAATAAAAGTACCCACCGTTTCTACAGGGAGTTTGGGTGAATTCGACTATGCTCCGTTTGATCAGTTTAAAACCTATCTGAAAACATCCTATCCATTGGTCTATCAAAATACGGAAAATGTTGAGGTGAACCAATATGGACTGGTGTTCAGGCTTAAAGGAAGCAATCCTGCTCTGGAACCCATTTTATTTCTTTCCCATATGGACGTAGTTCCTCCCGGAGATGCTGATATAAAGAATAATGATCCAAATGTATTCCGTCCGGATGATAAACCTTTAGAACCCGTTTCAAAAGTCGCAGAAGATTGGGAATTTGCCCCCTTTTCAGGAGCTGTTGCCAACGGAAGGATCTACGGAAGAGGTGCCATAGATATGAAGGGAATGCTTTTTTCCTTGATGGAATCCATGAATTCTATGATTAAAAACAAACAGATTCCACAGCGTGATATTTATCTGGCTTTCGGTTTTGATGAAGAAGTAGGCGGAAAGAAAGGAGCGATTCAGATTGCCGATTATTTTAAGAAAAAGGGATTGAAATTCGATGCTGTTTATGACGAAGGAGGATTGATTATGAGAAAAGGAAATGTAGCCGGAATTGATACAGACGTTGCCGTAGTAGGATGTGCTGAAAAAGGTTTTCTTTCTGCAAAAATCAAAGTAAAAGGGCTGGGCGGACATTCTTCTATGCCTCCTATGGAAAGCGCAATCGGAAAAGCTGCTGTTATCATGCAGCGTCTGGAAGATCACCAGATGAAACCTGTTATTACCCCTTTAATCCAAGAATTTTTTACGAATATCGGAGGTGAAATGCCTTTTGCCACAAGAATGGCACTGGCGAATCAATGGCTTTTAAAACCGGTACTGATTTCCCAGCTTACCAAAAATAATACAACCAATGCTTTGGTGAGAACCACAACAGCTTTAACGATGATGAAAGGAAGTGATGGAACTAACGTCCTTTCTCCAGAAGTGGAATTTGTGGTTAATTTCAGATTACTTCCCGGAAATTCGGTGAAAGATGTAAGAGATCATATTGCTAAATCGACTGAAGGTTTTGATGTTGAGGTAGAAGAAATTGATAATACAAGGGAAGCTTCTGCTATTTCCCCAACCAATACAAGAGCTTTTAAAATGATAGAAGCCGGAGTGAAAGAAATTCATCCAGGAGCCATTGTTACCCCTTATCTTACTATGGCTGGAACCGATGCCGGTAAATATGAAATTGTAAGCAAAAACGTCTACAGGTTCATGCCGATTAAGATCAACAGTGCCGAGCAGCAGAGTATTCACAGTACCAATGAATATCTTAGTATTGAAAACTATCTGAAAATGATCCACTACTTTGAGTACATTATGAAGAATTATGATAAATAAGTGTCAATGGTGAATGGTCAAATCGCTGCGCTTGTGAATTTTATAAGCTCGTATATAATTAAACGTGGTGTTCGCAAAGTTTTTATGATGTTTACTTTTTTTCGACCGCAGAGGCGTTTCATTCAGCAATGTACACACTAAGGTCTTTGGCTGAACGGAGTGCCCTTTGCGAACTGATAAATTCTGTATATTAATAAACCTTGGGAATTTTAGCTTTAATTATGATTGACGATTGACTTTGTGAAGCAAAAATTGACCATTGACAAAAATCTTTTTCACAAAAAATATATTGCGTCAAGTTTTTGATACACTTACATAGATTTTAACACAAAGTCCGCTACGATATTTTATTATAAAAAACGATCGCGAAGGCGTTTCACTCAGCAATGTACACACTAATGTCTTGGCTGAACGGAGTGCCCTTTGCGAACTGATAAATTCTGTATATTAATAGACCTTGCGAACTTTAGCTTTAATTATGATTGACGATTGACTTTGCGAAGCAAAAATTGACCATTGACAAAAATCTTTTTACAAAAAAATATATTACGTCAAGTTTTGTCGCATTACGGCTATAGCTTTGTCATATCAAAATTACAGAGCTATGGAATTGCCATTTTACTTAAACTTTAACGACTTTGAAAGTAATTATTACGATAACCTTGAAAAATGGTTTGAAGAATATCATAATACCAGCGAAACAGATTATCTGGAAGCGCTTGCTGAGCTTTACAGGCCCTATGTGTATTATAACTTTGCAGATGATATGCTAAAGCCGGATGCTTCCATTGAAGTGAAAGACTGCTTTTTTCCTTATCATGAAAAAATCGGAATCTCTTTCTGTATTGATTGTGATAGTGAAACTTCTCCATCCAATGGAATGAATCAGGTATTTGAATTTAAAAATATCTCCATGATGGAGTATGCCCAGCATATTCTGGATAAGATCAATAAGTTTTGTTCAAAAAATGCTCATGCTCTTGATGGAAGTAAAAATATTCAGGACTATATTAATAATTACAGTATTATTACTTCAATGGAAGGAGTAGGGTATTGTATCAGCTACAACCGTCATCAGAAAGCCATTCCATTTTTAAAAGCTTATCTTCCCTATTATGGACAGACCGTTAATATGGCAGTATACAGGGATTTTCTTTTTTCTGTTGTTCAGATTGCAGAGTTTATAGACCAGAAATTAAAAACTGTGCATGCTTTTAAACAGACTATTTATGCACGCTCAAGAGCGGAAGCCAAATTCAATGTGCAGTTGAGCCGTCAGTTTCTGACTTTGTGCAACTAAATTTTACACCAAACATTCATACTTAATTATATTGCGGAAAACTTATGTTTTCAACCAAAAATCCCGGTCAGTAATGATCGGGATTTTGTATTGCAATTGTATGAATACTTGCTTATGTGTATTACTTGTTTTTTTTATAAGGAATATTCCATACCAGGTCGGCTGCCAGATAATGAACGCCACCATGATGAATACTTCTGCTGTCTCTGATCAGATCGTCCATATATCCTATGTCTACAGTAAAAGGAGAGTTCGGAATTGTAAACATATAGTACGCCGCAATACGCATTTCACGATATCCAAACGAATTCCATTCAGAATCCGGCTCATTGAGATGGCTTATAGAAAACAGGGCTTCTGCACTCAAGGCCAGTTTCTGATTGTTTTTTGGAGATAAATTATAGGTGAGCTGATTCTTGATCCGTGTTCTCAACTGAAAATCCTCTTCGACTTGATGAAAGTCTGCATCAAAAAATTTCCTGAATTCCTGGCGTATGGTACTTTTAAGTTTCCATTTCCTGCCGAGATCAAAAGTATAGGCATATCTTCCGTAAATTCTGAATTCCTGTTCCGTACTTTCTTTATCATAAGGAGCTGTACTTTCATACTGTGGCTGACGCCGGTAACTTAATGCATAACTATATTGCTGGTGTGGCGCAAATGAATGATAAACTTCATGATTTAAAACAATGATCGCCTGCTTCGAAAACAGATTATGATCATCCGGACTGCTTTTTCTCCCGATGGCTACGTAGCTCAAAGCCTGTTTTTTACCCAAAGAGTCGAGTTGTCGCTTCACTCCGAAGGCTCCCCAGAATGCATTGTTGGCATCTCCCAGTCCAGGTGGACTGATCTGCGCTTTGATCGATGTTCCTATACATCCCAATAAAAATAATCCTGCAAAAAATTTCTTCATGCTCAATAGTATGGATAACTGTTTTACTGTTAATCTTAAATAGCTGCGAAACCATGAGACGGATAAGAATACTGTTGATACGCAGAGAGAATACTTTATAATAGCAAAATTAGAGGCTTTGTTCATAGAATGTTTATTCAAAATCTTTTAATACTGTTTAAAAACAAGACAAAGTAAAGGCCTGATTTAGGATAGAATTAGGAATAAGATTCTAATGGAAAACTTAATGTTGTAATAATATTTTAATTGTGGATAAAATGTGAGTAACTTGTTAGTAGTTTGTGGAAAAGCACTATGTATTTATTGGTTTACTGTGTAATTATTTGATTTTGTATGGTATATAAAGTAAATTGCCACAATATAAATACTGTGGCAATTTGGTTTATGGACTGGTTTATTTACTATTAATTCTGTCTTACTCCGCACATAGCATCCCATGTTGTCCAGAAATGGGCATTAATAGCTCCGATAGGAGGATTTGTACTGTCTGCAACAATTCCTACCATTGAAGCACAGTTGGAGTTACAGCCTATTTCATTATGACTTCCGGCCTGAGGGGGAATCTGGCGCCAGGTACCGGTAGATCCGCTTAATAATTCTACTCTGATTTCAAAGATCCCGGAAAGATTGGGAGTCTGAATCTGTTTAGTAGGATTTTCGCTTGAGATGAAGTCGCTCCAGTCTCCCTGTGAAAAAGTTACACGCCATGTAGAAATCATTTTAGAAGTATCATTTTGTGGGGAAAGATACACCCAGAACTGTGCTCCGTTTCCAAGTACTAACTGACCTGAAGAATTTGCATTTACACTTGTTGATGTCATATTGATTTGTTTTTTAGGTGATTAGATTGTATTTCAAAGTAACGAAGAACAAGGTACCTGCAGTAGAGTATAAATGACCAATTATTAGAGTGAGTATAAATACCTATGAGAAAAGGTACCAAAATTTTAGGCATAAAAAAACCTGTGCTAATCATTAGCACAGGCTTTACTTTCTTGCAGAAAGGAAGGGATTCGAACCCTCGATACAGTTACCCGTATACTACCTTTCCAGGGTAGCTCCTTCAACCACTCGGACACCTTTCTTTTTGAGATTGCAAAAATAGTGTATTTTCTGGAATATCCAAATTATTCTTACAAATTAATCTGTAATTTCTCCACAAAGACTTCTGGTGAAGTTATCGGCAAAGCTTCCGGAGTAGTTAGGGTTATCAATAAGGTGCATGGCTTTGGTAATCGCTGTTTCCGCTGTCATGTCTCTTCCGCTGATCGCTCCGATTCTGGAGAAAATATTACTGTTTTCATACTTTCCGAATGAGATGCCTCCTGAAATACACTGACTTACCACTACAATTTCAGTCCCGTTATCTCGGATTTCCTGAAGCGTTTCCTGCGTTTTTGCACTGCTGAAAATAGTTCCCGAACCAAAAACCTGAAGAATAAGAACCTTCATTTTAGGAATTTCTCTGAAGTGACTCAGATGCATTCCCGGAAAAATCCTCCAGAATAAAATATCTTCAGAAATATGTTCATCCACGTGAAATTCTACTGTCGGGTCACAACGGAAAAGGTTATCTTTAATAATATTCAGATGAACTCCAGACTGTCCCAAAATAGGGTAATTCGGACTTGCGTAAGCATCAAAATATTCTGCGGAATATTTCAACGTTCTGTTTCCTCTTAATAATTTATACTCAAAGTAAATGGCAACCTCCTGAATGACTGCTTCATCATTTTCATAAAGGCTGGCGTAATAAAGGCTGGTCAGAAGATTTTCCTTGGCATCCGTCCTCAGATCACCAATCGGAAGCTGAGATCCTGTCATGATGACAGGCTTTCTTAATCCTTTCAGCATGAAACTAAGCGCAGATGCCGTATAAGACATGGTATCCGTTCCGTGAAGAATCAGGAAGCCATCGTAGTCGTTATAATTTTTGTGAATGTAATTAGCGATCACTCTCCATTCTTCAGGTCCCATATCCGAGGAATCCAATGGTTTGGCGAAAGGATGTACAAAGACTTCGCATTCCATAAGCCTCATTTCAGGCATCTTTTCGAATATATTTCCAAAATCAAAGGCACGGAGACTTCCGGTTTCATAATCTTTTTCCATTCCGATGGTTCCACCGGTATAGATGAGCAGGACTTTTCGCTTCATGTACTAATTTATTAAGAATTGGCCCCCGATTAGGGTTCATAGGTCAAAATTACGTTAATTTGCAAAGATTTGAAAATGAATGAAACGCTTATCATGAAATTTTATAAAAATAAAATGAAAATGACTGATGTTTCATAAGGCTATTGAAAAAATAACTAAATGCGGATGAAAGATTTAGCGCAAACCTTTGAATATTTAAAACAGTTTTTAACCGAAGAAAGGCTCGAGAAAATTGAACATTTTTCTCAGGAAAGTTCAGACTTTGTCCTTCCGGTGGTGGAAGATATCTATCAGTTTAGAAATGCAGCAGCCATTGTACGTTCTGTGGAAGCCTGTGGTTTCCATAAAGTAGTGGCTTTGCAGGAAGAATACAGTTTTGAACCCAATCTTCGTGTAACAAAAGGAGCTGATACCTGGGTTGAGGTAGAAAAACTTCCCCGAAATATGGAATCTTTCCAGAATATTAAAGACCGCGGATATAAAATAGTGGTTGTTTCGCTGGAAAAGAACGCTAAAATGTTACCTGAATATGAAATAACAGAACCCATTGCTTTGGTTTTTGGAACTGAAATGGAGGGTGTTTCCCAGGAGATTTTAGATTTTGCCGATGAAACACTGGCCATCCCAATGTATGGCTTTACAAGAAGCTTCAATGTTTCTGTAGCGGCTTCCATTTGTATGTACGAACTGAAACAAAAGCTGATAAAGTCTGGGATTGATTATAAACTGAATGAAGAAAAACTTTTAAGGATGCAAATCCTTTGGGCTGTCAATTCAATCAGAAGCGGACAGCAGATTTTTGAAAAATATCTGAGAGAAAATAATATTGACTGGAAATAGTAATCTGAAATAAAAATGAGAAGGTTTTGTGCCTTCTCGTTTTGTATTTATATCATATTGTAATAATTCCATGCGGCCACAAAAACTCCCGCCGTTTCCGTTCTCAGTCTTTGACTTCCTAGAGAAACCGCTCTTACTTTGTTTTCTGCCAGAAATGCAATCTCCTTTTCAGAAAAATCACCTTCGGGGCCTATTAAAAAAGTAAGCTGCTTCAGCTGAGGAATATTTTTAAGATCAATTCTTTGCAGATTCTGATGGCAATGCGCTACAAAGGTATGCTCCAGATCAATATTTTTCAGAAAATCCGTCAGTTTTACAGCATCATTGATAACCGGAAAATGAAATCTCAGGCTCTGCTTGGATGCTGCAACAGCCTGTTTCCTGATTTTATCGATGTTGATGTTTTTACGCTCCGTTTTTTCAGTGATAATAATGCTTATTTCTGAAATCCCCATTTCCACCGCTTTTTCCACAAAAAATTCAATTCTGTCAATATTCTTGGTGGGAGCAATCGCAATATGAAGTTGAGGATTGAATTCCGGCAGATTTTCTTTGATCTCAGAAACTTCAATCCCCGCTTTCTTGCCTTCTATAATCAGTTTTCCGGAAGCCAGTTTTCCCTTTCCATCCGTCACGTGAATCGTTTCACCATCTCTCATGCGAAGAACTTTTACAATATGCTGCTGTTCTTCGTCGTTGATTATAACTTTATTTCTGTTGATGTCTCCGTAGAATAGTTTCATATATCCTGGTTTATAAATGCTACTCCTGTTTTGATGGTTGTATATATATCTGTATCACATTCCCGGTAAGAACACATGTATATTTCTTCTATCCATACATTATTAATGAAAATCAGATTTAAATATTCCTGTTTTCTCAAATTATTTTTGATGGATAAATAATCTCCTTCTTTTGGAATATAGGGAAAACTAAAAAGATGTTCAGAATTAATTAATTTTAAAACTTCTTCTTTGATATCCTGAATATATCCAGTCTCAGAACTTTCTCCGTTAAACTCTGAAAAAGTTTCTGAGCCCTCATGTCTTCCTGTGATAGTTTCCAATACCCAGTAATATTTTGAGTTCTTTTTAGAATGTGTTCCCAGTACTTTTTCTTCTAAGAGTATTTTCATAAATCGTATTTTGCCGTTGCAGAAGTTCTCAGATCGGTAAATTCTCCACGTTCAAACTTCAGTTTTGCTACCATGGCAATCATGGCTGCATTATCTGTAGTATATTCGAATTTTGGAATATAAATACTCCATCCCAGTCTTTCTTTATTGTCTTCCATTGCCTTTCTAAGTGCAGAATTGGCAGATACACCTCCTGCAATAGCGACCTGATTTACCTTGAGATCTTTGGCTGCTTTTTCAAGTTTATTCATCAGAATTTCAATAATTGATTTTTGTACGGAAGCACAAAGGTCATTAAGATTTTCCTTAATGAAATCCGGATTTTTTCTGACTTCTTTCTGAATGAAATACAGCACGGAAGTTTTAATACCGCTGAAAGAATAATCGTAGTTTTCCAGTTTCGGTTTGTTGAATGTAAAAGCATCGGGATTTCCTTCCTTAGCCAATCTGTCGATGATGGGGCCTGCAGGGTAATCAAGGTCAAAAATCTTTCCAATTTTATCAAAAGCTTCTCCTGCTGCATCATCAATGGTTTTGCCGATGATTTCCATATCAAAATAGTCTTTTACCAATACAATCATGGTATGTCCGCCGCTTACGGTAAGGCATAAAAAAGGAAAGGTAGGCGGCACAGGATTTGCATCCTCGATGAAATGGGCCAGAATGTGGGCTTGAAGGTGATTTACTTCAATCAAAGGTACATTCAGGCTCATCGCCAAAGACTTAGCAAATGATGTTCCTACAAGAAGAGATCCTAAAAGTCCCGGTCCGCGAGTAAATCCTATAGCAGAGATAGCATTTTGTTGTATATTTGCTTTAGAAAAAGATTTTTCAACAACGGGGATAATATTTTGCTGATGGGCTCGTGAAGCCAATTCAGGGACAACGCCGCCATATTCTTTGTGGATGGCCTGGTTCGCGGCAATGTTTGAAAGAATAGAATTTCCCTTGATGATAGCTGCTGAGGTGTCGTCACAGGACGATTCAATACCTAAAATTATAGAGTCGCTCATAATAATGGCAAAGTTAGAGAATAATAACGAGAATGAGAATAAAAAATCAGTAGCTGAAAACCTAGGGGATCAGGTACAGAAAACTGTTGAAAATGTAGAGGGAAAAGTAAGGGAAACAGTAAAAGAAGCCTCTGAGCTTGCTTCGGATGCGATACATCATCCTGTAGAAACAGCTGAAGAATTTGGGAAACAGGCTGTAAAGGATGTTACCAGCTATACCTGGTGGGCAAAACTGCTCCTGATTCTCTTTTGGCTGGGTATTTTCCTTGTAGGTGGAGTCCTTATTGCCATCAACCTTCCGGTAACAAAAAGATGGGCTGCTGATCAGGCTCTGAAGCTTGTTAATAACGATTTTAAATCTGATTTTTCTACAGAAAGTGTAGATGTAAATTACTTCGGTGATGTAACCATTAAAGGCTTAAAAGTAAAAGATTATAAAGGTTTTGATTTTATTACAGCCCGTGAGTTTCGCGCAGATTCAGACTGGATGTCTCTTGCGGTAAATGCCATCTCAGGAAACAGCAATTCTTTAAGTTTTAACTCTCTGGCTCTTGTGAATGCCGATGTAAAAGTGATTACTTATAAAGGAGATAGTATATCCAATTTTGTAAGGTTTGTAGAACTCTTTGACAATGGTAAGAAAAGAGATCCCAAGAAACCTCCTTTTCAACTGAATTCCAGAATTCAGATTATTGATTCTAAGGTTTCCATCGTTAATGAAAATTCTCCCGGAGAACAGGGAAAATGGCTTACCGCAACAAAATTCAATTTAAAAGCACCGAACGTAAAAGTCAACGGACCGAATGTTTCGGCGTTGATTAATAATATGTCATTTGTAACTTCAAGGTGGGGAAAATCTCACTTTGTGGATACCTTTTCAACAGAACTGTCTCTAACGAAGCAGTTTTTGTCGTTAAAAGACCTTACCCTGAATACGGATCATACCTTACTTCAGGGAGATATCAAATTTAATCTTCACGACGGATCCTGGGCAGATTTTGCAGACAAAGTACGCTGGGATATGAATATTAAACAGGGAAGCCAGCTAAGCGGATATGATATCAGTTATTTTGTAACCAACTGGGATAATATCAAACCCTTCAATCTTTCCGGGGTAATGACAGGGCCATTGAATAAATTCCACCTGGAGAACTTTCTGATCAGAAATCCTGACGTCAATATTGCTACCAAAACGATGAAGGTTGACAATCTGCTGAAAGGAAATTTTGCTATTGAAACAAAAGATCTTTCAACAGATTTTACGTACAAGGATTTAAAAGCCATGATGCCTTCATTCATCTCCAAAAAGATGAAGAACTTTGCAGATGATTTCGGAAAACTGAAATATAACGGAACCGCAAAAGTGAATCCGGATCAGATTTATGTGGATAATGGTAACTTAATGACAGGAATCGGCCAGACGAAAATTTCCAAACTTACCCTGACTGGCTACAGTACTGCTATGCCGAAATATTCCGGTTATCTTGATGTAAAAGATCTGAATACCTCAGTCATCACAAAGAATAAAGCAGTAGGTTTAATTTCCGGTAAATTTGATCTTAACGGACAAAGTTTTGATGTCAATACCATGCGTCTGACCACAAAATCTCAGATTGCCAGTATTGAAATTATGGATAAAACGATCAATAATCTGTATCTGGATGGTTTATTGGATCATAAAAAATATAACGGACTTATTACTGTTAATGATGAGCAGGCTAAAGCTACGGTCAAAGGATTGATCGATTTCAGTACTTCAAGAATTGCTATGGACGTTAATGCAGACGTTACTTACCTGAACATGAATTACTTTACCAACAAGCCCGGCACTCAGGTGGTAAGTGGTCAGGTTGAAGGGAAAATGGCCATGTCTTCTATCAACGATCTTACTTTAGATGTGAATGCCAATAACCTTCACTTTGCTTCAGCTACTCAAAAATATAATATTCCGAATGCCAGGTTAAAAACGTTTGTTGAAGCAGGAGGTCGTGTCATTGATGTAGATGCTCCGGGAGCAGCGACAGGTAAAATCTCAGGAAAATATAACCTTGCAGATCTTGCAGGAATGGTAGAAAATGGAGTAGGGAAAATATTGGTGGGACCGCCGCCAAGAAAATTATACCGTGGACAGAATTTTGCGTTGAAGTTTGATGTCCAGCAGGGCCTTGTTAATTATTTCTTACCCGAATTGAGATTACCACAGGGAGCTCTTGTAGAAGGGGAATATGATGGGAATTCCAACAACCTGATCCTGAATCTTGATGCGGCATCTTTAAAATATATAATGACCAAGGAAGAGGAGATTACAGATGCTGATCAGGCGCTGGCATCTTCAAATCCTGATTATAAAATTAATGACCGAAAAAATCTCAGCAGAGACAGTGCAATGGTGGATAGTGTTAAAGTGAGAATTAACACAGGTGACCTTAACCAGCAATTGTATGCTAAGATCAACAGGGTCATTTATAATAAAAATGTAATTAAAGATTTTGAGCTTAAAGGGAATAATGAAAATGGAAATACACTTCATTTAGCAACCGTGTTCAAGCATGGAAGTCCTGATGATGAGCTTAATGAAAAGCTTAAGGAATACGCCATCAACGTAGACCAGTCTACTGATGCAGCAGGTGATTATGTATTCAGGTTTGAACCTACCGAGGTAAAATTCAATGAAGTTACCTGGGCTATAGATACAAGTCCTGAGCTGAATCACTCTATTACCTACAGAAAGAAAATCGGAGATTTTGATATCAGGAATCTGAGGGTATATTCCGATAAAAGTGCTTTGTTTATTAAAGAAGCCCAGTTTAAGTCTGCGAAAGACTTTTATGTAGATGCAGATATCAACGATTTTGCGGTAGAAAAGCTGCTGGAAATGCAGTCCGGAGGAAATACTATGGATATTAAAGGTCTTGCCAACGGAAGCGTTAAGATCAAAATGGATAAAAGTACACTTCAGCCGCTGGTAGATCTTAACATTGATGATATTAAGATGAATGGTGATGATATGGGGGATATCTCTATTTCTGCCACCAATGGATTCTCGCTGAATGTGTATGATATTGATGTGAAAGTTCACTCTGCCGGCGTACTTGGAAACAACAGCCTTAACCTTACGGGAACGGTTAATAATAATACTTCTTCGCCGATTATTGATCTTACTGCGGAAATGCGTGATTTTGACCTGGCATTTACGCAGCAGTTTGTGCAGACTATTTTCGGAAACCTTCGCGGAAAGGCAACAGGGGATCTTAAAATCAATGGAAAGCTTAACAATCTTGATTATAGTGGAGATATTGCTTTAAAAGATTTTGGATTAAAACTATTGTTTACCGGGGTAGATTATTCATTTGATGATACTGTGATTCAGCTTTCCAAAGGACTTGCTATCCTCAATAATATTGAAGTACACGACGGAAGAACCAATTCCAAAGGGAATATCTCCGGAGCGATTCAGTTTGAAACCCTTTCTTCCATGGGGGTATCTCTTGTAATGAGAGCAGACAACCTGTTGATGCTGAATACCACGCAAAAAGATTTTGACCTTTTCTGGGGAAGAGTGTACGGACAGGGAGATCTGTACGTGGACGGACCTGTATCAGGATTAAGTATAACCACTCCTAATATGAAGGCGCTTAACGGAAGTACCTTTACCTTTAATTCCAGCTCTACTTCCAATGTAGAAGAATTTAAAATGCTGAGGTTCCTGAAAGAAGGAAAAGATGGTCTGATTACGCTGGAAGAAAAGAAGAAAACAGGAGCCAATATGAATATTGACTTCAATCTCGCGGTAGATAAAGGAACCACCGTAAATGTACTGGTAGGAGACGATGTGGGAAATATTACGGTAAAAGGATCAGCTGATCCGTTGAGGTTCCATATGAACAGACAGGGGAATATTGCGATGAGCGGTACCTATAAAGTAGATAACGGAACATTTGTCTCTAAGGCCATTCTTAATAAAACATTCCAGATCGAAAGAAACAGCAGTATAAGGTGGGATGGTGATGCGATGAAACCAATGCTGGATATTAATGCCAACTACATCAGAATGGTTTCCAATGCGGGAGAATATCTTAGTATGGGAAAACTACAGCCTATCAGTATTTTGCTGCAGGCCCATATTACCCAGTCGTTGGTAGACCCTCAGATTGATCTTAATGTGACGGCAATGGATGTATCAAGCCAGGTAAGAGAAACACTAGCTGCGAAAATGAGCCAGGAAGGAGAGAAGGTTCTCCAGTTCGGATCTGTATTGTTATTGAGTACCTTTAACGTATCCAACACTGGTGGGTTCGATGTAAATGTAGGAAATGTAGCGGAATCCTCAGGATATAATATACTTCTGAAGCAGTTGGGATCCGTTCTTAATACGATGAGTAACGAATTTCAGATTGACCTTAATTATGTGAAAGGAGATCAGAACTCAAATTATGGAGACAGAGCCAATGCGGGAGTAAGTGTAGCCCTCTCCCCGAGAGTCAATATCAAGACTGGTTTGGGTATTCCGTTATCAAAAACGGATGGTGCACAAAACAATTACCTTTCCACGGAAGGATCTGTAGAATATGATCTGTCTAAAAAGAATGACGGTTCTTTGGTGATACGTGCGTATTCCAAGCCTACAAACATCGGAATGGTGAGTACAAACGGTTCTGCTAATCAAGCTTATGGAGGAGGGGTAGTGTGGAGTAAAAGCTTCAATTCTTTGTTTAAAAAGAAGAAAAAAGACAAAAAAACTTCAGACGCAAAAGGTGAAATAAAAACAGATTCTATAAAATCGAATGGTAAATAATTAGAATATTTTAATGATTTTTATCATCTGTGTTAATTATTGTTAATATTTGATATATATTTTTTAGTTAAATTATTTTTCGTAAATTTGCAAAAAATACATAGATTTTTTAAAGAAATTGTAATTTAACTAATATGAACTATCAACTGGACGAAATAGACAAGAAGATTCTTGATTTCTTAGTAGAAAACACAAGAATGCCTTTTACTGAAATTGCAAAGCAGATGGATGTTTCTGCTGGAACAATTCACGTAAGAGTGAAAAAGATGGAAGATGCAGGTATTATTTTGGGATCATCTCTTAACATCGATTATGGTAAGCTGGATTATCACTTTACAGCTTTCATAGGTATCCTTTTGACAAAATCAAACCGTACTCAGGAAGTATTGAAAGAATTGTCAACTATTCCTAACGTAATCGAGGCTAGCGTTATTTCAGGAAAATATAATATTTTCTGTAAAGTAAGAGCTAAAAATACTGATGATGCCAAAAGAATTATTTACCAGATCGACGACATTCAGGATGTAATGAGAACTGAAAGTATGATCTCTATGGAGGAATTCTTAAGTGACAAAAACAGACTGATCAACGCAATCTCTGTGTAAGTCAAATTTTAAACGAATAATTATAAAAGAACTTATGAAATCTCTCATAAGTTCTTTATTTTTGTAGGTATGGAAGAATACAGCTATTTTGACGAAGACCCAAAGAAAGGATGGGGATTTATTTTGGCGTTTGCAGCCTTGATGTTGTTTACTATTATGGGACTTGGTATCGATGTGGATGAATATCTGCAGCATGAATACCTTCAGATTCCGAGGTGGTACTTCTATGTGATTTTTTCTATTGATATACTGATGATGATAGGGCTTGTGCTGATGTTCTTCTACAAAAAGGCAGGAATCTTTATGTTTCCGGCTTTACTGGTGCTGCATTTCTTTATGCACAATTACTATCTGTCTACATTTTTGTATACGGATGTAACCAATCTTTTTCTGTTTACAGGATTCGGAATGCTTGCTATTATCCCAAAATGGAAGTTTTTTAAATAAAATGTAATCAATACGATAAGATAACAAACCGCTTTTAAATTAGATTTAAAAGCGGTTTTCAATTAACAGGGATTATGAAAAAAATTATCTGAGTACCAGGGAATTAAAAATTTCTTGTTTTAAAGGGTTTTTTGACCAGTCATCCCAAACGCCTGTATAAAGATTATAGCCGCATTTCAGAGGTTTTGATATACTAAGGCCCTCTTTGTTTTTTAACGTGTTTTCAGTATATGCCCTGCAGTCTGTGCAGACATAACGGAACTCACAATCTTTACATGTTTCAATTTGGTCTTTAGTAAGATCCCAGTATTTTCTAAAATCAGGTTGATTGATGGCTTCTTCAAGGCTTTGTTTTTGGATGTTTCCAAAGCTTTCATTCATCAGTGGACAGTTTTTAATATTACCTTTTCTATCAATGCCTATCTTTTTATGCAGGCAGGAATTGTGGTTCACTGCTTCTATAACTTTAGTAATATTCGTGTTGAAGTATTTCAGTTCTACTTTTCCACAGGTAGATATTTTCAGATCGTCTTTCAGAAAATTCAGTGAGAATCTATATTCATCTTTAGCTTTGAAAGGAGATTCCGGACAATTGTAAAAAATAAGACTGTATATTCTGACTGTATTTTTTTGAAGAGCCTGTATAAAAGAGAGGTTGACTTCCTGGTGAAACGGTGAAAAAATTTCTATTCCTGATAATACCGAGGTTTTAAAAATTTCATCAATTTCTATACAATCTTTTAAGGGTAAAGGTTTCAAGCTGTAAATTACCAAATGCTTAATCCCAAGATTTTCTATTGACGGATATATCTTTCTTATGATCCTGATATCTTCCATTTCGATAAAGACATTGGTGATAGCACTGGGCTCATGATGTTCAAAAGAAAGAGGAGGAAAATTTCTGTCCCAATCACTCTTTGTAATAAATCCATATTCTTTTTCCAACAGAAGATGGATGTATTCCTGAATGATTATTTTGGATTCCTGATCATAATCTTTCATCAGGTCTTCAACGGATTTGTTTTTCAACTCTTCTATAATTTCATACAACTCCAGCGGATACAGTTCTGATATATTTCTCTGTAGATCTGAAATGAGAATTCTGGTGGCTCCTTTCGTAACAAGGATGTTTGAGAATAAATTGAAGTGTTTCATGAGATATCATTTTAAAGCTACTTATATTCAATTCTGTGATTGAGTTCAATAGGATTATTATCTTTTCTGATATTTTCTTGCTCATCTTTATTCATTTGTATGATATTAAAATCAATAACATTTCCTTGAGCATCTTGCATAACAACTTTTTTTGCATTTCTGATTTTTTGTTCTATTTCAGCATTAGGATTTACATAATATGCCTTCGCCAATTGATCATATTTATTCCAGTCAATTAATATTGGTTTTGTTCTGACATTAAACAGGTTTGCTGATTTTTTAATTTGTACCAGATTAAACTTATAATCACCACTTTCATCTGCCACAGATACTATTAATCCGGGTAGATTACTGAAAATATAAGGGCCATCATTAATTGGTATATCATTAGAAAACCATGCTGTCCATTCTCTATTGCCATAAGTGATTACCGCTTTTTGAGAATCATAATTGCCAATTTTTTTCCTGTCTGAAAGTATCTTCCATTTTAACGTTTCTTCTATGGGAAGAAGATAGCTGAACTGTCCATTTGTAATTATTTTTGATATTTTATTAGTTGAAAGGTTTTTCTTTATATAAAATTGATTTTCAAACCCTGAAGAAAGCATGGGCGAGCCATTATTCATTTTCAGTGAATCAGATTTTCGATCCATACTTTCTCTGAAAACAGATTCTTTGTCTACAAAATCTAATATCATTGTTTTGGTTGTAAATTCATCTGGCAACTGATGGTTTAACCGATAATTTACCTCATAAATAAAACTCATTTTTTGTCCGAAGCAAAAGGAAGTGAGCATTACAAAAATTAGACTTATTTTATTCATTTTCTTTTATAATTTAGATTGGGACCATTTTTCTAGTGGTTATATTAGTCTTACAAGGAATTTAAGTGGTCTTTCTCTTATATAAAAATTGGAATGAAATTTTTGACATTCTATAAAATAAATGATTTCTTCTTTTTTATTATTTTTTAAAGAGATTTTATTTTTAAATATTTCTATGTATTTAAAAGTAAGGGGTAATAAGTTGGTTTCATTAAAATTGTTTTTCATCTGGTTTTATGCTATAAAAATTCTGCTATCTTTCTTTCTAAAGAATAATTACAATCCGTAGATAGATTCCCAAACTGACCTATAGGATTTACTTCTAAAAAATAATAATTATTTCCGCTTTTTATAAAATCAATTGATCCCGAATTGAGGTCCAAAGCTGTCATAAGTAACTGTGCTTTTTCCTCAACAGCTCTAGGTAGATTATATGGTACATTTCTATTAGGCTTTTCCATATTGTATTTTCTTAAATCAGTTTTAGTCTGTTCGTCATTTTGTGAAAAAATAGCCATAGAATTGAATGTCCCATTTAAATAGAAACTTCGGATTTCAAAATCCTTATCAATTTTTTTCTGGAAAAAAGAGATAAAGAAATTCTTTTCTTCTGTCTCTTTAATTGTCGTTGTATACATCACGCCGTCTTCATTTTTATTAATAGATTCTAATATTACATTTCCAGTTATAGATTTTACTATTGTTTGTTCCAATATAATATCATCAGTATTTTCGGCAAGAAAATAATCAGGAACTTCAAGACCAATTTTTTTTGCAACCTCCAATACGACAAGTTTATTAACATGAGCATTCGTTTGAGTATTAATATGCCTTTTGGATTCCAAAGTTTTTATAATATAATCTTCAAGCCAATGCTGAGCTTCATTCATGTGAATGTTTATAGATGAGTTGTTGTATTGTAAACGTTTAAAATTAATTCCACCTCTACGATACCATACGCTTTCGATTTCGTCGAGGAAAAATTTATTTCTTTGGCTTTTAAGGAAGATTCTTTTTTTTATAGTTTTGATTTCAAAAAATTCGTCCTCATGTATTCGAATCCAATTCTTTCCTATTGAAGAAAGCCATTTTATAACTTGTATAGTTGACCTATCAGAATTTTTTGAGATAATTAATATCATTTATATTCTACTTTATGATTTAGCTCAATAGGATTATTTTTCTCTCGAATTCTTTTTTGAATATTTTCTTTCATTTCTTTGAAATTAGTTTTCATTATATTTCCACTTTCATCATAAGATGTTATATCAGAATTTTTGATCATAGATAATGGTTCAGTATAGTAGTTTTTTTGAAGTTTTTGAAAGTCTTCTCAGGTAATTTGCTTTTGAAATTTATTTGTATAAAGCTCTTTCCATTTAAAGTCTTTTATTTGAATTAGTTCAAAATCATAATCAAATTTTTCATCAGAGATTTTTACAATCAGTCCTGGCAATCCATAAAAAACATATGGACCCTGTTGTAAAGGAATTTCATTTGTAAACCAGGCATTCCACTTTCTTCCTCCATATTCTACTTCTGCTTTTTGACAATTGTAATTACCTATTTTCTTTTTTTCTTCAATAATTTTCCAATGAAGTTCATCATTAATAGGAATAGCATATACGCTATGAATTAAAGGAACAAAGACGTATTTAAAAATCTCGCGATTATTATTTTTCTTATACACATACAGCTGTTTATTATTATATTCCATATCAAATCCATTCTCCCAGCCTCTATTCACTTTTAATGAATCCGATTCACGAAATTTATCTGATCGAAACAAAGATTCTTTATTTTTAACATCTAAGTAGAAAACAATTCTCTCATTTTTAAAGCTATCTGAGCTAGGTTTATAATTTAGCTCATATATAAAGCTAGAGTTTTGTGCCTTTAAAAATGTGGATACTAAGGAACACATAGAACAGCACCAAAAAACCAAAACTTTCATAATTAATTTTTTTGAATTGAAATAAAAGGAGAGATCTCTCTCTCCTATTTCCTAGTTCAGATCATTTGAAATTTGGGCAGGCCCTACACAAAGCCATCCTCTGGTTTTATAAGATCCATCATCATTATAATAATCAGTATCTGTACATCCTTCAGAATTAACTAAATTACATTTGATTGAATAGGAGCTTCCGCTGCCACCAATTATTGACTTTAAATCATTTAACTTTTTGTTTTCCAAAGAAGAGAAGCCACTCTTCATTCCATTTAATTTTTTCATGTGTGTAATTTTTAATTGTTTTTATATAAATCATTTGTGTCAAATTAACCCTTGACTTTGGGTGAATAATTCTTCCTATTTATTATACACTGTACACTTGTATTGTAATCCGAAATGAGAATTCTGGAGGCTCCTTTGGTGATGAGGATATTGGCAAATAGGTTGAAATAGTTCATAGGTTAGTAAGACCATATATTTTTATACTAAAACATTTCATAATAATCTAACAAGAGGTTTCACAGGTTTTATGCTCATTAAAAAGTCAGTTTGATATTGTATACAGACAACATAATTCTGTTGATAGCTATCTTGTATCTCAGCTGAATCATTTCTGAAATTTTCTATATATTTCAGAGTAAGAGGTAACTTATTTTTTTCTTTGAATTTCTTTTTCATAAATATTCTGCTATTTTTTTTTCAAGTGCATAATTACAAATTGCGGATAATCCTAAAAACTGACCAACCGGGTTGATTTCTAAGAAATAAAAATCATTTTTGGCTTTTATAAAATCAAGTGAACCACAGTTGATATCCAGTTCCTGCATAAGGATATGTATTTTTTCTTCAATCTCTCTTGGAAGATTATATCTAACATTCCGATTCGGAACTTCGTGATTATATTTTCTATGATCAAGCTGAGTCTTCTTATCATTTTGAGAAAAAATAGCAGTAGCCCAGATTTTGCCATGAAGATAAAAGGCCCGCACTTCAAAATCTTTTTCAATCATTTCCTGAAAAAAGGTAATAAAGAAATTTTCCCTTTCCTTTTCTGTAACAAGTGAAGTATACAAAATACCTTCAGAAAAGCCACCAACTGATTTCAATATTATGTTCTCAGCAATAGATTTCGTAATGGTTTTATTCACAATTAGCTGCTCTGTGTTTTCTGCCAAGTAATAGCTCGGGACTTTCAAATCTACTTTTTTAGCCTTTTCAAGTACCAGAAGCTTGTTTAAATGGCTGTTGCTTTGTTTATTAATATGCTTTTTCATTTCAAGCATTTTTATTACATAATCTTCAAGCCAATATTGAGTTTCATTCATATGAGCATTAATGGAAGGATTCTCATATTCTTTTCTCCTAAATTGTAACCCTCCTCTGCGATACCAGACACTGCTGATATCTTCAATATAAAAACTATTTCTTTGGCTTTGCAAAAAGATTCTGTTTTGATGTGCTGTTATTTCAAAAATTTCATCTTCATGGATACGGATAAATGGCTTACCTAAAGCTTTAAGCCATTTAATAACTTCATTTGTGGTTGTTTCCTGATTAGCGGAAAGGATGAGAATCATTTTTTCTTAACTTTATCTTTTCTGATTTTAGATGAATGTTTTATACTGGGAAGGCCAATACTTTTTCGGTTACGATTAATCCGTACAGAATCCTGACTATTATTTCGTAAGCTGTATCGTACTGCAGTATTTCTATAGTAATCATACGTATCGGACATTAAGGCATATTCCTGAGGAGAACAATGGCCTGATTGTACATATTCGAACAATCTTTTCCTGAATTCAGGATATTTTTTAGAGCCAATCATATGGCTTAGCAATGTAGGCATGGCTATAAAAACATCGTTGTTTCCTAATCTTCCTATTTTTTGCCCATCAGGAAATCCATAATGTTCAAATGTCCAGAAAAAAAGGTCTGCATTTTTTTCAATATTCCTGTATACAAGGGGTATATTATCCGGTCTTCCATCCTGGTCACGGATCATGGCTATAGTAAAGGAGTCCACAAGCCTTTTATTCAGGTTTTTTTTCCAATCTGCTACTTTTTGATCGACTTCCAGACTGTCTATCCCATATTTCCTGCAGAGCGGGTAAAGTTTTTTATAGTCATTACCATAGGGAGCGGCCAGTGTAATAAGTTTGTATAGACTTTTCTTTCCACCAAAATCTTTATGATAATGATCTGCAAGTTGAATATAAGTTTTATATTCTTCAGTAAGCTCCTGATTTTTGGGTTCATACTTCTGAAACAATCTTTTGATTTTTCTTATCGCTTTTTCAGGTTGATTAGCTATTCTGTAAATACTGTCAACTTCATTCACTTTGCTGTAATATGTAATGTAGTTAATTTTCCTGTTTTTGCATGATAAGAAAGAAACTAAAATAATTAAAAGAATATAATACGTATATGGTTTCATAAGCCTGTAAAAGGACGTTATTTATATGGTAACTTTGAAAGGAAAAAAAGGAGGGTTGCCCCTCCTTCATTAGTTTAATGTTGCTGTTGGGCTACATACAGTAATTCTGCCTATATAAGTTCCTCCCGGTGCTGTATAGGTGTCGTATTCTTCACAGCCTTCTCCAGCGGGAACATTAGATTTAACATTATAGCTGCCTCCCTGAATTGATTTAAGATCTTTCAGTTTCTTGTTTTCCAAAGAAGAGAAGCCACTCTTCATTCCATTTAATTTTTTCATGTGTGTAATTTTTAATTGTTTTTATATAAATCATTTGTGTCAAATTAACCCTTGACTTTGGGTGAATAATTCTTCCTATTTATTATACACTGTACACTTGTAGTTTAAATTTGAAGAATGTATTTTGTCAACGTTGATGGGATAAAACTATAAATATTTAGATCACTTTATAGGGATAAAATGTGTAAATGATTTGTATTTTGCTTTGTGTACAAATGCAAATTTTACTCTGAATAAGAGCAGGGCTTTGGTGAAATATTTGAAATTCGAAAAAGTATAAATTACATACTGGCTATAAAAAGAAAGCTACTGACTTTAACAATAGTTTGTACGGTAATATTTTCTATTGTACAATACCGGAAAATAAGGGATGTAAGCCTGGAAATAAGATGTTGAATAACTTGTTTTGGGTACTATTTGTATGCTTCTTGTGATTTGTTTTATTTAAAATCAACTTTTTTAGCACCAAAAACCACGTAAGTATCCCCTCAGTTTTATAAAAAAAACTCTGATTTTAAAACTTTGGATATTAACAAATGAATTTTAAGTATAAAAAAGCTTTTCAATCTCAAGATGAAAAGCTTTCAGTTGAGTATAAAGTAAAATAGTTGTTACTCAGAAAACACCCCCTGGAAAAAAGATTCTAAAGCGGTATCCTGATCCAGACCGAACTTCTTTTTCAGACGGTATTTGGTCATTCTTACACTTTTGGGTTCTACATTGAGGAGGTTGGCAATTTGTTTAGTATCCATTCCCAGATAGAGGTAAGCACAGTATTTCAAATCCAGAGCAGTAAGCTTTTGTTTAGCTTTTTCATTGATATTTTTGAAGAAATCAGGATGCAGTTCCTGAATGGTGAATCTGATTTTTTCAAAATCATTGTCAACCCGATTTTCTCCTTTTACCACCTGATGAATATTAATATCCGTATCGGAAAGCTGGGTCTGAAGCTGCTGCAGAACCTCATTCTTATGCTGAATATGAAGCTGGCTCGCCAGTACCTCACTTTGAAGTTTTTGCTGCTGAAGGGTAAGTAGTTCCTGTTCTGCCCTTAATCGGGCCTGCTCTTCCTCCTGAAGTTTGACCTGCATTTCTGCTTCATGCTTTTCTGTATCAAGCTTATTTTCCCTTTCTATAGAATACCGCAGTTTAAAATGATAAGAACGGAACATAAAGAAGGCTCCAATCAATCCTATGATTCCTAATATAATATAAAGGAATTTCTCTTTTTTCAGACTGGCCGTTTTTTCGGTGAGAGATCTGAGTTCAGATTCTTTTTTCTGCGATTGATACTGGGCTTCCAATCTTTTTGCAGTTTCAGCCTGGCCTTCATCAAAGAGAAGATTGCTGTATTCAGTTACTTTTGTCTCGTACTCATAAGCTTTCTGGTAATTTTTCTGTTTTGCATAAAGTTCTGCAAGGTTTTTTACCACATTGATCATCACGTGATAATAAACCGGCTGCTGGGTAAGCAGAATCTGTTCAGCTTTCAGAAGATACTGCTCTGATAAAGCATCATTCTGATCCCGTGATGCAAGATTGCTCAAAACACCAAGTGCACCTGCCTGCATACTCTGATTAAGAGTTGTATGCTGGGTAAGGGTCAGGATTTCGTGGGCGTTATTCTGAATTTCCTCACGGATTTCGGGAGTCATAATCGGATAGCTCAGATAATAGTTTGTAAGATTCAACAATGCCATTGCATGCACATGGGCTGAGACATGACCGGGAAATTGATGGTACAGGCCAACAGCTTTCTTACACATCTCTATGACGGGTTTCAGATCTTTTAAGTTTCCGCTTTTCTCATATTGAAAGGAGTAGCAGACAGCCAGCGCTGAATAGGTAGAACTGAGTAAATTTTTGTTTCCCGCCTTTTCAGCAAGCTCTATGGATTTTTTGGCATATCTGGTGGCATTCTCAGCATCGTTCCATTCCGTATAAATTCCATACAGGAGATAATTGAGCTTTGCATTTAATAAGATTTCAGAAGGTTGTTTTTCAACGGTGGGAAGAACTTTCTGAACAAGCCTGATTGTACTTTCAAGTTCGCCAAGTGCATTTCTGTAGTAGATATTCAGATAGGTGGCATATAGTTCAGCCGTTTTGTTATGACTCTTTTGAACAATTGCATTCGCAGCATCAAGGATGGGAGGAATCTTATCATATTCAGACTGATTAAGCTTAATGACTCCTTTTTGACTGAGAGCTTTTACTTCTTCAGCATAATCATTTTCTTTTTTAGCAAGATCAAGTTGCTGCTGAACATATTTTTCAGCTGTAGAATATTGATCGCTGACTCTGTAATATTCGGTAAGTTCATTGTAAATTCTGAATTTTTCTGCAGTAGAAATATAATCTTCATTCAACTGGGTCTTAAGACCATCAATAAATGCATTCTGTGCGGGATATAGTGGGCAGATAAAAAGTATACAGTATAAAAGTAAGTACTTTAATTTCATAAGGTGAAAGTACAAAAATTGTAGACACCTGTCAATTTCCTGTCTGAAAAAGTAGAACTATGTTTCGATTTTAATTTGTTGAATATTAGTTGTTTAATTGTTTTTGTAGACATTTTGTAGTCATCTGTAATCAGCATTGAAGATGTTTTGTAGTTGCTGAAAAGAAGCCTGGGATCTTTTTCTTATGCAATTTTGGGCCAGAAAAAATCAAAGAATATTAATTTAAAATTTTACAGCTATGGACAACAAAACCTTATCAATTGTTTCTTACATTACGCTTTTCGGATGGCTGATATCCTTCTTTATTGGAAAAGAAAAGTCGGACAGCCTTTTAAAATACCATCTGAAACAATCATTGGGATTAATTCTTTTTTCTATTTTTTTATCTATCATTCTCAATATTGTATTGATGGTTACTAAAATCGGAATTCTGGGAATATTGGGTTTGATTCCTTTGGTGTTGATGATTATCGGGATTATTAATGCAGCCAACGATGTTGAAAAACCTTTGCCATTGATCGGAAAAATGTTTGAAGATAAATTTTCTTTCATTAGATAATATCTGATGATTAACAGGGTACAAAAGACTATTTTGAAGATAATAAAATCAGACAGCCAAAAAATGGTGAAAATAGGATAGCTATAATCAGGAAACCGGCTGGTCTTATAACGAATATAATGTGCTGATTTGACAGGATAAAGGTAATTTTAACGCCCATTTTAAAAAAGAAAAGAAGTATGGATTTTGAAATTTTGAAACAGCAGATTGAAGACGCTGCAAGGAAAGCTTTTTTAGAAGTGTATGAAAAGCATGGAGCAGAAGGTATTTACAGTTTTGCTTTGTACAGTGATGAGGGAGCAATGACGGTTTGCCCTGCTGCCAATACATTGAAAGCAATGGAGAATACAGATGACGAAGATGCTCTTTATTATAAATATGAACCGGCAGAATGGACCTACGAAATGGAAGGAGTCGATAAAGAATTTGATGAGATCTGTACCCAATTGAGGGCAGAGCTTACTAAACATGATGACGATGGTCATTGGTTTGAAGGTTTTCAGATGAAGTTGTATTCAACCTGTATTGAAGTGCTGGAGAAACTTAAAAATGAAAACTTTTTCACAAAGATCACAGGCAAAGATATTTTCCTGATTTTCACGGTCTCAGACTATGAGTTTGAGAAGGAAGAGCTAAAAGATCTTATCGTCAGACTTAACGATAATAAATACAAAAGTGAATATCTGAACTGGATGGCTGCCTGGGGCAATTAAAAATATGACGCATAAAAAAACACTTTAAATATATACATATGAAGCCCGATAAAATAATTGTCTCAGAAGCCTCTTATACATTGCAATCTCTTAAGCATTAGACTCAACCACCAACCAAAATATAAAGAACAATTACATTCATTATGAACAACTACCAATTTTATAAACAGGAAGGAAACCAATATATTTTTAAAAATCAGCCGGTATTTGTATCCGTGCTCTGTATTATTTTCCTGATTGTAGCAGCATTACTCTTTAATAGCGTAAGAACTTTCAGTTATGTTATTATTGCTGTAGTAGTACTTATTATGATCAATTTCTTTACCAAGAAATTCGTTATTGATATGGACCGGAAAACGATTACCGGAAAACACTCCATTTTTGTTCCGGTAAAAACCTATCCCATAGAAAATTTCAGAAATTTTCATGTTTTGGCCACAAAATATATGGGTTTTATCACCACTAATGTAATGCTGTCTATGTATTTTGAAGTAGATGGAAAAGAAAAGCAGCTTACCATAGGTCAGGCACTTACTCAGAAAGGAATTCAGAAAATGGTCAATGAGACGGAAGATATAATGAACCTTAATAATCCTGAGAATGGATATCAGAGACCGCTATAGATTTGAAGAAAACGGAAGTGAAATAAGCTTTATGCCCAATTACAGTTTCCTGCGTACTCTGGTATGGTGGCTGGGACTGGGAGTGATTGCACTTCCTGTTATTGTGTATTATTTTAGGGATAAGATGTCTGGCGACCACTTTAAAATAGCAATGGGCTTATGGAGTATTTATATGATTTATTTCCTGTTTGACCTTCTTTTCATAATTCCTGTGAAATATATTTTTGATAAATCAGAAAAGTGTATTTACAGAAAACTGCTACTTTCCAAAAAGCTGATGAATTTTGATGAAATGACCTATTTTATTAATGATGAAAGAGGTGGGTATTACTATTCCATCGGAAAGAAAAGAAATCAGTTTGTAAAAAACTACAGAATCAGCAATTACTTTTCCGGATCTAAAGCTTCCAACAGAAGAGAAGATGAATACATCAAAGAAATCTTATGTCCCGTTCTCATCGCTGTCGGAATCCCTTTGAATCAACCGGAACAATAATAATCAGGGTAAAAACTAATACAATGAAGAATGGGTGTATAACCATTCACCTCCTCCGGAAGGGTGGCAAAAATTCAAAGAATTTTTTACGGGGTGGTTGATACATCACAAAAAACAGATTTTCACAAATCTGCCAACAAAAAACTCCGGCGGTTTCGAAGAAACCGCCGGAGTTTGTCTATATAATACCTTATTTTAAGCTAAAATTCTCTTTACAGCTTCTTTTACTGCAGCCGCGTCAATTTGATACTTTTTCATCAATTCTGCTGGTGTTGCAGACTCTCCGAAAGTATCATTTACCGCCACAAATTCCTGTTTTGTAGGTCTTCTTCTTGCAAGCATACCTGCAACAGATTCTCCTAAACCGCCAAGATAGTTGTGCTCTTCAGCCGTTACAATTTTACCTGTTTTTTCTACAGATTTTAAAATGATCTCTTCATCAAGAGGCTTGATCGTGTGAATGTTGATCACCTCACAAGAAATACCTTCTTTCTCAAGTTCATCAGCCGCTACAAGAGATTCCCATACAAGATGTCCTGTTGCAACAATCGTTACATCAGTACCTTCCTGAAGCATAATTCCTTTTCCGATTTCGAAAGGCATATCTTCAGGGATGAATACAGGAACCACAGGTCTTCCGAATCTTAAATATACAGGACCTTCAAAATCTGCAATCGCCAGGGTAGCAGCTTTAGTCTGGTTGTAATCACAAGTGTTGATCACGGTCATTCCGGGAAGCATTTTCATCATACCGATATCTTCAAGAACCTGGTGAGTAGCCCCATCTTCTCCTAAAGTAAGACCTGCGTGAGATGCACAGATTTTTACATTTTTGTCAGAATAAGCAATAGACTGACGGATCTGATCATATACTCTTGAAGTAGAGAAGTTCGCGAAAGTTCCTGTAAAAGGAATTTTTCCTGTAATACTAAGACCTGCAGCAATTCCCATCATGTTCGCTTCTGCAATACCGATCTGAAAGAATCTTTCAGGAGCCTTTTCAATGAATTTCTCCATCTTCAAAGAACCGATAAGGTCTGCACAAAGTGCTACTACATTAGGATTTTTGTCCGCTAATTCTGCTAATCCTGCTCCGAATCCTGAACGAGTGTCCTTTTTTTCTGTATATGTATATTTCATTTTTTACTAAAGTTTTTGATCATTGATAAATGATGAGTGATTAATCATATTATAAAGTTCCAGGAGTATCATTTATCAATAATAATTTATCATTTATAATTAATAATCAGCCGGAGCTTCCAGGTACAATTGCTTGAATGCCGTGTCTAACTGCTCATCATTAGGAGCTTTACCATGCCACGCATGAGATCCCATCATGTAATCAACTCCGTATCCCATTTCTGTATGAAGAAGGATGGCTACAGGTTTTCCTTTTCCG
Source organism: Chryseobacterium sp. DZ-32 (assembly GCF_059587025.1). Taxonomy (NCBI): domain Bacteria; kingdom Pseudomonadati; phylum Bacteroidota; class Flavobacteriia; order Flavobacteriales; family Weeksellaceae; genus Chryseobacterium; species Chryseobacterium sp. DZ-32. The sequence continues at coordinate 251,598 of NZ_JCAIOM010000002.1, forward strand.
GTTTCTGTTTTTGCTTTCTCAAGAATTGCAATGACCGCTTCAAGATCATTACCGTTTTTTTCTTCCAAAACAGTCCATCCGAATGCTTCTAGTTTTGCATGAAGATTTCCTAAGCTTAATACATCATCGGTATCTCCGTCAATCTGGCGTCCGTTGTAATCAATAGTAGAAATGATGTTATCTACTTTTTTAGCAGAAGCATACATCAATGCCTCCCAGATCTGACCTTCCTGAAGCTCACCATCTCCGTGAAGAGAGTAAACAAGAGACTGATCACCATCTAATTTTTTACCCTGAGCTACTCCAAGTGCAACAGAAAGCCCTTGTCCAAGAGAACCTGAAGCGATTCTGACTCCCGGAAGTCCTTCATGTGTAGTTGGGTGTCCCTGTAATCTTGAATCTAATTTTCTGAAAGTGCTCAGTTCTTCAACAGGGAAGAAACCAAATCTTGCTAAAGTAGAATAGAATACCGGAGAAATATGTCCGTTTGATAGATAAAAATGATCTTCATTTTTGCCTTCCATTGTGAAAGGAAGCTTATAGTTCATCACTTTACCATAAAGGGCTGTAAAGAATTCTGTACAACCTAAGCTTCCACCCGGGTGTCCTGAATTAACAGCGTGAACCATTCTTAAAATGTCTCTTCTGATCTGCGTAGTAAGAGTCTTTAACTCCTCAATACTTTTACTCATTATATCTGATTTATTTGTATGCGAATTTACAATTTTTTACCGGCTTACGGAAATGCAAAAGCCCGGAGATAAAACTCGGATTTTTGTATGATTTTAATATTTTTCTGCTTTTAACAACCTTCATTAAGGTAAACGGAGATTTCGGTGACTATATTATTAACAAATTTAAAGCTTAACAGCGTTCCTGCTTGGCTGTCTTCAAGATTAAAATAACCGGTGTCTTTAATCGGTTTGCCATTAGAGTCCCAATCCGGGCGTACACTAAAGTTGGGGTAATTTCTGTAGGCATTGATCAGGTCGTCGCGGGTGCTTCCAACTCCGATTCCGCTTTTGGTTTTAAACTTTTTACTAGTTGTTGTCATATAGGTAATTGAAGGAACACTTGGATTGGCCTCATTAATGTAATTATCAAAAAGATCAATCTGTATGGTTTCTCCATTATACTTTACCATGTTTTTTTTCTCTCCACCCGTGTTAACCAGCTTTGTTCCTGCAATTTTTTCGGCTTCAGCCTTCGGCATAAAGACTTTAAACGGCCCGATTCTTAATGTTGATAGTTCAAAATTGTCCTGAGCGCTCATAAAACTGAATGTTAATAGGAAAGCGAAAAATGAGATAATTTTTTTCATGGTTTTTAGGTTTGTATTTTTTATTTTGATTAATTTTTAATTCTGTTTATTTTATACATTTCAAAGATATTAAAATCGTAAAAGTATCTGTGTAAATAAAAGAAAAAATTATAATTAATTTATTTTAGCTTAATGCCTTTATACAGGCGAATTTTTACATTTTCTATAGGTTTATATTTAAATTTTTACTTTTTGTATGTAATAATCTGATTAATTTAATTAATTTTATAATTCCAGATTATTTGAATTATTATTCCTTGGTTAATTATCTTTTAGCTTTGGCCTTATTATTTGAATGAATAAAAATTACAAACCATTATATATGAAAATTAAACAATTATTTTATCTGGGGATATTTATAATATCCGTTTCCTCCGGGAAAGCACAGGATTTTTTTACAGTAATTAGTGAAAGATCCATTAAAGCAGACCCTAAAAACAGAACAGTACAACCGGAAAAGGCACTAACGTACACACTGGATGTAGCCGGAATGAAAAGTTATTTTAATTCCGTTCCGGAGTTAAAAGACAGCGATCGTAAAGACAATGCTCCTATTATTGTTCTGCCAATGCCTGACGGCACCAAAGCAAAATTCAGAATCTGGAAATCTTCAGTGATGGCTCCCGGGTTAGCCAGCCAGTTTCCTCAGATTGTTACTTTTACAGGACAGGGAATTGACGACAAGTACGCCACCATAAAACTGGATTTTACAGAGCTGGGATTCCATGCACAGATAAAATCTATAGTAGCCGGAGATTCTTATATTGACCCCTATGCAAAACAGGATATCAGCAATTATATCATTTATAAAAAAAGTGATTTGATTGATAAAAACCCAAGGTCTTGTGGAGTAAAGGATGAGGACGACTCTCCACTGGGAAAAAAAAACGCTCAAAAGACCGTAGCACCAAGCGTAGGAAATCAGATTAGAGTTTTCAGACTTGCGGTGGCTTGTACAGGAGAATATGCTGTAGCAGCAACAGGTACCGCCACACCTACTGTAGCACAGACACTTTCAGCCATAGTAACCTCCGTAAACAGGGTGAATGGAGTCTACGAACAGGAAGTTGCTTCAAGATTGGTACTGGTGGATAATGAAGCCAATGTGGTCTTTACAAATGCCGCTACAGATGCGTTTAACGGAAATAACAATGCCAGCACGTTAATTAATGAGAGCCAGACTCAGATTGATTTATTGATAGGAAATGCAAATTATGATATCGGACACACCTTCAGTACGGGTGGCGGAGGATTAGCCGGATTGGGAGTAATCTGTAATGCAACCAATAAAGGTAGAGGGATTACCGGTTCACCTAATCCTGTTGGAGATCCTTATGATATTGATTATGTAGCCCATGAAGTAGGGCATCAGTTTGGTGGTCCGCATACATTTAATGCCATTACAGGGAGTTGTAATGGTAACCGTAGTGCATCTAATGCCGTAGAACCTGGAAGCGGAATTACCATAATGGCTTACGCCGGAATTTGTGGAAGTACCAATAACCTGGCTCCTAACAGTATTCCGACTTTCCATACCAAATCATATCAGTCTATCACAACAAAAGTTCAGTCAACAACATGTCAGGTTACGCTTCCTGTTAATAATTTTGCTCCAACAGTAAACGCTGGAGGTGATTATACCATCCCGAAGAGTACACCATTCAGATTGGAAGGTTCTGCGACAGATATTGATAATAATCCGCTTACGTACAGCTGGGAGCAGAATGATGTAGGCCCGGCAGGCGACTGGAATGCTCCTACCGGAAATGCACCTCTGTTCAGATCATATGTACCTGTAACCGTTCCTTACAGATATTTCCCAAAACTTACAGATGTAATCAATGGTACGATTTCCAAAGGAGAAGTTAGACCATCTTATGCAAGAACGATGGAGTTCAGACTGACCGTAAGAGATAATAATGCGGGTTGCGCCGGTGTAGCCAATGATGATGCTGTTATTACCGTTGATGGAAATTCCGGACCTTTCAATGTAACTGCACCTGCTACAGCGGTAAGCTGGGCTGGTAATTCCACTCAGACGGTAACATGGGATGTCGCCAATACAACGGCATTTCCTGTGAATGCTGCTACTGTGAATATTTATCTTTCAACAGACGGCGGTCTTACCTATCCTACACTGATCCTGGCTTCTACTCCGAATGATGGTTCTGAAGCTGTTACTATTCCTAACGTAAATACAACACAGGCAAGAATTATGGTGGCTGCAGAAACGAACGTATTCTACAACATTAACCCTGTCAACTTCACCATTACCCAGACATTAGGTGTGAACGAGACTGCTGCCAATAAAGACGTATTTGTCGTATATCCTAATCCAAGTAAAGGATTACTGAATGTGAAATTTACCAATTCAAATGAAGTATATGATATTACTGTATACGATGTAAGCGGAAAATTAGTGTTCACGCAGGCTGCTAACAAATTGAATCATGATAAAACAGGTACTTTTGACTTGTCACACCTTGTCCAGGGAGATTATCTGATTAAAGTTAAATCTAAGAATCTGGAGAAAACAATTAAGTGGATTAAAGAATAATCTATTTCATTGATTCCAATAAAAAGAAAAAGGCTGTCTTCATTGAAAACAGCCTTTTTTATGTTTTTATAAGTGTTAAACGACTTTTAAGTGCTGCTTGTTTTTTACCAGCCACAGACCAATGAAGGTCAGCAATCCGTTAAGAACAATCAGTTCTACACCGATTCTGTAATCTGTATACGTGGTAACAGCAAGATTGATTAAATAGGTCAGGATAGGGGCAAAAATAGTTACCGCAAGAATTGAATATTTTCTTGAAATCTGGAACCTGGTGAAAATTCCAAAGGCGAAAAGTCCTAAAAGCGGTCCATAGGTATATCCTGCAATTTCCATGATCAGGTACACAATGGATTTATCATTTAATGCCTTGAAAACCATGATCAGAATAAAGAAAACGACAGTGAAAGTTAAATGCACTTTCATACGAAGACGTTTCTTCTCTTTTTCAGTTTTGGTTTTATCCTCATTAAGGTTTAATAAATCTACACAATATGAGCTTGTTACAGCTGTTAAAGCACCGTCTGCAGAAGGGAATAAGGCTGAAATTAATCCGATGATGAAAATAACGGAAATAGCCATAGGAAAATATCCCTGAAGCGATAAAGCCGGGAAAAGATCGTCTCCCATTACATTTTTAATGTTTCCTGAAGGGTCTTTAAATCCGAAAATATTCGTTACCGTTTCACCGTTTATAGTCCCATATTCCGCTCCATGCTGCAGCGCAAAAAGGTATAGCAACCCTCCCAGGAATAAGAATGCAAGGTTCACGATAAGAAGTGTTCCGGCGAAGGTCAGCATATTTTTCTTTGAATTCTTAAGATTGTCTACAGAAATATTCTTCTGCATCATTTCCTGATCCAGCCCTGTCATGGCAATGGTAATGAAAATTCCTCCCAGAATGGTTTTCAGGAAAAAGGTTTTGGAATTAGGATCAAAATTGATGAAATGCGTATAGTTCTTCTGTTCCAGAATCGTATAAGCTTCACCGAATGATAAATTCAGGTTGGATAAAATATAAACAATACAAGCTACAAGGCTGATGATCATAAATGAAGTCTGCAGGGTATCTGTAATAACAATCGTTTTTACACCGCCTTCAAAAGTGTACAGAAGTACCATCAGCAGAAGTACAAGGGAAGTTATCCAAAACGGAACTCCCAACCCTTCAAGTAAAAATATCTGTAAAACATTTACTACCAGGTATAATCTTGCGGTAGCTCCAATTGCTCTTGAAATAATGAAAAAGATAGAACCTATTTTATGAGCTTCCACGTTAAATCTTTTCCCCAGATACGTATAAATAGAGGTTAGATTCATCTTGTAATAAAGCGGTAAAAGTATCGCTGCTACAATAAAATATCCGATGAAGAAACCGATCACCATCATATAGTACTCAAAACCTCCGTAAATATATTCGGAGCCGGTCATTTTTCCGACGGTTCCCGGAACTGAAATAAAAGTAACCCCGCTCAGACTGGTTCCTATCATTCCGAATGCTACGAGCCACCATTTACTCTTTTTGTTACCGATAAAAAAAGACTGGTTATCAGAATTCCGGCTGGTGAAATAAGAAATCACCAAAAGACCGATAAAATAGACGAAAACAAATAACAAAAGGATAGTTCCTGGATTCATTCTTGATTTTTAAATTTTAGCAAATATATAAAAAAGATCAGTCGTGAATCATGAATTTAAAAACCTGTTCATTTCCTGGCAGATTACAATTGTTAATTTACTTTCAGCCAATGTTTTTCATTAAAAATAAAAACCTTCCAGAGACTGTCCGGAAGGGTTGTATCGTAAGGGTGTAATACAGTGACTAATTCACTAAAACATCCTGAAGTTCCTCACTTTTCTGGAAACTTGCTTTAGCGAAAGGACAGAGGGGAATAATTTTCTTATCATTTTTTCTGGCAAAATCTACGGCTGCCAGAAGCATTTCCTTGCCTACACCTTTTCCGTTGTAAGCTTCTTCCACCTCGGTGTGGTCTATAATAAATCTTTCTTCTCCGGCCCAGGTATAGGTCATCATTCCTGCGCGTCTTCCATCTATGAAAGCTTCAAAACTTCCGTGTTTTTCGTCGTTGTTTTGTTTTACTTCGATCATATTATGAGAATTTAGTTAGTATTTCTATGTCGTTGGTTAATATTTTGTGAACAGGGCATGCGTCTGCAATAGTGTGCAGCCTTTTACGCTGCTCATCATCCAGAATACCTTCAAAGCTGATCTCTCTTTTGAAGACCGCTCTTTTTGTTAATGGAAAGTTTTCAAGCTCTACTTCTACATTGATGTTTTCTATATCCCATTCCTTTCTTTCAATATACATTCTCAAGGTTGCTGCTGTACAGCTTGCCAGTGATGTGGCCAAAATTTCCAGCGGATTGAAACCCTTGTTCTGTCCGCCTTTATCAATCGGTTCATCTGTAATGATTGTGTTTTCGCCGGCTGTTACTTCTGTATAATATTTTGTTTTTCCTAAACTTGCCTTTACTGTTACCGCCATTATTTTGCTGTATTGAATTTATAACTTAATGCACCTGATGGGCATAGGTCGATCTGATTTTTTAGTTCTTCGGGACTTGCGTTTTCTGCTTTTATCCAAGGTCTTTCTTTAGGATCGTAGACTTTGGGGAGTGTTTTTACACATATGGCAGAATGGATACATTTTTTAGGCTGCCAGATGACAGTAATGTTTCCGTTAGGATATTCGTGTGTTTCCATATCAATTTTCTTTTAATGTTTTTTCGATTCTTCTGTCCGGAATCAGCCATATAAGAGCCACGATATAATAAAAACCTATGGCAATATAAGGATAAAAAAATGAAGTAGCGATTCCAAGGACATAAAATACAATTGAGATATACTCTTTATATTTCGAGTGGATGGCTTCTTTCAGTTTTGAATCTTCTCCTTCACAGCGGATAATCACATGCTCCAGAATAGTGTAGGCAATGGCCGACATAATGAGCCCTATACCATAGACTGCAACGGGGTTTTTTGCAAAATTTGTCGTCCCGATCCATTCCGTAGCAATTGGCATCAGAGAAAGCCAGAACAGAAGGTGAAGGTTGGCCCAAAGAATGCTGCCATTTACTTTCTTTACTGTCTGGAACAAATGATGATGATTGTTCCAGTAGATTCCTACATAAATAAAACTGAAAATATAAGCCAGAAACTTAGGAAGAAGAGGTTTGACACTGGCCCAGCTATTTCCTTCAGGTACTTTCAGTTCAAGTACCATAATGGTGATAATAATAGCAAGAACACCATCACTAAATGCCTCCAGTCTTCCTTTGTTCATTTACTTTATCTGATTTTTAAAGTTTTGTATTTTACCTTTCAGATCATTCAGCATATCAGGATTGATGACCCCGCTTTCAAGATCAAAATTTTCATAGAATTTTGGCAATGAAAAAGTATCCTTAATGTCTGCTGCAAACTGTGGGAAAAATGTTTTTGCCGTATTCATCACATTTCCGCCGCCATAGCCTCCGGGAGAGGTGCTCATCAGAAGCATTGGTTTATTCTGAAATACTTTTACGTTAATTCTTGAAGCCCAGTCAAAAACATTTTTAAAAGCTGCACTGTAAGAACGGTTGTGCTCAGCAAGAGAGCAGATGATCACATCACATTCCTCAATCGCTTTTAAAAACTGATGCGCTTCATCCGGAAAACCTTTCTTTTCAAGATCTACAGAGAATACGGGCATTGTAAAATCGTTGAGGTCAATCAGATTGATTTCCTCATCCTGAAAATCTTTCAGAACAAATTTTACCAGTTCCCTGTTGATAGACGTGGAAGATGTACTTCCGGCAAATGCTAATATTTTCATAGTTAATAATCTGAACTGAAGTTATTTTCTGTTTAGAATAGCCTTAGGAAGCGGCACATATTCGTTTTCGTCACCAGGAACCAGAGGAAATGCTTCGTGATTCTGATCATTCCAGTTTACCTTTGCCTGATCAATTAATTCCTTGTCAGAGTTAACGAAATTCCAGAATATAAAACGCTCTTCATCGAATGGCTCACCACCGAAAAGATAAACCGTTCCGTTTTCGCTCATCTCAAATTCGCAAAGCTTGGTATCTTTAGCAATCATCAGCTGTTTAGAACCATAAGAATTTCCATCTGTGGTCACCGTTCCATCCAGAACGTACATGGCTGCTTCTCCATAAAGATCTTTTCCAATGCTGATTTTTTTGGCTTCTTTTGTTTTAATTTCAAGGAAAAATAATTTGCTGTGTACCGGAACTGCAGATGTTCTTCCGAATGCTTCACCGGCAATTAATTTATACTGGATACCATCTTCTTCCCAAACCGGAATTTCATCTGCCTCAATATGATGGAAAGTAGGTTCAGACTGCTCAAGATGCTTTGGAAGACCTACCCAGATCTGAAATCCGTGAAGCCTTTTATCACTGTGTCTTAAATATTCAGGTGTTCTTTCTGAATGTACCACTCCTTTTCCGGCAGTCATCCAGTTAACGGCACCCGGTTTTATTTCAATAGCACTTCCAATGCTGTCTCTGTGAAAGATAGACCCTTCCAACAGGTAAGTTAAGGTAGATAATCCGATATGAGGATGTGGCGGAACATCAAGATTCTGATAATCTTTTAATTCTGAAGGTCCCATGTGGTCAATAAAAACAAAAGGTCCAACGGCTCTTTTCTCACGGAAAGGAAGAAGTCTTCCTACGAGGAAATTTCCGATATCTGCCGCTTTTTCTTCAATAATAAGTCCAATATTTGACATAATGATGTGATACTTTTAAGATATTGTTATTTAAAATAAATGATGAGTTCTGATAAAGATTTACAGTTTGTCATAGCCTTCAAATCTCTCATCTACGATACGTTTCCATTCAGGATGTTTCTTAATAAAGGCGAAAACATAAGGACAGAAGGGAAGAAGTTTTTTTCCGCTTTCCTCAATAAAATTCAATGATTTCTCTACTACCGCAGCTGCTGCGCCGGTTCCTGCCAGTTCCGGTTCTGCTTCTGTATGTATCAAAGAAATCTGGTGCATGGTTTCACGGTAATCGATGAATGCATAATGTCCGTTGAACTCTATTTCAAATCTTTTTTCAGCTTTTACAAGAGGTATATTTTCAAATTCTGGTTTCATAATATTTGTACTAAGTGTGCTACATTTCCTATAAATACAGGAAATTGCGTGTTAAGACAATTAAACCTTATAGGTTTTAAAACCTATAAGGTTTGCCATTATATAAAGTTAATAAAAAAGGAATAATCAAAGATTAAGATAAATTTAATTCTTTTAATCTTCCAGATATCCGAATTTTCCGGTATTAAAATCCTCGAAGGCCTGCATGATTTCTTCTCTGGAATTCATTACGAAAGGACCATGAGGGTAAATGGGCTCATTGATAGGTTCACCGCTGATGATTAAAACAACAGCATCTTCCTTTGCTTCGATGGTGAATGTTTCACCTTCATTTTTAAACAATGCAAAATGATCGGATTTAACGTTCTCTTCTCCATTAATAATAATACTTCCTTCAATCACCAAAGCCGCAGTATTAAAATGAGCAGGGAAATTAAATTCCGCTTTTCCTCCTGATTTAAGCTTTGCGTTCATCATATGGACCGGAGTGAAAGTGCTTGCAGGTCCTTTATGGCCATCATAGTCTCCGGCAATTACTTCTATAAAACCATTATCACCGAGATCAACTCTTTCCATTTTAGAGTTTTCAATAGCCTGGTATTTTGGGCAGCTCATTTTATCTTTTGCAGGGAGATTCACCCAAAGCTGAACCATCTGGAAAATTCCTCCTTCTTTTGCCCACTCCGTTTCATGATATTCTTTGTGAAGAACTCCTTTGGCTGCTGTCATCCACTGAACATCACCTTCTCCGATAACACCGCCGCCGCCGGCACTGTCATGGTGTTCTACTTTTCCGCTATATGCTATAGTTACAGTTTCAAAACCCCTGTGCGGATGCACCCCAACACCTCTCGGTCTGTCTGATCCGTTGAAATGAAATTTTGAATTATAATCCAGCATAATGAACGGATCCATTCTTTTCATATCCAATCCAGGTATTCCCGGAATGAAATTGTGAACCCTGAATCCATCGCCTACAAAGTGCGCAGGTTTTGGAGATACTACGATTTCTATTTTTTTAGTTGCCATCACATTGTTGATTTATGTAAACAAAATTACCATACATATATGCGAAAAGCATTGATCTGTGTTAAGTTCGTAGAAGGGTAGAATACAGAAAATACAAATTGGCAGAACTGCTTACTGATCCGCCATAGATGCATTATTTTTATGACTTTACTTTTTTTCTGATTAATCTTCCTTAGACTGCATGTTCTTCCCATCCGAAATATGGAGTCTTCTGAACACCAATCCTGATAAAATTGTTAATATTCCTACCGTGAGAAAGGTTAACCGGAAGGCATTGTGGATTTCTCCTTTGATCAGATCTGTATTTTCGAACAGCTTTAAAACAATCAGTCCGAAAGCAATTCCGAAACCGATGGCTAACTGTTGGTTGACAGATAGTAATGAGTTTCCGCTGCTGGTTTGAAAATTTCGGAGATCGGCAATGGAAATAGTGTTCATGGAAGTGAACTGTATCGAGTTGAAAAAACCTAACACCGCGATGATGGGAATAAACCAATATAAGGAAGTGTGAATGTTTGGAATGGCGAGAAGGCATATTAGTGTTCCGATGATGAAGGTATTCACCATTAAGGTCTGACGATAGCCATATTTATCTAAAATTTTTATAACAGAAGATTTTCCGAATATAGCTGTTAAAGCCATAGGAGCAATGATCCAGCCGGAAGTTACCGCAGATTGTTTATAGGCAATCTGAATCATTAGCGGAAGTAATAACGGAACGGAGCTGATTCCCAATCTGGTCGCCAGATTGCCCACAATACCCACACGGAAAGTTCTTACCTGAAACAGATTTAATGGGAAAATTGGATTTCCGCCTCTTTTTGCATGTTTATAATAATAATACAGGAACAAAAATCCCATGATAAATACCAATAAGACAGGTGTGATATTCTGAATGTCTCCGAAAAGTTCCAGTGAAACAGAAAGCAGGAGAGAGGCTGCGGCAAAAATCAGGAACCCTTTTAAATCAAAATCTACATCATCAGATTTATAATTCGGCATAAATTTTAATCCTAAAAGAATTCCCAGCACCCCAATCGGAATATTGATCAGGAATATCCAGTGCCATGAAAGATAGTCTACCATATAACCTCCCACTAAAGGCCCGAGTACAGGTCCGATAAGTGCCGGAATAATGGCAAAGTTCATGGCTTTGAGCAGTTCGTTTTTGTCAAATGTTTTGATGAGTGCCAGTTTTCCGACAGGAGTCATCAGGCTTCCTCCAACTCCCTGAACGACCCTTGAAATAACAAGATGGGTGAGGTTTTGAGACAAAGAACAAAATAGCGAACCCAGACTGAACAATACCAGAGAAAATATAAATACCTTTTTGGTTCCGAACCGGTCTGCAAGAAATCCGCTGGCAGGCATAAAAACAGCAAGGGTCAGAACATAACTGATAATAGCATTCTGCATATTGAGGGGAGACTCATTCAGATCTTTTGCAATTGCAGGCAGGGAAGTATTCAGAATCGTGGAATCCAGCATTTGCATGAAAATAGCAGTGGCCAGAATTAAGGGAAGTATTTTTTTTACGGAGGTCTGTTGTGTATTTGCTTCTGTCATTTTGTACCGGCTGGGTTATAAAAAAATCCCCAGACTTATTTGATTTGAAGAACCGCTTACTCTAAGCGTTTTGATTCTTAGATAAAGAAATCCATATAAAATTAAAAAAGTCCTGTGAAATTTCACAGGACTTTTTGATTTATTTTCTAGGCTTTTCTACTCCTTTCCATTCATCACCGGCTTTTCTGTACTGGCTTAAAGTGAAAGTTTTGAAATCCTTTGTTTTGTATTCGATGTTATCGGTATTCTGTTCAAAAGGCATGATATAATAATATTCGATATCCGTTTTGTCAGACTTGTTCCCTTTTTTTACAGTAGGAACATATTTTGAGAATTTATAGCTTGGAAGATATTGTCTTAATCTGGTATAAAAAGCTTTGTCTTCTTTTTCGCTAGGAATGATATCTACAATATTAAGATCATCTTTTTTCTTGTCAATCCAAAGATAATAGGTTTTTTCTTCTCCTATATTTCTGTTGAACGAGTTGAAAGCAAATAATTCCTTTGGTACAAGCTCCTTGATTTTTTCCGGATCAACCTTAGTGTAATATTGCCCTTTTGAAGGATCTACGTACGTTTCCAGATTGTACATTAATACAGAATTGTTTTCAAATTTTTTATTTTTAAAATATTGATTTAATGATAATTCTGCAGTTGCTCTCAGTTCTTTGCCTCTTGCATCCAGTTTTTTGGTCGGATTCTGAGGGTTTACATATTTTACAAATTCATATAAAACGACAGGTTTTATATCTTTAAGGTGAGGATAAGTTTTCAGTTGCTCTGCTTTTACCAGCCAGTAGAATTGTTGATAGTAGTCGTCCTTATCCTGGTCTTTCACACTCTTGTAAGCCAAAGCAAGCTTCTTTGAATTCAGATATTTGCCGTATTTCCCTTGTCCAAAAGCAAAACTAATCGCTAATAAGGCAAATAAAACAGTAAGGTTTCTTCTCATTTTTTTATAATTGATATTTTCGTTTTCCAAATATAATTATTTATTAGATATTATTTTGGATTGTGAGTTAAATTATGCCATATTGTTATTGTTAATTCAAGAAAAAATCCTGTATTGCTACAGGATTGATAAATTATTACTGAGAGAGTTATAGGTTTGAATGAAAAAAATATACATGTCATTAGTGAATTTTGCTTTGCAAGTGAATTATTAACTGTCAATTTTTGCTTCGCAAGTGAATAATAAAGCTGTAATCCGTAACCCGAATCCCGCAACAAATTGACAAGCGAAGCGAATTGACGATTGACTATTCATCATCCCTTCCTAATACGAAGTTTCATGTACTTTCACTGCTCTTCCGCTTGGATCGTTCATTTTTTTGAACGCTTCATCCCATTCCAAAGCAATAGGAGTGGAGCATGCCACCGATGGAACCGATGGAACAGTAGCAGCGGCGGTTTCACTTGGGAAATGTTCTTCAAAAATCGTTCTGTACCGGTATTCTTCTTTGTTCTGAGGAGTGTTTAGCGGGAATCTGAATCTTGCATTCGCCATCATTTCGTCCGTCACTTCTCTTTCAGCTACCTCTTTTAAGGTATCTATCCATGAATATCCCACACCATCCGAGAACTGTTCTTTCTGTCTCCAGACAATAGAATCTGGAAGAAGGTCTTCAAAAGCTTTTCTCAATACCCATTTTTCAATTTTTCCTTCAGCAGTACTGATCATTTTATCCTGAGGGTTAATTGTCATTGCAATATCCATGAATTCTTTGTCAAGGAAAGGAACTCTTCCTTCAATTCCCCAGCTCATCAACGCTTTGTTGGCTCTTAAACAGTCATAAAGGTGAAGCTTACCAAGTTTTCTCACAGTTTCATCGTGGAATTCTTTTGCATTAGGAGCTTTATGGAAGTATAAATAACCTCCGAACAATTCATCCGAACCTTCTCCTGAAAGAACCATTTTAATTCCCATGGATTTGATGACTCTTGCCAAAAGATACATCGGTGTGGATGCTCTGATGGTGGTAACATCATAGGTTTCAAGGTGGTAAATAACGTCACGTACAGCGTCCAGTCCTTCCTGTACGGTAAAGTTAACCTCATGGTGTACAGATCCGATGTGTTCTGCAGCTTTCTGAGCTGCTGCCAGATCGGGAGAACCAACCAATCCTACGGCGAAACTGTGAAGTCTCGGATACCACGCTTCCTGTGTATCGCCGCTTTCAATTCTCTGGCGGGCAAATTTTGCAGTAATAGCGGAAATGACCGATGAATCTAAACCTCCCGAAAGAAGTACTCCATAAGGAACATCACTCATCAGTTGTCTGTGAACGGCATCTTCTAGACCTTTTCTCAGTTTTGAAATATCAGTTTCATTGTCTTTTACATGATCAAAGCTGTCCCAGTCTCTTGTGTACCATTGCTGAAGCTCAGCGCCATCTTTGCTGTAAACGAAATGACCGGGCAGGAATGTTTCTATTTTTTTACATACCCCTTCAAGAGCTTTTAATTCTGAAGCGACATAATAGTTTCCGTTTTTGTCCCAACCCTGATAAAGCGGGCAGATTCCCATATGATCGCGGGCAATAAGATAAACATCATTTTCAGTATCATATAAAGCGAAGGCAAAAATTCCGTTGAGTTTCTCTACGAAATCTTTTCCATATTTTCTGTATAGTGCAAGGATCACCTCACAGTCCGACTGAGTCTGAAACTCATAATCAGGAAATTCTACTTTTAATTCTCTATGGTTGTAGATTTCACCGTTTACGGCTAATACTACTTTTCCGTCTTTCGTAAATAAAGGTTGTTTTCCGGAAGTTGGATCTACAATGGCAAGTCTTTCATGAGAAAAAATGACTTTCTCATCCTGGAAAACTCCACTCCAATCCGGTCCTCTGTGACGGATTTTTTTTGACATTTCCAATACCTGAGGTCTTAATACTTCGGTTTTTTGCTTGGCGTCAAATAAACATACAATTCCACACATAATTTTTTATTATTTATGAGACAAAAGTAGAAGTGATGTTTATAAATAACAATTAAAAATGTTTAAATGAGAAAATTTTTAATCAATTTGTGTTTTGAAGTTAAAAATTTTAACTATTTATTTGAATTATGATGTTTTTGATTAATTTTTTTCGTCGCGACTAAAATTGCATAATCTCCATACGAAATAAAAATGACATATTTATTAATCTATGGTAAGTAATTATATGAATTTTACCCCTTACTTTGTGGCTCGAAATAATTTTTTTTCATCATTTGTGTTTTTACCTTCTTGCAATTCTCATGCAAGAAGGTTTTGTTTTTATTGGACCCCCAGTAATACTCCGGAAACATTCCATGAACTGAAGCTTGTTCCTTCAGTAGGACCTTGTGGAATTTTTACCTGAATCGTATGCTTTCCTGCTTTCAGATCCCCAAGAGGAATGAAATCAGGATTGGTAACGGTTCCCGGGCACCAGTTTGATCTGCTGAGGTCTGATGACGAAAGACCATCCTGGAAATTTCCGGAGGCCGGATTGTATAAACGGTATGAACCACAGTCTGTTCTCCAGGGTACAAATGAAAAAACGGGTTTTCCATCCACCAATATAGAATTGGCTTTTGGAACAAATTCATCACCATTTTCCCAACCGCCATGTCCTGTTGTGGTATATCTTAGCTGAGCGTTTTTCAGATCTTTATCCAAAGTGAAATCAACAAGAAGGCCTTTATCCTGACTGAACATAGTAGAATAGTCCTGTCCGGCCATTTCCATAATGTTTAAAGTGTTGAATAACGGGATGGCTACATTATTTTTATTAACGTTTTGATCGCTTTTATGAATCGTAATATCAAGACTTACTTTGTGTCCTCCTTTATCATAATTTCCAATAAAAGTTCCTATCCAAAGCTCTTTTCCGGATAGAGCAGGCTTCAATTCTGTAATATCCTGCCGGTAAGGGCTGATCGTCTGCCAGTCTTTTCCCTTAAGCTGAATATGATTAAACTTCTGAATGCCAAAAGCGGTAAAGAACCGCATCATTTCCATGGCAGGGCTGTAGCTGCCGGTAGCCGTTACCCCGTAATATTGTTTTCCATTTCCGTTTTCGTAAAGAGGAAGTGTTTTTGCCCCCTTTTCCAGGCCGTCAAAAAAAGACTTTTCTTTATCCTGCGGAATGAAAAATACAGTTCCGGTTCTGTCATAGGCATCACCATTTGATTGCTGTTTTAGTTCTGCAAAAATAGTCTCTCCTTCTGTAATAGCAGGAAATTTTACTTTTTTTAGGATAATAGTTCCCTTGGCGTATCTTTTTATTTGGCCGTCAGATTTTGAGGCATCAGAGAAGTTGATGATTTCGTTTTCAAAAACATTCAGCGTGGTAAATCTGCTTTTCCACAGGAGATCTTTATATCCCAGCTGATCGGTTATTTGTATGTTTCCTTTCAATATGTTTTCAATCCCTGTGTTCTTTATTTTTTTGATTGAAGCGGCAGTCGTTAAAGAGTTCTTATTTCTTTCCACTTCCAGAACTAATCCTAAATTCTGCCCCAATACAGATGGGCCGCCTTTTAGTTTCAGATCATTCGTATACCAGACTTCAATGGTATTTGAATTGATTTTCGTAAAGGCTTTTTTACAGTTGTACCCTAAGATCTTTTTCGTTTCATTAGTCAGTTCAAAATCCTGTTTTCCTACAGATTCAGCATCTGAGGTTGAGATGATTGAGCCGGGTTTTAAAAAGGCATAAGAAACTATAGTATTGGATGGCTTTTCCACCTTAGTGATTTCATAAGGATAGCTGCTTTTTTGTTCTTTGATCGTGCTGTTAAGAATGAAGTTTTCTTTTTCATTGACCCAGATAATTGTAGAAGGCTGATCTGTTAATGCTTTTCCGTTATAAGAACTGGAGTACTGAATTTCATAGGTCTGTGCAGAAAACAGACAATATAAAAAAACAGCCAGAAAATTGAAGACAAGTCTTGTATGCATAAATAAATGAGTTTACTGCAAAGTTACTCTTAACTTCTCACAGCGTCAAACCGGTTTAATCTATATAGTTAGTAGAAAACGTACTGTAAATGTTACAAAAAATGTTACATTTTTTTTTGAAAGATTTAAATAAAAAAAAACTACTCCAGAAAATAGAGTAGTTTAAATATCGTTTAGAGGATTTAAATTAAGAAATTCTCTCAATCAAAGCCATATAGAATCCGTCATACCCTTCGCTAGGCATTACTTTTTCATCTTTAATCATCTTGAATCCAGGATTGTTTTTGATGAACTCATCTACCTGAAGATTGTTTTCAGATGGAAGGATAGAACAGGTAGCGTATACCATTTTTCCTCCTTTTTTAAGCATTTTAGAATAGTCCTGAAGAATTTGTTGTTGTTCCTTTTTAATTCTGTCAATAAAGTCCTGATCAATTTTCCACTTGCTGTCCGGGTTTCTTTTCAAAACACCAAGACCTGAACATGGTGCATCAATCAGAAGTCTGTCAGCCTTTTCATGAAGTCGTTTGATCACCTTGTTATCGGAAATCATACGGGTTTCAATGTTGTGTGCTCCGGCTCTTTTGGCACGACGCTTCAGTTCTGCAAGCTTCCATTCAAAGATGTCTAATGCTACGATCTGACCTTTGTTTTTCATTAATGCGGCTAAGTGCAATGTTTTTCCTCCTGCACCTGCACATGCGTCTACTACTCTTTGTCCTTCTTTTACATCAAGAAAATACCCGATTTTCTGAGAAGAAGCATCCTGAACTTCAAATAATCCTTCTTTGAAAGCTGTGGTAAGGAAAACATTTTTCTTTTCTTCCAGCTGAACAGCGTCAGGATAACCTTTAACAGGATAAGAAACAACACCCTCATCTGAAAGATCAGAGATAAGCTCTTTGGTGGTTGTTCTTAAAGAATTGGCTCTTAAAACCGTAGGAGCCTGCTCGTTTAAAGCAATCATTTCTCTTTCCCAGCTGGCACCCAGTTCTTTTTCAAGAGTTTCAGCAAGCCATTCAGGAATAGAGTGTTCTATCGCTTTTGTAGGAACAGTGTTCTTTTTAAGTTTGGTAAGAATATCGGCGATTTTGATTCCGTCAAATTCTTCAAATTTTTTATAATTGGTTTTACTCCAAAGTAAATACGCAATAATCAGTTTGTAGATATTGTTGGGTTTTACACCTTCACCCATATAGTATTCAAGGCGTTTTTTCCAACGGATAATATTGTAAAAGATTTCAGAAACAACGGCTCTGTCCTGGCTTCCCCATTTTCTGTTTGCTTTCAAAAGTCTTTCAATAACTTTATCGGCATATTTGTTTTTCTCAAAAAATGTCTCCTGTAAGGCATCGTGAATTCCGATTGCCAAGTTTCTGTGAATAAGTTCCATAAATTTGCTTCGCTGTTTGAATCTGCAAAAATACGACTTTTAATTGAGAGTTTGGAATTTGGGGTGGGAGAGTTGATGAAGGGTTGTGAATTGTGAATGATCAATCCGCTTCGCTTGTGAATTTTCGGTTTCCGGTTGAGAGGGTATAAGTAATTATAAATTGTACAGATCAGTTTTTTAATGGAAGGTTGCGCATTCACGATTCACTTTTCAAAGCAAAAACTGACTATTGACAATCTGAGATTCAGTAGTGAATGGTCTGTGTGTTTATTAATTTTTTACATGGTAGAAATAAATTTTAATGCTGAATTTGTAAAGATTTTCCGATTATTTATATTTTTTATTTGTTGACGATAGCCTTTTCTCTAAGACGGATAAACCTGTGTTTTTTGCTTAATGAAAAATATTTGCTGACAAAATATACACTGTTTATTACTATACTTTATTTTCTTTGCAGCAAGTTTATTTAATTTGTGTTAATTCACCTGTCTGTGTAAAATTAACAGGAGCTTATGATCTACTATACTGAGCTTTATCTATTGACTTCAACCTCTAAAAAGTTCTACCTTTGCAAAAAATAAAAATATGAGTGACACAGTAATTTGTCCAAAATGCAGCTCTGAGTTTACATACCCGAGCGATAATATGATGGTATGTTCCCAGTGTTTCTACGAATGGGATCCGGCAGAAGCCGCTGCTGAAGCCGCAAATGAAGGAAAAATCCTGGATTCCAACGGAAATGAACTTCAGGATGGTGATTCTGTAGTGGTAATAAAAGATTTACCTGTAAAGGGAGCACCAAAACCGGTAAAAGCCGGAACTAAAGTGAAAAATATCCGTTTGAGACCGGGAAGTGATCACAATATTGACTGTAAAATTGATGGTTTCGGAGCAATGGCTCTTAAGTCAGAATTTGTAAAGAAAGCATAAGAAAACTTTGTTTTTCTATGCCCTGAAAATAAAGAAAAGGAAAAAATTGGACAGTGTAATCTTTCAACAGACTTAATTGCAAGATTGCTAATGTCCGTCTGGAAGGCAGAAAGAGAATTAACCAAAAATTTCCTTATACTTTAGAAATACAAATGTAAGAAAAAGTTTCATATACAGATTCTTATGTTTGTATTTTTTTATTGATAAGTGTAAGTAAATGTATGAGTTATGCAGCGAATATTGAAAGTTAAAACGGGCTCATAGAGAATGGAGTGTTTCTCTTTTTCTGTTAAGTCTTTTCGCTTAAATAAACGAAACATTTATGGTTCCTGAAATTTTCTCATCCGTATACACAATGAGTTCCTTTCCTTTTGCCTTTAATTTATTCCAATAATAATTTCCTGCAAATCTGCTTTCAAGAACTTCGGCTTCGAGACCAGTTTCTGTAATTCTGATTTCTTTGGGATAATAAGAGAATTTGGTAAGCTGGAAATCTTCAGCTTCTGCTTCACTGAAAATATTCACTTCCCCAAATAGCTTAGCAACATAAGAGTTGTAAGGATTTCTGTAGGTTTCTTCCGGGCTGTCATTCTGAATCAGTCTTCCATCCTGCAGAATAACAATCTGGTCCAGCCATGGCATGATATCCTGAAGTTCATGAGTGGAAATAATCAGAGAAACGCCATGTTGTTTTACATATCTGAAAAGTCTTTCCCTCAGTTCAATTTTTCTCGGAAAATCAAGATTACTGAAGGGTTCATCTAAAATAAGAAGTTTGGGAAGTACAGACAATGCTCTGGCAATAGCCACTCTTTGCTGTTGTCCGCCGCTTAAGTATTTTGGAAGTACATTCGCAAATTCCTGAAGCCCTACCACCTCAAGAAGCTCCGTTACAGTTTCTTTTTTTTGTTTTAAATTGATATTAGAAATAAATTTTCCTACGTTTTCAGCCACTGTAGCGTAGGGCATAAGATCAAAATTCTGCGCTACGAATTTCATTTCCGGTTCTCCTGGAACAAGATTTCCTTTCGGTCCCAAAAGCTTTGTTCCGTTAAAAATAATCTCTCCGCTTTCCCAATCCAAAAGACCATAAATCAGGTTGAGAAGAGTAGATTTTCCACATCCGCTTTCACCGGCCAGCGCTATAATTCTGTTTTCTTCAAACCTTAGATTAAGGTTCTGAAACAGGGGATTTTCTTTGTTATGAGAGAAAAATAAATTGTTTATTTCTAATAGCATATTACAAATGTAAGGTTTTTATGAAAACATAATTTTTTTTATTATATTAGCGGAACTAATAAAAATAAATCAAAAATGAGAAAAAAACTGTTTTCGTTAGCTATTCCTGCATTATTTATTGCTGCTGTAGTGGTTTCTTGTAAAAAAGACAAACCACTTACGAGTGAAAGTAATGAGGTGACGACTACTAAAGAAGGTAGCCAGTTCACTCTGGATACGCTAAACAGTAAGGTTGAATGGAAGGGATACAAAGTATTTAAATCTGAGAATACAAGCCATTTTGGAACCATCAGGTTTGAAAGCGGAGATGTGACGGTGAAAGACGGAAAACTGGAAAGCGGAAAATTCGTTGCTGATATGAATTCTTTAACTTCTGTGGACCTGAAAGACAGCCCGGAAGATTTAGGAAAATTAAATGGCCACCTGAAAAGTGGTGATTTCTTTGAAGTTGAAAAATTCCCGACAGCTTCTTATGAAATTACAAAGGTAACTCCTGCTGCAGAAGGTGATTATAATACTCTTTTGGATGGTAATTTAACCATTAAAGGAATTACAAAACCTGTTCAGTTTAAAGCTAATGTTTCTGTGAAAGATGGAGAAGTAAGTGTAGCTACTGAGCCAAAAGATATCAAGAGAGAAGAGTTTGGAGTAAAGTTTCAGGCTCCTGCTGAAAACGGCGTGATTAAAGACGAGGTAACTCTTCAGATCAGCGTTAAAGCTTTAGAAAAGAAATAATTTTTTTATTTAAGTGAAATAAGTGATTGAAGTCTGCCTCCCGAAAAAGAGGCAGATTTTTTTTTGACGGACTTATTATTCAACTTAAAATCGTATTTTTGCAAAACATTTTGAAAGGGTAAAACAATGATAGAAAAGATAGAAGAATTACTGGTCGAAGTAAATGGCTTCAATGCTACCTCTAAGGAAGAGATCGAAAACTTCCGAATCAAATACAATGGTAAAAAAGGGGTTCTGAATGATTTTTTTGAAAAATTTAAAGAAGTTCCTAACGATCAAAAGAAAGAATTCGGACAGAAGATCAACACTTTGAAGCAGGCAGTTGCTGTAAAACTGGAGGATTTGAAAAATGCTTCCGCATCTTCTGTTGTGGTTGAAAAAGAAGATCTTACAAGACCTGCTTTTCCATTGGAATTGGGTTCAAGACATCCGATCAACCTGGTAAAAAACAGAATTATTGAAATCTTCAAATCTATCGGTTTTGCAGTAGCAGACGGACCAGAGATTGAAGATGACTGGCATAACTTTACCGCGCTAAACCTTCCGGAATATCACCCGGCAAGAGATATGCAGGATACATTCTTCATTGAACAGAATCCGGATATTCTTTTAAGAACGCATACTTCTTCCGTACAAACACGTTATATGGAAGAAAACCAGCCGCCTATCAGAATTTTATCTCCGGGAAGAGTGTTCAGAAATGAAGCTATTTCTTCACGTTCTCACTGTATTTTCCATCAGATTGAAGGATTATATATTGACGAAAATGTGAGCTTTGCTGATCTGAAGCAAACCATTCAGTTCTTTACCACTGAACTTTTCGGAAAATCCAAAATCAGAATGAGACCTTCTTTCTTCCCTTTCACAGAGCCAAGTGCTGAAATTGATGTGTATTGGGGATTGAACTCTGAAACAGATTACAGAATCACAAAAGGTACAGGATGGCTGGAAATTATGGGATGCGGAATGGTAGACCCTGCCGTACTGAAAAATGTGAATATCGATGCTGAGAAATATTCAGGATATGCATTCGGAATGGGTATTGAAAGAATCACGATGCTTCTTTACCAGATGAGTGACATCAGAATGTTCTTTGAAAATGATATCAGAACACTTGAACAATTCAAAACGCTATAAAAAATCAAACCTCCGGAGCTCCGGAGGTTTTTTGTTTTTAATTACTGACCTAAGAAACAAAACGTAATTAAAAACTGATCTTATTGAAAAATTTACACGTGTCTGTTTCTTATGCCCATACTTCGGTTCGGAACCGCCAGGTACCTCAAATGAAGTATTGACATGCTGCAGCTCTTTGTCTGCCTCTATTATAAAGACAATCTGTAGCAGGAATATATTACATTGAAAATAAAAAAGCCTGTCTCAAAAGTGTCATTCTGAACGAAATGGAATGGAGTGAAGAATCTCAGGTTATTAATTATCGATGAGATTCTTCCTTCGTCAGAAATCGAAGATTCGACGTAGTCAATGACAAAAATCAAATTATTTGACTTTTGAGACAGGTTTTATCTTTACAACTGTGGATTGTTATTTACTAAACTTTAAAGGATACTTCACATTTTTATAATCATCAATACTGGCTTTCAGTGATCCTACTGCAAGCTCAGCCTTCAACAGCATAGGAATGTGGTTGGAATCATTGGAAACCCACATGGTTACGCCTTCTTTTTCCTTAAACACTCTTCCGCTTTTTACAGACGGAATAATTTTTAAACAGTTAATAGTTCCAAATTTGGTTTTTAAATTTTCTGTTCCTGTTACTTTCAGCTGAAAAGGAAACATTTCATCATCAATCCATACATTCATATTAATAACAGTTCCCACTTTCAGTTCATCCGGGCTTTTACTTCTTAAATAATAAAAGCAGGAAAGCATATCCTGAACACCTTTTACTGATTTCAGAACTTTAGAACCATTGGCTGGTGTCTTTTTATCTGTTAAAATTAAAGTGTTGTTATCGTGATTAAAAACGGTTTCAAAATGCTGGCGGTAACTTCCTTCACGTACATTTCTGACATAAAAGCTTGGTAATCCCGTCTGTGTATTGATGAAACTTTCATATAAATCTTCTACTTTGAAGAATGCTTTTACGGCACCTGTAGTTTGTCCTGTCCCTTTTACATAAAGATGAGGAACTCCTTTGTAGGTAGTTTGTTTGGTAGTAAGATTGGCAGTTCCTGCATTAAGGAAACCATAGTGGATTCTAAGAGTAATAGATTCGCCATCTGCGATATTATCAATCTGGGCAGAGCCTAAAAAGAATATAAATACAGCAAAAAGGTTCAAAAGTTTATTCATAACAAGACATTTACAAAAATATTGCCAAATTTAAAATCTTAAAAGATAGATATTTGACAAATCTCAGGTTTTTATTTAGAATCAATTAAATATGCTTCGCATTAAAATTAGTAAATTTGCAGTTACATGTATAATTAAATTATCTTAAAGATTATGATAACCACTGATATATTGATCATAGGTGCGGGACCTACAGGACTTTTTGCAGTTTTTGAAGCTGGTTTATTAAAAATGAAGTGCCATATTATTGATGCACTTCCTCAGCCGGGAGGGCAATTGGCTGAACTTTATCCTAAAAAACCTATTTTCGATATCCCTGGTTATCCTTCTGTGAATGCAGGAGAATTGGTGGATAATCTGATGGAGCAGATCAAGCAGTTCCAGCCTGGATTTACCTTAGGGGAAACCGCTGTTTCTTATACAAAAATAGATGATGAATGGTTTGAGGTGATTACCAACAAAGGAACCGTTCACAGATGTAAAGCGATTGCCATCGCAGGAGGTTTAGGGACTTTTGAGCCAAGAAAACCTACGTTTGAAAATATCGCTGATTATGAAGAAAAAGGTCTTGAATATTTCGTTAAAGAACCTGAACACTTCAGAAATAAAAAAGTGGTGATTGCTGGTGGAGGTGACTCCGCGTTAGACTGGAGTATCTTCCTTTCCAATGTTGCCAGTGAAGTAACTTTGATCCACAGAAGAAACGAGTTCAGAGGAGCTTTGGATTCTGTAGAGAAAGTTCAGGATCTGAAAAACCAGGGGAAAATCAAACTAATTACGCCTGCTGAAGTTACCGGTATTAAAGGTGACGGAAAAGTAGAAGCGATTACTGTAGAAGTAGAAGGCCAGGAAGCTTACGATATTGAAACAGATTATTTCATTCCTTTATTCGGATTGACACCAAAATTGGGTGAGATCGGAAACTGGGGATTAAATATCGAAAAAAATGCAATCGTTGTAAACAATGCTCTTGATTATCAAACTAACATTGATGGGATCTACGCTATCGGAGATATCAATACATACCCCGGAAAACTGAAGTTGATCCTTTGTGGTTTCCACGAAGCTACTTTAATGTGTCAGAGTGTGTACAACAGACTAAATCCTGGTAAAAAATTCGTATTAAAATATACAACGGTAAGTGGTGTAGACGGATTTGACGGAAGCCGTAAAGAAGCTGAGAAGGCAGTTGTGAAAAAAATTGACTAATTTTGCAGAATTATGTCAGACGTTAATATTAAAATCACCGACAGAGAAGGGGTAACCCATGATGTCGTAGCGCCTACGGATATGTCCATGAATTTAATGGAAATTATCCGTTCCTATGAATTGGCAGAAGAAGGTACTATTGGGGTATGCGGAGGAATGGCGATGTGCGCTTCATGCCAGGTATATGTAATCAATGATCCGGGTCTGGAACCGATGGGAGATGAAGAAGATGCCATGCTGGCTGAAGCTTTCCATGTGAAAGACAACAGCAGATTGGGATGCCAGTTACATATTGCCGATGCTATGGAAGGGCTCGAAGTGGAAATTGCTCCTTATCCTTAGAAAATATTTTTTAATCTTAATAAGAAACCCGTCCGGATTTTTCGGACGGGTTTTGTTTTTATATTTATTTCTGAGAACATATATACTCGTGTCTGATTAGAGTGTCTTCTTTAATGATTTCTAAGTAACTTTCACCTTCATTCTTTATAAAGTAATCTCCCGGTTCTATTTCATCTTTATAGGAAACCCACCATTGGCCGTTTTCATAACATTCACAAGGTTGAATGCTTTCAGGAATAGTTCCCTTTAATTTAAGAGATTTTATACCTTCAATACTTTCGACTCTAATTTTACATTTTTGCTTCTTAACTCTTTCCATCGCAGTCTTACAATCTTCCATAAAATAAGAAGAAAGAGCAGGAACAATAACGAATATAGTTACAAATGCTGTGGCAACTCCGAGCATTTCTTTATTAACGTTGTAGTTATTCATGTGAAAGACTATAAAACTTAAATTTCTTCCTTAGAAATCCATTTTCCAACCGTAGGAGCCTGATAATTTCTCATCTTTTCCAGCAGGTCGTCAATGGTATTGCTGATCAGCAGCATATCTCTGTTTATTTGCTTTAAAAATCCTTTATCGACCATCGTCTGAACCAGTTTGATCAGATCATCATAAAATCCGTCAATATTCAAAATCCCAATCGGTTTTTTGTGAAGCCCGAGCTGTGCCCACGTGATCATCTCAAAGAATTCTTCTAATGTACCATATCCGCCGGGAAGAACGATAACCCCATCACAAAGGTCATTCATTTTGGTTTTTCTTTCGTGCATGGTTTCCACGATGATAAGCTCTGTCAGGTTTTTGTGAGCAATTTCTTTGGATTGTAAAAATTGGGGAAGGACTCCAATAACCTTGCCTCCTTTGGCTAATGCTCCGTCTGCTATAGTTCCCATCAAACCAACATCAGCACCGCCATATATAAGCTGTATACCTTGTTGAGCTAAAGTTTGTCCCAATAAAAATGCCTGTTCTTTGTAAATATCATGCGAACCAAAGCTTGAGCCACAGAATACGGTGATACTTTTCATTGTATTAGATTTGTTTTTTATGCTATTGTTGAGATGCTTCGACAAGCTCAGCATGACATCTCTAATACTAACTGCTTTTTTTAGAGATAAATTTTTAGCAGCGTCATGCTGAGCCTGTCGAAGCATTTTTATAATTAAATAAATATATTCAGATTAAAACTAAAAATATCCAAAATCATAAGACTTTGGATATTGAATATAGCAATTTTAATGTTCTATTTCTGAGGAATATTCGCTAAAATATCTTTCAGGAAGCTCCAGAATTTCTGAGTGGAAGGGATGTTTGCCTTCTCGTCAGGAGAGTGTGCACCTCTGATAGTAGGTCCGAAGCTTACCATTTCCATTTCAGGATAGTTGGCACCGATGATACCACATTCAAGACCTGCGTGGCATGCTACTACATGAGGCTTTTCAGTGAACTTTTCAATATAAAGTTTCTCCATCAGCTGTACAATTTCTGAACCAGGTTTTGGCTTCCATCCTGGATATGAACCGCTGAATTCAACATTCATTCCAGCAAGCTCTGCTACCGATTTCAATTGTTCTGCCACTGAATATTTGGAAGAATCTACAGAAGATCTCGTAAGGTTTAAGATCTTAAGTTCTCCGCCTTTCAGTTCTACTCTTGCTACATTGTTGGACGCTTCTACAAGATCAGCCACATCAGGGCTCATTCTGTATACTCCGTTGTGAAGAGCCTTTAAAGTAAGGATCACTTTCTTAGAATCTGCTTCTGAAATAGCTTTGTCGGAAGACGTAGAGTTTTCAATATTGATTTGGATTCCCGGTTCTACAGCAGCAAATTCTTCTAAGATCTCTTTTTTAAGAACCGTTACATTTTCAATAAACTCCTGAGCATTTCTCACTGAGATTATAGCAACTCCTTCTCTTGGAATAGCGTTTCTCAAACCTCCGCTGTCGATAGAAACCAGTTCAATATTTTGGTTGTCCAATCCGCTGTAAAGAAGTCTTCCCAGAATGATATTGGCATTTCCGAAACCTTTATGGATATCCATTCCGGAGTGTCCTCCCTGAAGACCTTTTACTTCAAGTCTTACAATTTGTCCTTTTGAAGCTTCTGCAGCATAGGTTTGAGTGATTGTCACGTCTACACCTCCTGCACAGCCGATATCAATTTCATCATCCTCTTCCGTATCAAGATTCAATAGAATTTGTCCTGTCAATTGTCCTGGTTTTAATCCTAAAGCACCTGTCATTCCGGTCTCTTCATCAATCGTGAAAAGAGCTTCCAATGCAGGATGTGGAATATCTGAACTTTCAAGAATAGACATAATGGTTGCTACTCCTAAACCATTATCAGCGCCCAAAGTAGTTCCTTTTGCTTTTACCCAGTCACCATCAATTTCCATTTTGATTCCTTCCGTTTCAAAATCGAAATTCACATCATTGTTTTTCTGGCAAACCATATCAAGGTGCGATTGAAGCACGATCGATTTACGGTTTTCCATTCCTGCCGTGGCCGGTTTCTTAATAATAACGTTTCCTACTTCATCTACCGTAGTTTCCAGTCCTAAATTTTCACCAAATCCTTTGATAAAAGCTATTACTTTTTCCTCCTTTTTTGAAGGCCTTGGAACAGCATTTAATCTGGAGAAATTTTTCCATATAATCTGCGGTTCTATATTAGATAATTCCATTGAAATTTATTTTTCTCAAATTTACGAAATAAAAAATGCTTCCATGAGATACAGAAGCATTTTTGCAGGATTTAGCTTTATTAACATCCACACTCTCCATAGATCGGAGTGGTAAATGTAGTTCCGTCCGGTTTCTCTATAGTCAGAGTTCCTTCAAACAGTAAAGCCTCTTCGCCCTTTATTTTTTTACCTTTTACAGAAATTTTGTAATCATCATTTTCTATTTCCTTGGTCAGCAATTCATCTACTTCCATGTCACTTGATGAAATGAGATTCATCGCCACTCTTTTACCGTCAAGCATCATGTATGCTGTTTTTCCGGCATCATCCGCGTAGATATATCTTTCATTTTCAAAATCAGATTTGCTGGCTGCAAAATAGCAGGAACATTCTTTGATTTCTTTTGGAAACGGAATGGTCCCCACCAGAATATTTCCTGAAGAAGGTCCGATAGAAGCAGTATCTTTAGTGATATGTAAAGAATCAGCAGGAGCAGAACCCGACACAGTTTCTTTTTCCTTTTTACAGGCTACCAATAGAAATGCGGAAAATACAATGATTACATATTTCATGTCTTTGTGGTTTTATAATTTGTTTATCCTCTTGCTCTTTCAAGAAGTGTCATCATCAATAAAGAAAGGATTACCAGGCTTTCTTCCTCATCATCAATATCAATCAGTCTGTCCAGCTGAAATCTTCTTCCAAAGAATGAAGGCATTTTTTTAAGCTTAAAATAAGCCTTTCCATCAATTCCTGTTACGGTGTAAGATGGATTAAGGAAATACCCTGTAAACATCCCGATGATAGGAAGTTCTCCTACAAAGCTGTCCCAGAATCTTACCCATGCGCTGTCTTCCTGAATTTTAAACTTAGGCTGATCATGTGCATCCAGGATATCATAACTTGCTTTCCACAGAGAACGCATTCCTTTTCTTGCCAGCCTGCCGAAGTTTTTGTTGTCGATGAGGTCGTTCAAAGAATAAGAAGCGTTGAAATCAATCCATTGGTTAGCTTTAATTCTGAAAAGTTCCTTAGACTTGCTTTCATCATTAAAAATGATAACATCTTCTTTCAACTTGAACATTTTCTGACGAACATATGCCACATAATTTCCGTTTTTGTCAGTAATGTTGAAGTCACTTGCTAAAGTAGTGATTTTGAATTTGAAATCCAGAGGATAATTAAGATTGTTAAGTACCATGTCAGTTTATTTTTTTCATATTTAATTTAAGCCGCAAATATAAAGGTTTTTTTAGTGTCCTCAGATACACGGGAAATATAAAATATCATAATGGGACATTAACCTCATGGTCAATAGTCAATTTTTGCTGCGCAAAGCCAATAGTCAATAATCACTTTATACAAATTCACAAACGAAGCGAATCGACGATTCATTATTCACTATCAATTATCAACTTTAATCCTTATTTTTGTACTTATGGATTACCCTAGTAAAGTATTGGCAAAGGCAGTAGATGAAATTTCCGGGCTGCCTGGAATTGGCAGGAAAACGGCTTTGAGATTAGCATTACATTTGTTGAAGCAGCCCAATTCAAGAGCTGTAAACCTTGGCAACTCCCTGATTAACCTTGTCAATGAAATAAAATATTGTAAAGAATGTCATAATTTTTCAGATTTTGACATTTGTGAAATATGCAGCAATGAAAAGAGAAATGGTGAACTGATTTGTATTGTTGAAGATGTACGGGATGTGATTGCTATAGAAAATACAGGAAAATACACCGGGAAATATCTGATTCTTGGCGGGAAAATTTCTCCCATGGAAGGAGTAGGGCCAGGCCAGCTGAATATTCCAAGCATAGAAAAGAAACTGAATGACGGACAGGTAAAGGAATTTATTTTTGCTCTGAGTGCTACAATGGAAGGTGATACCACCGCCTATTATATTTACAAGAAATTTAAAAATTTCAATGTGAATTTTTCCAGCATTGCAAGAGGAATTTCTGTGGGAGATGAACTGGAATATGCAGATGAAATTTCTTTAGGAAGATCTATTATCAACAGACTGCCTTACAACGAAAAGGATTAATATGAAGTTGTCCGTTATTATTGTTAATTATAATGTTACCCAATTGCTCAGAAGCTGCCTACTGTCGCTCCGGAAGTATGTACAGGAAATAGATTATGAAGTGATTGTCATTGATAATGCTTCTACAGACAATTCATGGGGTGACCTTATCCCTGAGTTTCCCAATGTATACTTTATATCTTCTACAACAAATGGTGGTTTTGCAAAGGCGAATAACAAAGCTGTTCAAATGGCAAAAGGGGAGTATATTCTGCTTTTAAACCCTGATACGGAGTTGGAAGGATTTTATATGAAAGAATTGCTGGATTTTGCAGATGCACAGCCTTCATTCGGATGTCTGGGGGTGAGAATGCATGATGCCGGAGGAAATTTTCTTCCTGAAAGCAAGCGATCGGTTCCGGATATGTTCAACTCGTTTGAAAAGCTGTTTACCAATTTTAAAAAGAACAACTCGAAATCCTATTACAGAAACGATATAGAAGAAAATGCTATTGCTGAAGTGGAAGTAATCACCGGAGCATTTTTATTGGCTAAAAAAGACGTTTACGAGAGAATAGGAGGATTGGATGAAGCTTATTTTATGTATGGAGAAGATATTGATCTTTGTTATACCTTTTTAAGAAACGGATATCAAAACTTCTATTATGGAAAAGTTTCAATTCTTCATCACAAAGGGGAAAGTACCATTAAAGATGAAGTATACCTCAATAGATTTTACGGAGCCATGCAGATCTTTATTGATAAATATTATAAAGAATCAAAGCCTGTACAGTATTCATTTTTAAAGGCAGGATTAAAGCTTCGGCATCAGATTGAAAAGATCAGGTTAAAATAAAAAGCAACTCAATTTGAGTTGCTTTTGTTGTATGTAAGATGATATTCTTCTTATTTTGCCGGTGCAGGAGTCTGTGCCGGAGTGGTTGTAGAAGAAGCAGGAGCTGACTGTTTTGCCGGAGCTTCTTTCTTAGCAGGCTGTTGTGTAGGAAGTGCCTGAGAAGGCTTACCTGTAATAACAACGCTTAAAAGGATAAGAACGATGATAGTTCCGCCCAGAGTCCATGTTGCTTTTTCCATGAAATCATTGGTTCTCTGTACCCCGAACTGTGCAGATGATGCACCTCCGAATGTACTGGAAAGGCCTCCTCCTTTTGGATTTTGTGCCATAACAATAATTACCAATAAGACACTGGCAATCATAATAAGAACCATCAATAGTGTAAATATAGTATCCATTAATTCTGATATCTTTTTGAATGGGCAAATTTAATCTTTTTTTACTGAATTACAAAAAAAGATATCGCCAAATGTTGATAAAAATAAAAACGGCAACATTTGTTGCCGTTTTTTCTATAAAAATAGGATGTTATTATTTAAAATCAGCATCTGTAGCCTTATTGATCTCATAAGACTTTACATTCATGGTCATATCCATTCCCATCTGGCTTACAGAGATCGTGAAAGGCATTTTTACGCCTTCTACATCTTTATAATTAGAGTAGGTTGTCGGAATGGTCATTTCCTGACCTTTAGCTTTTATTTTTTTTGTCTCTCCGGTTTTTAATCCCGTTGCCACACTGTAGTAATACGTTGTATTTCCACCTTTAATAGCATAAGAATCTTCTCCGCCAATTTTCTCAATTCCTCCTAATTTATAGTCGGGAGATTTTGCAAACCCCAATTCTTCGAAAATCTCAGGATTTTTTTGTTTTTCAGCAATTTCTTCCGGTGTGATATCCACCCTTTGTCCCATTTGCATCGAATAACCGGTTTTTCCATCGAAAACCTGCTTCTGAACAACCTGTCCCATTGCCGTTACCGTGGTAAGTTCCTTTCCGCCTTGTGCCTTAACGATTTTAAAATCGATGTTTTGTCCTTGCATAGACATTGAGGCATTGGTAGTATAAGAAGTGATTTTTGCAAGATTAGCTTTTCCTCCGATAGCATTGATGTATTTGTCAACAACAGATGCAACAGTTACGCTGGCATCTACTTTCTGTACCGTTGGTTTCGTCACAGGATTGGCATCTTTATCGAAATATTTTACAGGATAACCCAGTTTTTCCAATCCTTCAGAAATATCAGATGCCTTACCAGCGATGAAAATTCTGCTCTGGTTGGGCAAAATTGTAGCTTTTACAGCATTGGAAACATCTGCTGCAGTTACCTTATCAATAGATTTTAAGTAATTGGTATAAAAATCAGCAGGTAAATCCTGAACCTTCAGGTTTAAAGCAAATCTTGCGATATTGGCAGGCTGTTCCAGGGCAAGAATGAAAGCTCCTTTTAATTTAGCTTTAGCGTTCGCTAATTCTTCTGGTTTTATGGTAGAGATCGCATTAAGTTCATTCATGAATTCCTTAACAGCTTTGTCTGTAACCTCATTTCTTACACTTGCACTCGCAGAGAATTGTGGAGAATATTTGCTGGCCACCATTTCTGAGTAAGCCCCATAGGTAAATCCGTTTTTCTCACGAAGGTTCATGAAAAGTCTGGCTTCACCGCCACCACCAAGGATGTAATTGGCGATTGTAGCAGGGAAGTAGTTGGCATCTTTCATTTTCAGGGTGTTCAGGTTGTTTAAAGAAACAACAGACTGTACTGCAGAAGGAACATCTACTACGTTGATCTCTGTTTTGGCAACATTAGAAGCAGGTTCCAATGGTGTAATAGGAGTGTTTGCTTTTTTCCAGCCACTGAAAGCTTTTTCGATCAAAGGTTTTACCTGGTCAAACTTTACGTCTCCTACAATTACTAAATAAGCATTATCCGGAGCGTAGTATTTTTTATAAACATTTTGTACGTCAGCAAGCTGGATTTTGTTGATAGATTCAACCGTTTCAAACTCACCTCTTGAAGTATTTTTTCCATACATCAAAGCGTTGGATACTCTTTCAGCAATAGAAGAAGCATTTTTTTCGTCAGCTTTTAATCCTTCAATCGTTCTCTCCTTAGAGTTTTGAATTTCTTCAGCAGAAAATTTAGGATTAATGATGGCATCAGCCATTAAACCTAAAACTTCAGGGAAATATTTTGAAAGTGAATTGGCAGAAGCACCTCCCGAAGAGAAATTAAGGTTTGCTCCAAGATAATCTACTTTTTTGTTGAAGTCGTCTTTGCTGATATTGGTAGTTCCGTTTTCGAACTGCTCAGCCATAATTCCGCTTACTCCGGTTACTGCTCCTTCGTTGTATGGAGGTCTGTCCATAGAAAGGCTGGCACTTACTCTTGGTAATTTGTTGTTCTCCACCACCATTACGGTAAGACCGTTGCTTAGCTGGAAGGTTTTTGGCTTCGCAATGTTAATCGCAGGAGTAGGTCCTGGTTTTGGCATTGCATTAAGATCTATTTTTTGTGCTGAAACCATTCCTGTAAAGAAAAATGCTGCAGCTATATATGTTAATTGCTTTTTCATTTGTAAAAATTTAATTTTTAATAATCATAAGGTAACCTGAAAGTTGAACATGATTACTTTTTCTCAGGTACGTAATTGATGATTATTCTTTGGTTGGAATTAAGATACTTTTTAGCAGCATTTTGAAGATCCTGTCTTGTGATAGATCTGTAAATGTCGATTTCTTTGTTGATCAGATTCGTATCACCCATCAATACGTGGTTGGTTGCCAATGAAGCGGCAATTCCCTGAATGCTTGAATTGGCATTTACAAACTGGTTTTCGTACTGGTTTTGAAGTTTTTGATAATCCTCTTCAGAAATTAAAGTAGTCTGAAGCTTTTTGATTTCAGCATCAATGTCAGTCTGTAAAGCCTGTTTCGTAGTCTGTCCCATTGGAATTGCGAAGAAGGCAAAAATACTGTAATCTTCAAGTCCCTGGTTGAAAGCAGCCACCTGAAGTGCTTTTTTGTCCTGGTCTACTAATTTTTTATATAAAACCGAAGATTTACCGCTGCTTAAATAAGAAGAAAGCATATCTAAAACATAAGCATCTTTCTCTTTGTTAGCCGGAGTTCTATATGCGAAAACATAAGCCGGAAGCTGGATGTTGGGATCTGTAGCAGTTACTTCTTTTTCCTGAGTGATAGGTGTTTCTTTCGGGAAATCTTTTGGATAAAGGGTTCCTTTTGGAATGCCTCCATAGTAGGTTTCGATCCATTTTTTTGTCTGCTCGGGTTTGATATCTCCTGCAACCACTAAAGTAGCATTATTCGGAACGTAATATTTTTTATAAAACGCCTGGAATTCCTCTAGTTTAGCAGAGTTTAAATCTTCCATTGAACCGATTGTCGGCCAGTTGTATGGGTGGTTTGTGAATAAATTTTTCTGAATAGTCGTGAAAAGATTCCCATAAGGCTGGTTATCCATTCTTAATCTTTTCTCTTCTTTTACAACCTCTCTCTGGGTATCTACACCAATTTGGTTGATAACAGCGTGACGCATTCTTTCTGCCTCCATCCAAAGACCAAGCTGTTCATTGTTGGAAGGGAATGTTTCATAGTAATACGTTCTGTCATTGGTCGTGTTGGCGTTGTTCTGCCCTCCGTTTGAAGAAACGATTTTAAACCAGTCTCCTCTCTTGATGTTAGGAGTTCCTTCGAATAAAAGGTGTTCAAAGAAGTGAGCAAAACCTGTTCTGCCTTTTACTTCATCTTTTGCACCTACATGATACATTACACCTGTCGTTACCACCGGTGCCGAATTATCCTGATGAAGAATTACATGCAGACCATTGGGAAGGTCATACTCTTCGAATTTGATTTGCTGTGCATTCAGCATGAGCCCGAAGAAAGCTACGGCAGCAGCAGAAAGAAGTCGCTTTTTCATAAAATTTAGAAATTGTTTACCAATTAGTATGAAAAGTGAATTAAATGTTACAGAATGTGTATAAATATAAAGGTGACGGTGAATAGTTAATGGTGAATTCGCTTCGCTTGTCAATTTGTTACGTGATTCGGGTTGCGGGATTTGAGATTAAGAATAACCATTTACGATTTACTTGCGAAGCAAAATTGACCATTGACAAATGCTATCAATACAGTCTTAATGCTTCATATCCCTAACTTCTCTATGAAAGTTTGAATTCTCCTCTGAATACCTTAATTTTGTGTTCCCAAAATTTTTTGCTGTATGGACTATTTGAAAGGACTCAACGAATCACAATATGAAGCCGTTACCTCTTTACAGGGACCTCTGATGGTGCTTGCCGGAGCTGGTTCCGGTAAAACGCGTGTATTGACTATGCGTATTGCCCATTTAATACACAATGGAATAGACCCTTTCAATATTCTGGCGCTTACCTTTACCAATAAAGCGGCACGTGAGATGAAAGAACGTATTGCGAAGGTAGTAGGAGACAGCAATGCAAGAAGCCTTTGGATGGGAACCTTTCACTCTGTTTTTGCAAGGATTTTAAGGATTGAAGCCCATTATCTTGGGTATCCTTCCAATTTTACCATTTATGATCAGCAGGATGCCCTGAATGTGATTAAAAAAGTACTGAAGGATATGAATATTGATGCCGATCTTTATAAACCTAAAAAAGTTCAGGCAAGAATCTCGACTTATAAAAATAACCTGATTACGGTAAAAGCTTATTTCAACAATCCGGAACTCATGGAAGCGGATGAAAAAGCGAATATGAAATTCATCGGGCAGATTTATCAGAAATACGTAGATCAGTGTTTCAGAAACGGATCTATGGATTTTGATGATCTTTTATTGAAAACCAATGAACTATTGACCCGTTTCCCGGAAGTACTGGCAAAATATCAGGACAGATTCAGATACATCATGGTAGATGAGTATCAGGATACCAACCATTCTCAGTATCTTATCGTAAAAGCTCTGGCTTCGAAATTTGAAAATATCTGTGTGGTAGGAGACGATGCACAGTCTATTTACTCTTTCCGTGGAGCGAATATCTACAATATCTTAAACTTTAAAAAAGATTATCCCGATGCTATAACGGTATCTCTGGAGCAGAATTACCGTTCTACACAGAATATTGTAAACGCTGCTAATGTTGTTATCGCTAAAAACCTGCAGCAGTTTAAGAAAAATGTTTTCAGTGATAATGAAGAAGGAGACAAGATCAAAATATACCGTTCCCTTTCCGATGCTGATGAAGCGAATTTTGTGGCAGGAAATATCTGGGAACTTCGTAACCGCGACCAGAGAAAATACAGTGATTTTGCCATCTTATACAGAACCAATTCTCAGACGCGTGCTTTTGAAGATGCGCTGAGACGTAAAAATATTCCGTACAAAGTGTATGGAGGTCTTTCTTTCTACCAAAGAAAAGAAGTAAAGGACCTTATTGGATACCTTCGTCTTCTGATCAATGAAAATGATTCTGAAGCATTGATGAGGATTATCAATTATCCTGCAAGAGGAATTGGAGAAACTACTCAGAATAAGCTGATCGTTTTTGCAGATGCTCATAATATTGCAGTTTCAAAAGTGTTGGAGAACCTTCCTATGTATGCACCGCAGTTAGGCCTGAACAACGGAGTTTTAAACAAACTGAACGATTTCTGGTCCATGATCAAAGCTTTTCAGGTATTACTGAAAACAGAAACAGCTTACAGCGTGGCTATGGAAGTGGCAAAGCGAAGCGGTTTAATCAAGTTTTTAAAAGATGATCAGACTCCGGAAGGAATTTCCAGAGTAGAAAACGTTCAGGAATTGATGAACTCCATGCAGGGTTTCATTGAAGAACAGATGCAGCTTGAGGACGGAGATCCTAGTCTTTCCAACTTCCTTGAAAATATTGCCCTTTCTGCAGATACCCAGGATAAAGATCTGGAAGATGACATGGTTTCTTTAATGACGATTCACCTTTCAAAAGGGCTGGAGTTCCCGGTGGTTCACCTGGTAGGACTTGAAGAAAACCTTTTCCCTAGCTTTATGAGCTCTGCAACCAGAGAAGACCTGGAAGAGGAGAGAAGATTATTCTATGTGGCATTGACAAGAGCGGAAAAACAAGCCTTCTTTTCTTATGCGGTTTCCCGTTTTCAATGGGGAAAAATTACAGATGCTGAACCTTCAAGATTCTTAAGCGAAATTGATGATGAATATATTGAATTCCTTAATCCGGCTTTGGAAAAAAGGTTTATCAATAATTCAGGAGTGAAATCCAATATCTTTGATGAGCATCCATCTGAAATGAGATCTTTCAAAAAGGTTGAGAAAAAGACCATCGACAGAGGAGATACTTCCAAACCTGCTCCTGAAGTCAGAAAACTGAAACCGGTAAGTACGGCTAAAATTATCAATCCAAGCGGAGCTTCTTCTCAGGATATTGAAGTGGGTGATAAAGTGAGACACGATCGTTTCGGAATTGGAGAAGTGACTTTCCTGGATGGAACAGATCCTCAGAATATCAAAGCAAAAGTAGTTTTCATGCATGAAGGAGAAAAAAATCTGATCCTGAAATATGCTAAACTGACTAAGATTTAAATTTAAAAATAAAGATACAAAGAAACGGATTCAATTTTTGGATCCGTTTTTATTTTTAAATACAAAGTTCGCAATGTGATTATCTGGATCTGCTATTTTTTTTTTTCGCAAGGGCGTTTCACTTAGCAGAGATGATTTTTATTGCTGAACGGAGGTGCCGTTGCGATCGTAAAAATAATCACTAAGTAAGAATTTCTTAGCGCACATAGCGTTTTTTCAAAATTTATTTTACTGTTAACCTTCTATAAAACAATGTTTTTTTATTGAAATGTTCTTAAATTATCATAACTTTAAATAAGGGATAGAAAGAAACGATAACTATTTTTTATAAAAACAAAGTCTATCTGTTTTGTAGACTAATAAATAAATTTTACATTTGCACCCTGTAAAAACATAAATGTTATCAAAATTCTAAACTATGAAAAATAAGAAAACTATTCTTTCGGCCTCTGTTTTATTTTTCCTCGGTGTATTTACTTATGGACAGGAAAAAGACAGCATAAAAGCAAATAAAGACACCATAAAAACCAATAATGTAGAAGAAGTAGTCGTACTGGGTTCCAGAGCCGGGGCGAGATCCAAAACAGATAGTCCGGTTCCTGTAGATGTATTTAATGTTAAAGAATCTTCAGTTATACTCCCGCAAACCAATATCGGGCAGATTCTGAATGCGGTTGCTCCTTCATTTACTTCTACCATTCAAACGAATTCAGATGGAACAGATCACCTGGATCCTGCACAGCTGAGAGGCTTGGGGCCAGACCAGGTTTTGGTTTTGGTGAATGGAAAAAGAAGACATACTTCAGCATTGGTGAACGTCAACGGAACACCTGGAAGAGGTACCGTAGGAACCGATTTGAATGCCATTCCATCTTTCGCTTTGAACAGGATTGAAGTATTAAGAGACGGAGCTGCCGCACAATACGGATCTGATGCCATTGCCGGTGTTATCAACCTTGACCTGAAAAGAGATACAGGAAAACTGGCAGGACAGATAAGCTATGGAGGAAACCTTACGCCAACGGCTAATGATCATACCGGAGATTTTGACGGTCAGAATATTCAGCTGGATTTGAACTATGGAAATAAAATCGGAACCAAAGGAGGGTTCTTTAATATTACCTGGTCTTCACAATTCAGAAATCCTACCTACCGCGCCGGTACTGAAAGTGGAAAAATCTACAATGCTTATAATGCGATAGAACAACGTGCCTTGAATGACGGAGTCAATCTTTCTTCTCTTTTTACCAATATAAATAATACTCCCAATTCACAGCAGATTATTGATTATGTACATCAGTATGCTCAGGGAGTGAACTATTTTAGTGCAACTCAGCTCTCTGACATACAAAATGCAAATACATTTAAAGACATTACGGATGCTTCAGGAAATGTTCTTCAGAAAGGACTTTGGTCTTTATTGAGTGCCGATGTGACAGATCAGGAACTGGCTTACAGAGGACAGGTCAGAAAGGATTTTAATATGCAGGTAGGACAGTCTAAACTTAACAATCACCAGCTTTTTGTGAATGCTGAAATTCCTGTAAGTGATAACTGGAAAGTATATACTTTTGGAGGATACAGTTTAAGACATGGAACTTCCGGAGGATTTTACAGAAGACCGAGAGAAAGCAGAACGTTTACGGGATTGTATCCTAACGGTTATCTTCCACAGATCGGAACAGATATTCAGGATATCTCATTGGCAGCGGGAATCAAAGGAAAATGGGAAGGCTGGAATATTGATTTCAGTAATACGTACGGACAGAATTCATTTACCTATAATATTCAGAATACAGGAAATACCTCTTTGCGTTTTGCTTCACCAAGGGAGTTTAATGCAGGTGGTTTAAGATTTTCTCAAAATACGATCAATTTAGATTTTTCTAAGAAATATGATGTATGGGAAGGAATTAATGTAGCCTTTGGAGGTGAGCACCGTTATGAGAATTTTAAAATTACCCAAGGAGAAGAAGCTTCCTATCAGACATATGACCAGTTTGGAAATATCTGGAACGGAGATCCAAGCCAGAGAGCCACAGACTTTTTTGGACAACCCTTGCCGGGAGGTTCTCAGGTATTCAACGGATTCAGGCCTGGAAATGCAGTCGATAAAAACAGACAGTCGGTAGCAGCGTATGCAGATGTTGAATTCAACTTTACCAATTGGTTATTGGTAGATGCAGCGGCGAGATATGAAAACTATTCGGATTTTGGATCTACATTCAATTATAAACTGGCTTCAAGAATCAAAGTAGCTCCTAATTTCAATGTAAGATTTGCGGGATCTACAGGATTCAGAGCACCATCTATCCACCAGATCTATTATAATGTAACCTCTACGTTGTTCACCAATAATCAACTGTTGGAAGTAGGAACTTTCAGTAATGATTCTCAGCTGGCAGGACTGCTGGGTATGCCAAAACTGAAGCAGGAAACTTCCAAATCAGCAAGTGTAGGATTTACTTACAGAATTCCTTCGGCCGGGCTTAGCTTTACCGCGGACGGATATTTTACGAGAATTGATAACCGTATCATTCTTACTGATCAGTTTTTAAGAAAAGATGTACCTTCAGATGCACAAAAAGAATATGATAAATTAAATGTGAATGGTGCCCAGTTCTTCACAAATGCTATCGATACAGAAACAAAAGGTTTAGATGTGGTAATTTCACATAATGCAAGGTTTTCAGGATTTAAACTGGACAATAACTTTGCGATTAATCTGAACCAAACCAAACAGGTAGGAGAAATTCATTCGGCCGGGCTGCTGCAGTCTCCTTCGCTTGAAAAGATTTATTTTTCTGAAAAATCAAGAGTATATCTTGAAGAGGCTGTGCCTAGAGTAAAAGCGAGTCTTTCTCACACCCTTTCATGGAAGAATGCAAGTTTATATCTCAGAAATACCTATTTCGGAAAAGTAACAGGTGCTGATATTATTGATGTAAACGGAGACGGAATCATTGATTTTAACGAACATCAGCAGATCGGAGATAAGATCATTACGGATTTATCTGCTGCTTATCAGTTTACTAAAAATGTAGGACTGACTTTAGGAGTAAACAATTTGTTTGATATCTATCCAACGAAAAACCTTACCGCTTCTACCAATAATGACCAATTCATCTATTCAAGATCTACTTCACAGTTTGGGCAGAATGGAAGATATGTTTTTGCAAGATTGAATTTCAATTTTTAAATAAAACAAAAGATAATGCTTAAAAAAAAACAGTTCGGAAATCCTGAACTGTTTTTTCTTTATATAATATGAATTAAACTTTTATTTTTGAACCATTAAGATATAATAAGAGTTTAAGAGTATTAAGATAAGCTTCGCTTTAAGCTTAAGAATCAAAATGATTTACCTTAACTATACTTTATTTCTTCAATCCTCCTTAATGGCTTTTCTTTAAAAAATTTGAATCTTATCTTTCTACCAGTTCTTTCACTGGTTCACCATAATGGTCAATTTCAGTTGTTTTGATTTGAAGAAGCTGATACCACTTTCTGAAAGCTCCTGCAAATACAACAAGCATCAGAACCATGGCTGTCACCGCTAAAGCGGCCAGTAAATACTGTCCTTTAGGAATGTAAATGGCGGTCACCTGAATATAACCCGCCCAGAAGGTAATTCCAGCCATGAATACACCCGGAATAGCCGAGCATAAAGCATATTTTCCCCTGTTCATTCTGATCAGCATCGTTGTACAGACAATAAGCCCGCAGGCTGCCAGCAATTGGTTACTGATTCCGAATAACGGCCAGATACTGTTTACATTTCCTGT
The DNA here is from genome assembly GCF_059587025.1 of Chryseobacterium sp. DZ-32. NCBI lineage: Bacteria > Pseudomonadati > Bacteroidota > Flavobacteriia > Flavobacteriales > Weeksellaceae > Chryseobacterium > Chryseobacterium sp. DZ-32. The sequence goes on from NZ_JCAIOM010000002.1 coordinate 292,232, forward strand.
ATATACCAGATATCCCCAGGCAAAAGTGAAAAGAAGACTGCTGATAATGATTCCCGGAATCCAGTTTTTATCATTAAACTTTGGAACTACGGACCCCAGCATTTCCTGTAAGAAGAAGCGTCCGACTCTGGTTCCGGCATCAATAGCTGTAAGAATAAATACCGCTTCAAACATAATCGCGAAATTATACCAGTAAGCTGTCAGCTGGTCCATATAAGGGATTTTATTAAAGATATGGGCCATTCCCACGGCCAGAGATACAGCGCCTCCAGTTCTTCCGTAAAGATCAATACCTATTTTCTGCGAATAATAATCAATGTCTACACCGTGCAGGGAAGGATGTGCTGCAAGAAAAGAATCATAAGCTTCTTTGGGCGTGTTGATGGCAAAATAATCACCCGGCATCAGTGTACAGGCTGCGATAAGCGCCATTAATGCGACAAAACCTTCTACCAGCATGGCTCCGTAACCAACAAAAAGAATTTCTCTTTCTTTATTAAGCATTTTCGGAGTGGTTCCCGTAGCAATCACCGCATGGAACCCGGAAATCGCTCCGCAGGCAATTACAATGAAGATAAAAGGAAGTACCGGACCGCCAATAATAGGGCCGCCGCCATTAACAAATGCTGTGATAGCCGGCATCTGTATCGTTGGATGGATAACGATTACCCCTATAGCCAGCATGATAATCGTTCCGATCTTTAAATAAGTCGATAGATAATCCCTGGGAACCAAAAGAAGCCATACGGGTAATACCGAAGCAATAAAACCATACAGAGGAATGGCAATAGAAATGGTTTTAATATCCCAGGAAAATAAACCATTCATCGTAGGATTCTGCATGAGGGTATGTCCTCCGATAATTCCTGCAACCAAAAGAATACCTCCCAAAATACTTGCAAACAGGACACTATTCTTTTTATAACGCATAATCAGACCCATAATGATCGCAATAGGCATCGTAATCACAACGGTAAAAAGAGACCATGAAGCTTCATGCATCGCGTTGATGCAAGCTAAAGATAGACCTGCCAGTGTAAGAATCAAAATGAAGAGGATCGCAAAACCTGCTACCGTACCCGTTGCTTTCCCGATTTCTTTGGAAGCAATCGTGGCTAGACTTTGCCCTTTATGCCTCACTGAAGCAAAAAGAACGATCATGTCATGCACTCCGCCTCCCAGTACGCATCCTATCAATATCCATAATGCGCCGGGAAGATACCCGAATTGTGCCGCCAAAACAGGGCCTACCAAAGGTCCCGCAGCTGCAATAGCTGCAAAATGATGCCCGAAAAGTACATTTTTATTGGTAGCCACATAATCTTTACCATCTGCAAATTCTACAGCAGGTGTTGTATTCCCGTCATTAAGCCGGAGAACTTTATTGGCAATGAAAATACCGTAAAAACGGTAAGCTATCGCAAAAAGAAGAACAGATACAAAGATGAGTGTAAGTGCATTGATATTGTTTAAAGATTCCATACTGCTTATTTTTGTTGATAAAAAATTAAACTATTGGTGTTTTTGTTGTTAATAATTTAAACAATAGCCAAGGTAATTAATTCTCAATGAAAAAGTAATAATATGTATATCAATCTAGCAAATTTGTATTTGTTCTTTATGTTATTAATTTGATTTATAGGATTTTGTGTTGTGCTCTGATAGATAAATATATATCTTATTTCTTTTGTGAAAGAACAAAATCTACCATCTTATCTGTAAGTTGGTCCAGATAAGCTTTATCAGTAGTGCCAAAGCCATGCACTCCGCCATCAACGACGATCAGGGAGTTCTGTATTTTGGCTCTGTTTAATTTTCGGTGGAGCTTTTTAGACTGGCTTAAAGGAACAATTTTATCATTATTCCCCTGGACAATTAAAGTTGGAACTCCTCCGGAAACAAAATAGACAGGGGAAATCGTTTTAAGATAGTCAATAGCGCTGTCCTGATCTTTTCTGATATTATATCCGGAAATTCCTTTGACAAGATTTTCCTGTAAACCGACAATTTTTTTAGACATTAATCCTATCATTCCCACCGGAATTGTTCCTAATCTTGTATGGAAAAGTTTGTTGAGGTCTGCAGGGCCATAATGATCAATCACATAATTCACTTTAGCCGAATAAGAGGAAAGTTCAGGATTACCCAGATAAGTATTGTCTGGTGTATAGGCTGCCATCAGAGAAAGATGGGCTCCGGCTGAAGCCCCGAAAAGTCCGATATTGTTGGTGTCAAGGTTATATTTTTCAGCATTTTTTCTTACCCATCTTATGGCATCTTTGGTATCTTCCAACGGCAGAGGAAAATGAATGCTGTCACTTAAAAGCGTATAATTGATACTGATCACCGCATACTGTTTGTCTATTAGTTTTTTTACAGTTGTTTCAAGATAATTATCTGCATTTACCACTTTGTCACCTTCTACCCATCCGCCTCCATGAACGTAGATCAATACCGGAAGTTTTTCAGTGGTGGCATTCTTGGGTGTATAGAGATCAAGAGCGAGAGGTTTGCCCTTTCTGTTTGTTTTGTACACGATATCTTCGGAAACTGTTGCAATTTCAGGAAGTAATGTACTTTTTACAGCAGAAGGTTTGTTTGGTCTTAATGGTAGGTCTTGTGAAAAAAATAAATTTGTAAAGCTTAAAAATAAAATAAAAAACAGGTTTGTGAAAAACCTGTATGTTGATATGTTGTTGATGTGTAATTTCATAATAAATTTTTAAGGAGTGTTATTTTACTAACTCCTCAAAAAGCTTACCAAAAGTGGCATTCAGATCCTTTGATTTTCCCGGATGAGGTCTTGAGGTCTGGACTACAGAACTTCTTACCGCTGTCAGCCATCGGAAACGTTCCGGAATATCAAGAAAAGCAATAGGACCGCCATCTTTCTCACCGTTAGCAATTTTTTGAAAGCTTTCAAGATTGTGGATGATATCATTGTAATCCAGTTTGCTATGCATCAGTTTGAATTTGTCCGGACACAAATAGAATTCCACTCTGATGAATTTTTCCTTTTTGGAAAACATCACCAGCCCGATATTGAAAAATTCTTCTCTTTCAACTTTAGGTACCAGGCGTATTACCGCATATTCATATATTTTATCCTCTTGCATTTTTCGCTTCGTTTACAAAGATTTGAGAATTTTCTAATCTGGTTTTCATAAACTGAAAATAGATCTCACGGATTTCTTCCGGTGTTTCGTCGGCATCATTCCAGTGCAGCCAGTCTCCAGGAATCATATTCACAATGTCTCTGAAAAGAGTATCATTCAAAACTTCATGAGCAAATTTATCCGCTTCGTCAAGCATTTTGGCCTTAGGAAGAAGCACATGATCTTTCACATATTTGAAAGGCGTTTTAGCCGCTGCATCAAAATTCTGCCAGGAGTGGTGGAAGTAGAACGAAGCACCATTATCGATGATCCAAAGTTCTTTATGCCACATCAGCATATTCGTATTTTTAAAAGTACGGTCGATGTTGGTAATGAATGCATCCAGCCATACTATTTTTGACGCCAGAAGCGGGTCAACACTTACTCCCGGGTCATAGGTGATAGAACCGGAAAGATAATGCAGCCCAAGATTCAGTCCTTCGGAAAACTTAAGAAGATCCTGTATTTCCTCATCGGCTTCCGTTCTTCCGAAATCGGCGTCAAGATTAACGAAAACAAGTTCAGGAATTTTAAGTCCCAAAGCTTCGGTAATTTTCCCGCCCAAAAGTTCGGAGATCAGCATTTTTACCCCATGGCCTGCACCACGGAATTTTAATACATATTTGAAATCATCATCAGCTTCTGCCAGAGCCGGAAGAGATCCTCCTTCTCTCAGGGGCAGAATGTAACGCATCACGGTTACAGTTCTTAAATTCTGCATGCAGCAAAAATAAGCTTATTTTTTAATAATTTTTTTAGTGAATTCCTTTTCACCTGTTTTATATTGCAGGAAATAAACTCCGCTGGTCAGATGCTGAAGTGAAATACTGTAGCCAGTCTCTGTTTTATTCAAATGATAAGGAATGATTTTTCCTGAAGCTTCTGTAAGGGAAATTACTTCAAATTTCTTTTTAGAAACAATGTTAATAAGGTTTTGAACAGGATTTGGATAGATTTGAATTCCATTTTCTATACTTGTTTCCGCTGTATGTAATGTGCTTACAACAACCAGTTTTGTTTTCGTTGTAGTTGCTCCGCAGGCATCGGTTGTCAGTTTAACATTATAATTTCCTACTGCAGTATAGGTATGCGTCGGATTTTCCAAAGTAGATGTTGTACCATCACCAAAATCCCATAAATAAGAAGCTGCATTCTGTGTTGTATTAGTAAACTGAACGGTTCCTGCTCCGGTAAGCTGATAAGTGAATCTGCTGTGAACATCATTGTTGGTTACATACCATTGACCAGGCTGGTCATAGACCTCTGTTTTCACAATTTCTTTGATCAACTGAGCCTGTGCCGGAGTAAGATTTCCATTAAAAGGAATCTGGGTCGGATCTTTTTTGAAAATAATGGTATAAAATGTATACGCAGCCGCCATAGAACCAATGTAGCTCGGGTGTGATTCGTCCTGATCATACAATTCAATGGCCGGGTTTTGTTCTCTGATTGTTCTCCAGACTTTACCTACAGGAGAGACAATGCCTTCATTGTTCATAGCCATCTCCATGTATCGGTTATAAATTTGCGTGTCCATTCCCTGATAGGTACAGACAGCCGGAAGCCCGGGACAGTTCGTAGCATCTCCGTTTTTACGGCCCCAGGTCATATAGAAAATAACATTTCCACAAGGATTGGCTGTTTTAATTAAATTGGAAAGCTGAAGCGCATAAGGATACACCTGGTTTTGTACCTGCGAATCAGGAAACGAAGGAAGCTGGCTCTGTTCCTGCAATACCACGTAATCCCAGTTTCCCTGATTAATGTCTGTAGTGACATTCGGATTGTTGGCATGATCCTGCAGGGTAGCACCTCCCGGAGTCTGGCTGTGATGCTCGAATACATCACCATTAGATGCAGCAATGCTTTGAATAAGGCCAGGTAAATTGTTAACATAAGTATAACTGTTTCCAATAAAGAATACCCTTTTGGTCGTCTGGCTCAGGATGAAAGAAAATGTAATTAAAGATAAAAAAAGTAGAGTTTTTTTCATAAATTTCAGTTTGAATTCATCCTATAAATATAAATAATATTAAGTAAAACCCATTTGTTTTATGAATTTGATTATAGAAAAGAATATATACTTAGAAAATAAAGAAACAAAAGGTTTTCTTGCTGATGCTTTTTATAAAGACAGTCAAAAAAAACTTCCCCTGATCATATTTGTTCACGGATATAAAGGGTATAAAGATTGGGGAGCCTGGAACCTGATGGCTGAAAAGTTTGCGGAAGCAGGCTTTTTCTTTGTCAAGTTTAATTTTTCACATAACGGGACAACAACCGATGATCCGCTCAACTTCGGAGATCTTGAAGCTTTTGGAAATAATAATTATTCTAAAGAACTTTCAGATCTTGGCGTAGTGATTGATCACTTTAGTAAAGATCCCCATGTGGATGATGAAAAGATTGTGCTGATCGGGCACAGCAGAGGAGGAGGAATTTCTATTGTTAAAACTTTTGAAGATGAAAGGATTAACGGGTTGATTACGGTGGCCAGTGTGGATACTTTAGATCGTTTTCCAAAAGGAGAAGCCTTTGAGAACTGGAAAAATAATGGAGTGTATTATGCGCTGAACGGCCGTACAAAACAAGAAATGCCTCATTATTATCAGTTTTATGAAGACTATGAAAAGGATATTCACCGTTTTGATGTAGAACGAGCTACAGAAATGGCTAAAGCTCATATGCTGATTATTCATGGAACAGAAGATGAAGCGGTAGAGGTGAAGCAGGCAGAACATCTTCATATTCTTCACCCGAATTCCGAACTGTTTTTAATCGAAAATGCCAATCATACTTTCGGGACAAAAGAACCATGGGAAGGAAATGATTTACCAAAAGATCTCCATACTGTAACTGAAAAATGCATTGAATTTATCAAAGAAAAATTGAAATAAAACATTTAAAACTACGTTATTATATAGTAACCACCATAAAATATATTTATGAAAAAAATTATTGCAGGCGCATTTGCGCTTTCATTATGTGTTGTTTCATGTAAAAAAGAAACAAAAACAGAATCATCTGTAAGCAGTGATACTTTGGCAACGGTAATGCCTAAGGATTCTGCAACAACTCCAAAAACAGATTCAGCAGCAACTGCAGCTCCTTCTGCCCCTGCTCCGGATAATGTTATTACCAAAAACGTTGGGAAATATCCTCATGATATTAAATTCTTTGAAGATAAAGGTATTTCAGAAAGACTTAAAAAACTTACTGGTGCTCAGTATGATGAGATGGTAAAGAATTTCAATGTGGAAAGTCCTGTTGTATCAGAAAATGGAATCTACAAACTGACAGGATGTAAACAGCACGATTGTACGGGATACGCGACAAGCATTTATTACGATGCTAAAAATGATAATCTGAACGTTTCCATAGATAAAAACGGCAAGATAACAGAATTTGCTGAAAAAGGGAAAATTACGGTCTCAGAATCACTGAAAGCAAAATAAGAAAGTAAACAAGAAGCTGGAAGATAATAGTATTCAGTATCTATTGAAATCAAAATGGAACTATTTTCCAAAGGGTATTAATTTGGACAATAATCTATTCATAAGACTTTATATACTTCCAGCTTCTTACTTCCAGCATAAAAAAATAAGCCTGAAATTTCAGGCTTATTTTTTTATTTAATAGTGAGCAAAACCCACGCTTCTTCCACTTTGCTTTCCAGAAGTAATTTCTGTGCGTCGAGATGAATATTTTCATCAGCATGAAAGTCACCTTCAGGCAATACTTCCGTATTGGCAAGCATTCCAAGGTCATTTCCTGTAAAGACTTTACTGTATTTGATAGAATCTGGCAGCAGATCAAAACCGATTCCTTTTGTTACCAAAGGTTTAGGTACTTCAAAAAGACTGTTTTCATTGCTTCTGGAATACCAGTTGCTGCCTAAACGGGCTACCATATCCAGTTTTTTCTGATCCAGATTTCCGGCTTCATTCAGATATTCTTCCCTGATATGAATTTTCTGAACTTCACAGATCACTAGATTTCCTGCACCGCCCTGATCACCCAATGATTTTACTTCTAAAACTTTGCATTCAAAGTTAACAGGACACTCTTCAATAAGTTTAGGCTGTACAAGATCTGCATCTTTCATGGTAAGACCGGATTTGATAAACTCATTCACTCCGGTTTCGTATTCTGTAGATGCTAAAGAGATCTGTTGTACAATCGGAAAATTGACTGTTCCGATGACTACTTCAGGTACTTCAAGAACATTTTCCAGCGTATGTTTTGTAGTATTGTCACGAACCCTTCTCGATGGTGAAAAAATCAAAATCGGAGGAACCGTACTGAACATATTAAAAAAACTGAAAGGAGATAAGTTATTATTACCGTCTTTATCTACCGTAGAAGCCAATGCAATGGGACGTGGTGAAACGGCGGTCTGCATGATGGTCTGTAGTTGTACGGAGGTTATCTCGGAGGGGATTACTGTTTTCATGTTTTTACTTTAAAAGATGCTTCGACTCCGCTCAGCATGACATTTCGAATACTAACTGTTAAGCAGTATATTTCTAGCGATGTCATCCACCAAACCTTATAGGTTTTCAAAACCTATAAGGTTTAATAGTAGTATTGTGCAGAGCTAAAATTTAGATAAAAATTAAAGTGCTGGAATAATTTTACCGGAAACTTCACCGAAACCTACTCTCACACCGTCTTTTTCAGCCCAAGCTTTCATGGTAACCGTATCATTGTCTTCAATGAATTTTCTTTCTTCTCCGTTGCTTAATGATAAAGGATTTTGTCCTCTCCATGTCAGTTCGAGCATAGAACCGAAAGATTTCGGATCACTTCCTGAGATGGTACCGCTGGCATATAGATCACCTACTTCCACATTACATCCGTTTACCGTATGATGTGCCAGTTGCTGGGTCATATTCCAGTACATGTGTTTGTAGTTGCTTTCGCAGATCAGGTTTTGATCTCCGTTTTCAGGTTGGATATATACTTCAAGGTTGATATCGTAATTTTTATCACCTTCAAATTTTAAATAGTCTAAAACCTCAGGATCCTGCACCGGGGAAGCGGTTCTGAACGGCTCCAGAGCTTCAAGGGTAACTACCCATGGAGAAATGGATGAACCGAAGTTTTTCGCAAGGAAAGGCCCTAGCGGAACGTATTCCCAGGATTGGATATCTCTTGCAGACCAATCGTTGAAAACGACCATTCCGAAGATGGCATCCTCAGCGTCTTTAGTAGAAATACTTTCTCCCATCTCTGTATTTTTATTGATGATGAAAGCCATTTCCAGTTCGAAATCCAGTTGTTTAGATGGTCCGAAAACCGGTTTATCTGCATCTGCAGGTTTTGTCTGACCTTTCGGACGATTGATCTCCGTTCCGGAAACTACGATAGAGGATGCTCTTCCGTGGTAACCTACCGGTAGGTGTTTCCAGTTGGGTAATAAAGCGTTTGCCGGGTCACGGAACATTTTTCCTACGTTGGTAGCATGTTCGATGCTGCTGTAGAAATCAGTATAGTTCGGGATGTGAACAGGCATCATCATTTTTACCTTATCCAGATCATAAAAAGCTTCTTCAATGGTTTTCTGATCTTTTGATAAAGTGGATCCTTCCTGCAATAAGGTTTGGATTTTGGTACGAACAGCATTGGTAACAGGCTTACCCAGCTCGATAAATTCATTAATGGTATACGCTTCAAAAACATTGTCGTCTAATCCTTCAATATCTTCAAAATATCCAAGATCGTACAAGGTAGCAAGATCAATGACCTGATCTCCGATTCTTGTACAGCATCCGATATATTCTTTGTTAAAAACTGCGACTCCGAAAGGAATATTGTGTATAGAAAAATCCGAATTTGAGGAATAGTCTACAAATGATTTCATAAGTTTAGATTTTAGTTAGATTCAATATCATCCGGAGAATTCCCCGGAACATTTATTTGGTCTTTTTTGAATAAGAGGCTTCATCAATCCATCTGTCTCTGGTATTGACATCGATGAGGTATAAAATATTGTCCTGTTGTGTCAGCAGTAAAGTCTTCGTGACAGGCATTGGGATTTTTTTGTTTTCAAGCATGTCTGCCCGTAAAGAAATAATATTTTTTTTCCTGATGATATCACCGGTAAAAACATTGGAACTGCTTTCTCCAGTTGCTTTATCATCGAAAACTTCTACATACGTGGCATTATTTCCTTTGATGATAATAAAGTCCCGTTCCGTATGATCGGCTTCATCTTTAATGAAAACAAACTTTTTGTTATCAATATTTACATTTTCAAGATGCTGATTGATGCCTTTTCTTTGTTCAAGTCGGTTAAGGATTTCATTCAAAGTTCCATATTGAGCTTTAAGCCCTAAGGTTCCCAGAAGGAAAATCCCGATAAAAAGTTTTCTCATATACTGTGTTTTATAAAAAAGTTTTGCCAGAATACAGTATTCTGACAAAACTTATATTTTATTGTAAAATTAAAGATTACCTCTTCTTTCCTGTTCTCTTTCTAATGCTTCGAATAACGCCTTGAAATTTCCGGCACCAAAACTTTGCGCACCATGTCTTTCAATAATTTCGAAGAATAGAGTAGGGCGGTCTTCTACAGGCTTCGTAAAGATCTGTAATAAATACCCTTCTTCATCATGATCAATAAGTATACCTAACTCCTGAAGTTTTTTAAGATCTTCATCAATATGACCTACTCTTTCAGGAACCATGTCGTAATAAGCTTCCGGTGGAGCAGAAAGGAATTCAACACCACGCTTCTTCAATTCAGTTACGGTATGGATGATATCTTTCGTCGCTACAGCAATGTGCTGTACCCCTTCTCCTTCATAGAAATCAAGATATTCTTCTACCTGAGATTTCTTTTTCCCTTCTGCAGGTTCGTTGATCGGGAATTTTGCATATCCGTTTCCGTTTGACATTACTTTAGACATCAGTGCAGAATATTCTGTGTTGATCTGCTTATCATCAAAAGAAAGGATGTTTACAAATCCCATTACTTTTTCATACCATTCTACGGTTGGGATCATTCTGTTCCAGTCAACATTTCCTACACAGTGGTCTACGTATAATAAACCTGCTTCTTCAGGCTTATAATCGCTTTCCCACTTTTCATAACCAGGCATAAAAGCACCGTTATAATTTTTTCTTTCCACAAACATGTGAACGGTTTCTCCATAGGTGTAGATACCGGACATTCTTACCTCACCCTGCTCATCAGTTAACGTTACAGGCTCTAAATAAGGTTTTCCTCCTCTTTTAGTTGTTTCTTCGAAAGCTGCATAAGCGTCATCTACCCAAAGTGCCAAAATTTTTACTCCGTCACCATGTTTTTTTACGTGCTCACTGATAGGAGAGTCAGATTTAAGTCCTGTTGTTAATACCAATCTGATTTTTCCTTGTTGAAGCACATAAGATGCACGGTCTCTTACTCCTGTTTCAGGACCCGCATAAGCTACAGACTGAAAACCGAAAGCGGTTTTGTAATAATGGGCAGCCTGTTTTGCATTTCCTACATAAAACTCAATATAATCTGTACCATTAATTGGTAAGAAATTTTCTGCTTGAGCTATTTTCTCGGCAAATGTAAGTGTTGACATATTTTCTCTTTTACTTTTATTTTATTGGTATGCAAATTACAAAATTCTTAGACATTGCGAAAATATTCCCCCGGATTCATTGAATATATTTAACATAACGTTAAAGAAGAGTTTACTTAAGTATATTTAAGTTTCATAAGTTTAAAATCGTCTGCCTACATTTGTTATACAAAAAGACAAGTGAAAAAAAAATATTTCGAAACATGAAAGCCGTAGATTTCTCTGCGGCTTTTTATTTTAGATTGTTTCAATTTTTCGGTTGAGCATTCCTGCGTCGGGATTATAATTATCCCATATCTTCCAGGTATCATTTATTTTTCGGATAAAATAGATCTGGGTACTGAGTTGATTCACGAAATGTTCTTCGCCGGTTTCTCCCACTTTGAACAGAAGATTCCAGAATTCCTGAGACTCCAGTATTTTTTTGTCCGGTTCGTCTGTGACAACGTGAATATCAAATACTTCATAATTGGATCTGTTGTTTTTTGTAACCAGGTGAAAATCTTTATCACACAACTCTTTACTAAACTGTGAAGCTCTTTCCAGAAAAGGAGAGTTGTCAAATACCAGACCTTTTAAAAGTTCGGTATTGTGACTCGGAAACAGCTTATAAAATTCAAAAACGGCAGCACAGTAATCATATACCATCTGTGTAAGATAGGATTGGTCATCTGTTCCCTCATCATTCTCTTTTCTGTACCTTACCGTAAGGATGTAATCATTAAGATCTTTATATCCTAAAAAGATACAGATTTTATCCAGTGTTTTTAAAAATCTGAGATCACTGTGGGTTTTATCCTGATAATCGTTTTCAAAAAAACGTTGAAGGGTAACATGGGAAATGGTATTTCCGATTTCAAATTTTTTTCCTCCCTTCAGTTCTTCAGCCTCAGAGAGTTCATCTTTGATGATTTCGGAAAGAATAATATAATGGCTTCTCTTCCATTCATTCACATTCCCCAAAACAGAATTCCTTACCTTGGAATGTTTTATAACTTCGTCTCGTATCGAATTATATATAGTTTTCAATTTCCTTGTTTTTGAATGAATTTTATCAAATATACTGCCAAAAAATTAATATTTTCATATGATTCTATGATGTTAAATTCAAAATTTGTTTTAATTTTTTATAGCAAAAATAGTTTTGAAAACTTTATGGTTTGATTATCAATGTTTAAATCTTTCAAAAGCAGCTCTTTCCAGCATTTCTCTGTCATCCGGATGGGCAATGCTGATAAGTTCCTGTGCTCTCTGGCGAAGGTTTTTTCCGTACAGATAAGCTGTTCCGTATTCAGTTACTACATAATGAATATGCCCTCTTGTAGTAACTACACCAGCGCCTTGCTTAAGAAAGGGAACGATTCTGGAAATTCCTTTTTTGGTTCTTGCGGTAATGGCTATGATAGGTTTTCCGTCATCACTTAAAGCAGCACCGCGCATAAAATCCATTTGTCCTCCGATTCCACTGTACTGGAGCGTTCCGATAGAGTCGGCACATACCTGTCCTGTAAGGTCTATTTCAATAGCAGAATTGATGGCAACCATCTTTTTGTTTCTCATGATATTGATTGGAAAATTAACCTCGCTTACGTCTCTGAAAGCAAAAACGGTGTTATCATCCACATAATCATAGAGTTTCCGGGTTCCGAAACAGAAACTTGTGATGGTTTTGTTATCGTTGTAGCCTTTGTATTTATTATTGATCACATCATCCTGAATCAGATCGATAACACCGTCGCTCAGCATTTCTGTGTGAATTCCCAGATCTTTGTGATTGGTAAGGCATTTCAGAACCGCATCAGGAATGGTTCCGATACCCATCTGGAGGGTCGATCTGTCTTCAATAAGCTCCGCAACATTTTTTCCTACCAGCATTTCTTCAGGGCCTACTTTTGAGCCATAATCTACTGTTGGAAGCTCTTCTTCATGCCATACCAGCTTGTGGATTCTGCTGATGTGGATCATTCCGTCCCCGTGGGTTCTTGGCATTCTTGGGTTTACGATGGCCACAATGATTTTTGCCGTATCTACAGCGGCTCTCGCAATATCCACTGAAGTTCCCAACGTACAAAAACCATGTTGGTCTGGTGGAGAAACGGTGACAATTGCCACATCCAGTGGCAGGATGTTTTTTCTGAATAAAATAGGAATTTCACTTAAGAAAACAGGAACAAAGTCTCCGCGGTCAGAATTCACTGCATCACGCACAGGTGTGGAAACAAATAAAGAATTGATGAAAAAGCTGTCTTTGTATTGTGGTTTTGCAATTTCCACATTTCCCTGCTGGGTAATGGAAACCATTTCCACATTTTGCAACCGGCCGGACTGTCTTGCCAGCTCGTCAATCAGATAATTCGGGGTACATGCACTGCCATGAAAGAACACACGGTTTCCGCTTTTTATTGTATATATTGCTTCTTCTGCGCTGATGTAATTATTCATATTTTGTCTTTTTTAAAAGGGTGTTCAACGTATTTTAAATCTCATAAAAATACCGCTCTTCTTTCAAAGATAATCTTTATAATTTTATGTTCATATAAATTTTTTGAGGATATTGTACAGATTTTTGTCATATGAATCAACAGGATATCAATTAACGGGAAAAGGACCAAATGCATTGGCATTCAGTCCTTTTTGTTTTATTTGGTCTTTGATGAAAATCTTAATTAGCGGCTTCTACAGCTGTTTTCTGTTTCATACTTCCGGTTTCTGCAAATCGTAAATGCCAGCTGAAGGCTTCCTGTAATAAATGAGGAGTATGACCTCCTTTTTCGCAGGCTCTGTCGAAATAAGATTGTAATTCTTCTTTATAATCCGGGTGAACACAGTTGTCAATGATTTTCTGTGCCCTTTCTCTTGGAGCTAAACCTCTTAAATCAGCCAATCCGACATCTGTTACCAGAATATCAACATCATGTTCCGTATGGTCGGTATGAGAAACCATTGGAAGGACGTGAGAAATATTGTTGCCTTTTGAAGCAGCCTGAGTTACGAAAATACTTAAATAAGCATTTCTCGCGAAGTCTCCGGAACCTCCGATTCCGTTCATGATTTTGGTTCCTCCGATATGAGTAGAGTTTACATTTCCATAGATATCAAATTCAATGGCGGTATTGATGGCAATCACTCCCAATCTTCGGATCAGTCCCGGTGTATTGGAAATATTCTGAGGTCTTAAAACGAATTTGTCTTTATATTTTGAAAGATTTCCTAATACTCTTTCGTAGCATTCCTGAGAAACGGTAATGGAAGATGCTGAGGCAAAGCTTAGCTTACCGGAATCGATCAGATCGAAGGTACTGTCCTGAAGTACTTCGGAAAACATTGTCAGATCATAAAAATTACTGTCTTTGAAACCTGTCAGAACAGCGTTGGCTACTTTACCAATACCTGCCTGAAGAGGAAGTAGTCTGTCGGTAAGTCGTCCCAAAAGAACTTCATTTTCAAAGAAAGCAAGAAGATGTTTGGCAATAGCTGTAGTTTTTTCGTCCGGTTCTGCAATATCAGCCGGGCTGTCTTTACGGTTGGTAAATACGATAGCTTCAATTTTTTCAGGATCTACAGGAATGCTTTTTCTCCCGATTTTGTTCCATGGCGCTACGATAGGAATAACATTTCTGTAAGGATAATCTTCGGCCTGGTAGATATCATGGATTCCATAAACTTCTTCAGGAACTTCGGTATTGATTTCAATAATCACTTTTTTAGCCAAAGCAGCAAATGTCACAGAATTTCCTACAGATGTAGTAGGAACAATACTTCCGTCTCTTTCAATATAGGCTGCTTCAATAATAGCTACGTCAATACTCTGAAGATTTTTGGTGTGAAGGAGTTCGGCACTTTCACTTAAATGCTGGTCGATGAATAGAATTTCGCCATTGTTAATTTTATTTCTTAAAACAGGATCTACCTGGAAAGGCATCCTTTTCTTCAGAACATTGGCTTCAGCCAGCTTTCCATCGGTACCGTGGCCTAGTGAAGCTCCCGTCATTAAAGTGACTTTAAGGTCTTCGGTTTTTCCTCTTTCTGCCAGTGCCGGCAAAATGGCTTTGCTGTCACCTGCTTTCGTAAAGCCGCTGGACCCGATGGTCATACCGTCTTTAATGATTTTTACTGCGTTTTCAGCGGTAGTTACTTTTTCGCGTAGACTTTCTAATCTGATTCTTTCTAACATGTAATATTGATTTTGTTTTAAACCACCATTACTTAGGATGCGTCATGAAAAATAATGATGGCCAATATGGTAACCATACCTCACAAATTTACAAAAAAAGACGCTTTAAATAAAGGATTTAAAGCGTCTTTTGTATGTATTTAGTAATACTTTTTGATATGAACTTAATAGACTTTTTTAATATTAAAATAAATCTATTTGAATTTTTAACCACAAAAGTCACAAAAGCTTGGTTAAATACTTTTGTTTAATGAAAAAGCCAGTATTAATACTGCATAAAGTTCACATTAGAGGAAAATCTTCGATTTTCAAAACTTTTGTGTTCTTTATAATTAATAAAGATTCACCTATAAACTTTTAACGTTTATATCTTTTGTGACTTTTGTGGTTGATAGTAAAGTTTAAAACTGTTTTAATTCTTTGTAGACTATTCCAGCCATGAAGTTTTATAAGAAGGATCTTCCACTTTTAAAGCTTCTTCTGTAATTTTCAAAGGGCGGAAAGGGTCTACCATTACGGCATATTCTTCTGTGAATTTTTTTCCGATACTTCTTTCCATAGCACCTGGATGAGGTCCGTGTACAATTCCTCCCGGGTGAAGGGTGAAGTCCATCAAATCAATATGATTACGGCTCATGAAGTCTCCTTCCGTATAGAATAATACCTCATCAGAGTCAATATTGGAGTGGTTGTAAGGTGCCGGAATCGCCTGTGGGTGATAATCATACATTCTTGCACAGAATGAGCAGACTACAAAATTGTGTCCCTCAAAATTCTGGTGAACAGGTGGTGGTTGGTGAATTCTTCCGGTAATCGGTTCGAAGTTTTTAATGTTGAATTTATAAGGATAAAAATATCCGTCCCAGCCTACTACATCAAACGGGTGAGTCGCGTAGATGAAATCGGTAATCTGGTTTTCTTTTTTTACTTTAATTAAGAATTCTCCCTTTTCATCGATGGGTTCTCTGTAAGTAGGAGCAATTATATCTCTTTCGCAGAATGGAGAATGTTCCAAAAGCTGCCCGAATTCGTTTCTGTATCTTTTCGGAGTGTAAATAGGAGAGTGGCTTTCCAATACGAAAAACACAATGTCATCAGACTTTAGTTCTACCTGATAGATAGTTCCTCGCGGAATAATAAGATAATCTCCGGTTACGAATTCAAGATCACCTACAAATGTTTTTAAGATTCCGTTTCCTTGGTGAACATATAAAAGTTCATCACATTCTGCATTTTTGTAGAAGTAATCCATCGATTTTCTTGGCTTGGCCAGTCCCATTTTCAGGTCATTATTCATCAAAAGGATCTTTCGGCTGTCCATAAAATCATCTTCAGGAGTGACGTTCATTCCTTTAAACATTCTCGGAGCCACATTTTTTTCCACAGCGATTTTTGGAGTAACATCTTTCGGTTCACCGATAGATTTGATTTGTGTAGGGCGGTGGATATGATATAACAGAGAAGAAATACCATGGAAGCCTTCTGTACCGAAAAGCTGCTCATAGTAAAATTTATCTTCAGGAGACTTAAAGATCGTGTGTCTTTTTGGTGGGATATTTCCCGATTGATGATATCTCATTTTACTTTCATATGTAGTTTCTCAAATTTAATCATTTTTCATGAATTCAATCCATCTATATTTTTTTGAAGAAGTTTTGTATTTGAAAAATAATTGTTAGATTTGTCTAACAATTTTAATTTCATGAAGCGAATATTATTTTCTATTACTTTTTTATCTACCTATTGCTTTGCGCAGGAGACGGACAGTTTGAGCTTGCAGCAGACTAAAAGTCAGGATTCTGCCAGCGTTATTAAGAGGGAATTCAAGACCAGTACCATTGAAGATGTTGTAGTTACCGGAACCATAAAACCGATGAGCAGGTCGAAAAGTCCTGTGGCAGTGGAGATTTACAGTCAGAAATTTTTCCAGAAAAATCCTACTCCCAGTATTTTTGAGGCCATTGCCATGGTGAATGGAGTAAAACCTCAGCTGAACTGTTCTGTGTGCAATACGGGAGATATTCACATCAACGGACTGGAAGGGCCTTATACCATGATCCTGATTGACGGAATGCCGATTGTAAGTTCACTTTCCACCGTATATGGATTAAGCGGAATCCCCAATAGTCTGGTAGATCGAATTGAAGTTGTAAAAGGTCCTGCGTCTTCTATCTATGGCTCTGAAGCGATGGGAGGGGTTATCAATATTATCACCAAAAATGCTTTGACTGCTCCTAAGCTGAGTGTAGATCTGATGACATCGAGCTGGTTTGAAAATAATGTGGACCTTTCCACTAAATTCAATGTAGGAAAGAATGCAGCTTCATTATTAAGTTTGAACTATTTCAGTTTTCAGGAAAGAATAGATCAGAATAAAGATAATTTCACCGATGCTACTTTACAAAGCAGAATTTCGGTTTTCAATAAGTGGAATTTTAAAAGAAAGGAAAACAGACAGGCAAGTTTTGCCATGAGATATCTGTATGAAGACCGTTTTGGTGGTGAAATGCAGTGGAATAAATCTTTCCGTGGCAGTGATGAGGTGTACGGAGAAAGTATCTATACCAACAGGGCAGAGATTTTTGGTTTGTATGAATGGCCCATGAAAGAACATATTGTGACCCAGTTTTCCTATAATTACCATGATCAGAATTCATTTTATGGCTCCAATCCGTTCAATGCGACACAAAAAGTGGCTTTCGTGCAGACCTATTGGGACAGGAGTTTCGGAAAACATGATATCACTGCGGGACTTACTTTTAAAAGAACTTTTTACGATGACAATACTCCCGGAACATTAGCTGCGGATGGTATCACTAATGCGCCTATGAAATCACCGATCTGGGGAGCATTTATTCAGGATCAGTGGGAAATCAATGATAAAAATACTTTGCTGATTGGATACAGATATGATTATGATAAAGTGCATCATTCCGTACATTCACCGAGGTTTGCATGGAAATTTAATCCTAATCCATACCATACCTTACGTTTTAACTTTGGAACAGGCTTCCGAGTAGTGAATTTGTTTACGGAAGATCATGCTGCTTTGACAGGTTCAAGGGAAGTGGTGGTAAAATCTGACCTGAAGCCCGAAAGATCGATCAACGGAAACTTGAATTATATCTGGAAAATTCCTGTAGGAAACCGAATGGTGAATCTTGATGCGTCGGCATTTTATACGTATTTCAGTAATAAAATCGTGGGAGATTTTGATTCGGACCCTGATAAAATTATTTATGACAATCTTCATGGGTACGGAATTTCACGGGGAGCTTCCCTGAATGTGGATTTTAGTTTTCAATTCCCTCTGAGTGTCAATCTGGGAGTGACGTATCTGGATGTCTATCAGAAATTTGATAATGAAAATCAAAAAACACAGCAATTGCATGCTCCGAAATGGAGTGGTACTTATAATCTGACATATAAGTTCGCCAATAATCTGACCATCGATTTTACAGGACAATTCTACGGGCCCATGAGGCTTCCTGTTCTGGTAAACGACTACCGCCCTGAATATTCACCGTTTTATTCTCTGGCCAATATTCAGGTGTCTAAGAGCTTTAAATCCGGATTTGAAGTGTATTGCGGAATAAAAAACCTATTCAATTTCAGACCTAAAGATCCTTTGATGAGACCGTTTGACCCGTTTGATAAATATGTTGATGATCCTGTCAACAATCCTAATCACTATACTTTTGATACGGCATACGGTTACGCCCCGATGCAGGGAATCAGAGGATTTCTGGGTGTAAAATATACTTTGAAATGAAAAAAATAGCTTTATTTTTAATGTTAGTGCCCTGTTTTTATCTGTCTCAGATGAAGACAGGCACTTTTTCTGATCTTGAGGTTCAGCAGAAAGAAAATCCTAAACCGGTTGTGATTCATCTATATACAGATTGGTGTGCGGTCTGTAAGATTGAGTCTTACCGTATGAATAAAGATAAAGAGCTGGTGAGTATGATCAATGATCACTTTTATTTTATCAACTTTGAGTCAGAGAAGACAAAGGAGAAAATTCATTTCCAGAATCAGGAGTTTGAATATCTGCAGAATGGAAATTCCGGAATTCATGAGCTGGCGCTGGCATTGTCAAAAAATAAAAATCAGCCTGTTTATCCTTTGTGGATATTTCTGGATAAGCATCAGAATCTGGTGTATTATCAGGAAGGGCAGATGACGACTGAAAAAATGAAGCAGAAACTGTTGGAGATTTCTGCTTTGTAAATTGGGAGTTTTTATTGGAAAGCGCAGGGGCGCAAAGTATTTTCTATTATTATGCTGTAAGGCGCAAGGATTTTATCTGCGATAAAATTGTCTAATTCTAATACTGTATGCATTAATCCTTGCTGAAAATCTTTGATTTTCTTGCGCCTTAAAAACAATACATTATTTATTTATCCTTGCGTCTTTGCGTTTTTCCAACAAATTAAATTTCTGCATCAATCAAAACAGCCAGCTGAATGCAAGGTTCATTAGACCGGTTGCTCCAAGCATGATTTGTTCCTCTTTGAATGACGATGTCGCCAGGTTTCAAAAGCGTTTCTCCTTCCTCCATGATGAGGTAAAGTTCGCCGGAAAGAATAATGATATAATCCAGTGTTGGCGTTTGATGCATCATTGGATGAGGTTCATTCTTTTTCCATTCTATACCTAAATTTTTATCGGGAGGAACAACGACATACCGGAAGTAAGTTCCATTTTTAGGAGTCTGTGGAAATTTTATAATACTCATATTTTTTAATCATTCCGTAAGTGTAATTGGAAATATTCATAATCAGTGTTCCTTTGTTGAACAGTATTTCATGAGCTTCGTTTGTTACCAAAGCCGTGACATCCACATAGGTTCCGTTGATTTTCAAAACTTCTGCAGTCACTTCCGACATGTAGTTTCCAACCAGATCAATTCCATAATCGAAAGGCTGGTCGTTATTGGCTTTTAGAATATTACTGATAAGATTTTCTTCTTTATAGTTGATGATCTGATGTTCTTTTAAACCCAGTTTAAGAAGGATCTGTCTGTTTTCTTCACTGCCCACTGTGGTTGTGATCTGTCGAATATTATGTGCTAATAAAAGTTTGATCAAAAATGAACCGACTCCTCCGGTTGCTCCTGTTACCAAAACTGTATTTTCCGGATTTAGTTTTAAACGGTTAAAGATCTGTAAAGAAGTAAGTCCTGCTGAAGGAATGGCAGCCGCCTGTTCAAAAGAAATATTTTTTGGTTTAAAGGAAACAATGGCTTCAGGAACTGCAATATATTCAGCGTAAGTGCCGTTGCTTCCCATGGAACCGCTGCCACAATAGACTTCATCTCCAATATTGAATTCTTTAACTCCTGAACCTTTATCCACTACAATTCCGGATAGTTCTCTTCCTAATATCGGGGAACTGATCAGTTTCCGTTCCAATTCATTTTCCAGCATCTGATAATCGATGGGGTTGAAACCACTTGCTTTAATCTGAATTAAAACTTCATTGCCTTTGGGTTTTGGCTGTTCTGCAAATCCGTCTTCCAACTTTCCGTTTTTATTTAAAATAACTGTTTTCATACTTTAAAATTTGATACACAAATGTAAAGCGGGAATAGTTTATATTTGCTACTAGTTAACCAATGGTAACTAGTTACCTTTATGAAACTATTATGGCAAAAATCATTGAAAACGGCATTGAAAGAGAGGCCAGCTGCACAGAGGAATTGTTCGCGATGCGCGACAGTCTGGACGTTTTGGGAGGAAAATGGAAACTGATGATTTTACGGTATCTGACGAACAGACCGGATCAGATGATTCATTTTAAAAAGTTGGAACGCAGTATAGAAGGTATCTCTGCGAAAATGTTAAGCAAAGAATTAAAAGAACTGGAAACGAATCTCCTGATCACCAGAACCATTCAGGATACAAAGCCGATTACGGTAACGTATGCGGTGACCGAATACGGGAAATCTGTATTTCCGGTCACAGAAACATTGGTGAATTGGGGGATCCTTCATCGTGAGAAAATCAAAGAATCAATGGGATCGTTATGAGATATTGAAAAACGCAAAGACGCAACAATTTTCTTTTAAATATGCCTTAAGGCGCAAGGATTTTATCTTTGATAAAATTTAATTCTGTTAATTTTAACTGAAACAAACTTGCTGAAAATCTCCCATTGAGCGAAGTCGAAATGTTCTTGCGCCTTAAAGCAGTATATTATTAAATTTCTTTGCGTCTTTGCGATTACTAATAATATGGCTTCATAGAGAAAAAATCAACTAATCTATGTCGATAAAAAATCCTCAGCCCATGTTGAGTTGAGGATTTTTAAATAATACCAAACTGTTTATTAATTTTTATCTAGCCAGGACTGTACCAGTTCAGAGTGATCTTCCACCCATTCTTTGGCGGTGGCTTCTTTATTTTTACTCAGTTCCATTTTCATTAATAGATCAGACATGTTTTCATCATCAAAATGGAGTTTTGAAAAGAATTTGGCCAACTCAGGATGATCTTTTGCAAAGCTTTTTCTGGAGTAAGTTTTAATCTGTTCTGCTTCACCATATATCTTTTGAGGATCATCAAGAAATTTAAGCTTCATTTTTCCGAACATCCAGTGGGGCTGCCATCCGGTTACCACTATCCATTCTTTACGTTGGATAGCATTCTGTAATTCGGTGATCATGGCAATCGTAGAGGAATTGATCTGTTGGTAATCCAGGTTATAGTCAACAATAGCTTTATCCGTTCCGGTGGTTAATCCGGCTCCTTTTTCAATTCCAATGATTCTTTGATTGAACTGATTTTTATTGTGATTGAGCTCTTCAATGGAGTTAACAGGAACGTATTCAGGTACAACTAATCCTATACGACCGTTGTCATAATTGGTTCCAAGATGAGTCAGCCCAGGAAATTTAGCAAGCTTTTTCGCATGAGTGTAAGGAAGCCAGACTCCCATGAAAAGGTCTGTATCTTCATTATTCATCGAAGCCAGAATCATATCTGTAGAAGCTTTTTGAATAATCACATGATAACCTTGCTGGTCAAGAATAGCTTTAGCAACGTGCGTCATTGCAACATCTTCCGCCCAGCCGTCTACCATTCCTATGGTAATATATTTAGAATTTTTTATGTTTTCACACGAACTTAATGCTGTAAATAGTAACATTAAAAGGGGCAAAAACAGATATTTAAGTTGTTTCATCTTATTGCTTTTTCTTTACAAATCCCTGAGTAATACGGTCGAGGATAATGGCCAATATCACTACGGATAATCCGCTTTCAAATCCTAATCCGATATCCAGATTATTAATTCCTTCCAGTACTTTCTCCCCTAAACCGCCTGCAGCAATCATTCCTGCAATAACGACCATGGATAATGATAACAATATGGTTTGATTAATCCCTGTTAAAATCGTTTTCATCGCTAAAGGAAGCTCTACTTTGAACAGAATCTGACGGTTGGTGGCACCAAAAGCTCTGGCAGCCTCCACAATATCTTTCGGAACGGCTTCAATTCCCAGTGTCGTTAATCGAACTGCTGGCGGCATGGCGAAAATAATCGTTGCAAAAGCACCCGGTACTTTACCGATACTGAAAAACAGTACAGCCGGGATCAGATAGACAAATGCGGGCATAGTCTGCATCAGATCCAGTAAAGGACGAATGATTTTGTCAGCTATTTTGCTTTTCGCTGCTAAAATTCCAAGCGGAATAGAAAGAATAAGGGCGGTAATGGTGGAAACAAAAATAAGTGCCAGCGTTTCCATGGTTTCTTTCCATAGACCCATTAAAAATATTAAACTTAATCCGGCAGCCGTTACTACAGCAATGCCTTTTCCGGCTTTCCATAGTGCCAGCAGGGTAAAAAAGAGAATGATTACATAAAAAGGAGTGTTTGTTAAAACCCATTCAATCCCCATAATAGAGGAATTTCCCAGATGCTTTATGACATCAAATACAGGTTTTCCGTTTTCTGTGAGCCAATTGATTGCAGTTTCTACATATTGACCTATATCTATAGTTTTATTCATCTTATTGGTTGTTTGCGATTTCTTTTAATTCAATAATCTCTTCTTCGTTAAATTTGGTCGCTTCTATGACCAGTGATAACTGAGTGACAAGACCTAAAAATTTATTGTCTTCATCAATTACAGCGATGGATGATTTATTTTCAGAGATCAGCGGCAGCATTTCTTCTACAGTTACTTCAGGATAAACCGAAGGAACATTGCTGTTGATAATAGATTCTACCGTAGGTTCTTTCTTTCTGGCAATGCGAACCACATCATTAAGGGTTACAAAACCCAGAAATTTATTTTGAAAATCTACCACCGGCAAGTTTTCTAATCCCGTGGCTCTCATTTTTCTTAAAGCTCCCTCAGGACCGTCTTTTCTGAAACGTACAACTGTCGCTTTGTCAAACATTAAAGATCTTGCGGTAATAATGGTTTTACGGTCTACTTTTTCTACGAACGCTTTTACATAATCGCTTGCCGGATTGGTCAGAATATCTTCAGCTGTTCCTATCTGTTCTATGACACCATCTTTCATGATGACGATACGGTCTCCGATTTTAATGGCTTCATCCAGATCGTGGGTAATAAAGACAATGGTTTTTTGTAAGGTATTCTGCAGTTCAAGCATCTGATCCTGCATTTCAGATTTTATCAGCGGATCCAATGCAGAGAATGCTTCATCCATAAGCAAAACTTCTGGATCGTTTGCCAACGCTCTTGCCAATCCTACTCTCTGCTGCATTCCTCCGGAAAGTTGGGAAGGATACTGATTTTCAAAACCGGTTAATCCAACGATATCCAGCGCTTTCTGTGCTTTTTTATCGCGTGAAGCTTTGTCTTCTCCTCTTATTTCTAATCCGAAACCAGCATTGTCAAGAATTGTATGATGAGGAAGTAATCCAAATTTCTGGAAAACCATACTCATTTCCGTTCTTCTTACTTCCAGCAGCTCTTTATTGTTTTTTCCGGTGATATCATCGTCATTGATGAATACTTTTCCTGATGTGGGCTCATTCAGTCTGTTCAGACAACGCAGTAAAGTAGATTTTCCACTTCCTGAAAGTCCCATGATCACAAAGAATTCTCCTTCATAGATTTCAAAACTGGCTTTGTTGATTCCTATGGTACAGCCTGTTTTTTCAAGAATTTCCTTTTTGGAAAAACCTTTGTCCAGAAGTTCCTGTGCCTTTTCTTTGTTTTTACCAAAGATGATCGTCAGGTCTTCCACTTTAAGTTTTACTTTTCGAGTGTTTTCATTTTTTTCCATATTCAGAATTTTTCAATTAATAATTTGATATAAAAAATTGTACACCAATTCATTATATACATTTAGCTTTCGTTGTTCTGTTGTTGGTAATAGGATAAAATAATTTGCCAAGCCTTTGGTGATAAAAGCTTTAAACAAAAAAATAATAGCATAAAGACCTGCTGGCCTTATGTTTATTTTAAATATTTCAATAGATTATACTCTAGAAAAAGAGTGTATTATGTAAAAAGAAACTGATCTTTTACATAGATTCTACAATTAAATTACTGATGATGTAATTACAGATATGTATACTGAACAACTTGAATGGCTACATTTCATCAAAATGCTTGCCAGCATCAAAAAACTGTCTATCAATTTTTTATGACGGTGCAAATTTACGAATTTTATATTAAATGGATTTTTACCTATGTAAATTGTTGATTTTCAATATAGTTTTAAAGAGGTGGTTTCATGATGAATTTTCTCTTATCATTAAAGGTAAGAGAGATGGATATGGTAATTATTTTAAAAGATAACCTGTAAGATTATTTCAATAAAATGGCAATAATAGCAAGAATGGCAGGTAATGCCTGAACGAAAAATATTTTTTTAGTGGCAGAAAGGGCTCCGTAGATTCCGGCCACAGCTACACATCCTAAAAAGAATAATGCCACATTGGTCTGCCATTGCGGATCTTTAATCAGGAATGACCAGATCAGTCCGGCAGCCAGGAAACCATTGTAAAGTCCCTGGTTGGCAGCAAGTCCTTTCGTTGGTTTAAACATTTCTGCAGGCAGAGCTGCTTTAAAAACTTCTTTTCCTTTGGTTTCCCATGCGAACATTTCCATCCAAAGAATATAAAGGTGTTCCAGTGCAACGACAGCGATCAGAATTTTAGCAACGATTTCCATGATTCAATATTTTTCTCATTGTAAAACTAAAAAAATAAAGTTAAGTTTGAGTATTAAATCTTACAATGGATTCATTCAAATCACATTTAAACAAATTTATTACGGTAACTGACGAAGAATATACTTCTATTGTATCATTTTTTGAGGTAATGGATGTTAAAAAGAAGCAAAATCTGGTGCTGGAAGGTGAAGTATGCCGAACCATGTATTTTGTAGTGAAAGGATGTCTGAGAAAGTTTTTTATCAATGAAAAAGGAGTAGAGCAGACGACGGAATTTGCCATTGAAAACTGGTGGATTACAGATACATTTTCTTACGAAAGGCAGATACAAACTAACTTTTCTATACAGGCGGTAGAACCTTCTTCCGTTTTGGTGATTGATCTGGAGCGCCAGGAAGAATTATTACAAAAGCATCCTATTATGGAAAGGTATTTCCGCATGATCTATCAGCGGGCATATGCTGCTGCGGAACGCAGAATCCGTTATTTATATGAGATGTCCAGAGAAGAACTTTATATGCATTTCAGTACATTGTATCCGTGGTTTATTCAAAGGATTCCTCAATATCTGATTGCCTCATTTTTGAATCTTACTCCGGAATATCTGAGTGAAATCAGAGCAAAATTACGATCTTAAACCAGTTTAAGTTTTTTACGGATCAGAAGACGGAAATTTGTCATGTGATTAAAAGTTAATGCAATGACAGATCAAAAATATCAATTTCCGCAACTTTTTTTAAGACTGGCTCTCGCCGTTACGATGCTTTCTGCAGTAGCAGACAGGTTCGGATTATGGAGCAAAGAAAATTCTTCATGGGGAAACATGGAGCGTTTTAAAGAATACACAAGACAGCTTACCTTTTTTCTTCCGGAAGCTTTGAGTACGGTTTCAGCGTATACCGCAACCTTTTTAGAAATTCTTTTTCCTTTGATGCTTATTTTTGGATTTAAAACAAAGTTTGCAGCCTATGGAAGCAGTGCACTGCTACTCGTTTTTGCCATCTCTATGACCATTGCATCAGGTTCCAAAGCCCCACTAAACTATTCTGTATGGGTGGGAAGTGCAGCCGCTCTTTTACTGGCGGTACAGCAGCATTATTCTTTAAGTATAGATCAATTAACCAAAAAATAATACATATTATGAGCGCAAGATTAAATATTGCAACAGTAGATTCAGCAGCTTACAAAGCAATGATGGGATTAGAAGCATACTTACAGACCACTTCTTTAACCCATATTCAGAAGGAATTAATTAAAATCAGGGCTTCACAGATCAATAAATGTGCGTTCTGCCTTGATATGCACACCAAAGATGCCATCAAATACGGTGAAAATCCTCAAAGAATCTTTATTCTGAACGGATGGACAGAAGCGAAAGAATTTTTCACTGAAGAAGAGCAGGTACTTTTGGCAATGACAGAGGAAATTACACTGATCAGTCAAAACGGATTATCAGAAGAAACTTTCCAGAAGGCTAAAAAATTCTTTGATGATCACCAGATCGCTCAGATTATTATGGCGATTATTACCATCAATGCCTGGAACAGAATTGCAGTGAGCACGCATATTCCAATTGCAAAATAACGGAGTCAGGAAGTTGAGTGATGGAAGAAAGATGGAAGTTGATGAAGACTGCGTAATTACGGATGTTTACTTTTTATAAAAACGGCCTTTCAAATTTTTGAAAGGCCGTTTTAATGTAAAATTCAAATTGACAATGTAACACAGTTTGGGTATTAATTCTAAAAATAAATTCTAAGGTTAATTTTATTTTTTTAAACAGAACTACATTGTCTCTTCGTTTCTCGGATATAAAAGTTGTTTGAATTTTACCAAACCACAAAAGTCACAAAAGGGTTCATTTTAAAACACTTGAGTTCACTTAAGTAAGTTTGAAATGATACTGCAGAAAAGTTCACACAAGATGAAAATCAGAGATTTTCACAAAACTAAGGTGTACTTATTACGTATGAGGCTTGGTTCTGAAAAAACTTTTGTGCCTTTTGTGGTTAAAATAATAAATATAAAATTTTAAACAACCTACTGTAAGCATTTAAATTAATAAATCGCCACAGGATTTACATTCACCTGAGTAGAACCTACATACAAAGGCTGTCCCAGCACAAATAGAAATTCCCAGACTTTTTGTTTTACCAAAGGACGGCTGTCTATCAGCTCCAGGTTATAAATTCCTTTTTTAGCCAGCATAAACTGATTGATGGGAAATTCTTCCTTACTTTTTGGGTTAGGATAGACTTCAGAAGCCCAGGTGTCGCCACCAAAAGCTACGATTCCCTGGTCGGCAAGCCATTTTGCGGCATCCATTCCTATTCCGGGTTCTGTTTCCAGAAATTGCTGGTTGTTTTTACCGATCAATTCAAGCCATCCGGTGTTGAAAAGAACGATATCACCTTTTCGCAGAGTAAGTCCTTGTTTCTTTAAAACGGATTTAATGTCTTCAACCGTAAATTCTGTTCCTCCCGGCACAATTGATTTTCCATAATGAGCAGTCATATCAAGCACTACACCTCGGGTAACGAAAGGAGGTACTTTTTCAACACCCAGTTTTTTTACGCCTTCTACGGTTACGAAATCTGTTGCCTTGTTCCCGTTATAGTAAGTGTTGTCAATACCAATGTGTCCGATACCGTTCAGTTGTGTTCCAACTCCGGTCCATCCGTTTACTAATTCATCATTGAAGGTGAATTTATTAGGACCTATGCTTTTTCCGCCCTGTTCTCCGGGTTGGATATTGTATAAATTAAAACTTCTGTGTCTGAAAGCAGGCAGGTTTTTATCAATAGGAACGGCAAGTGCTAACGTTTTACCTTGTTTTACCAGTCCTAGTGCTTGTTTTACAACTTCCGGTGTTAACAGATTGGCTGCTCCAATCTCATCTTTCGTACCGTAAGCCGAAGGATACCATGATTTATCTTCAGGATTGACGAGTGTCTGAGCTTTTAAATTAATGCTGTTGATAGTCAATAGTGTAGCTAACCCGAACATTCTGATCAGATTATTTTTCATTTTTATAAGGATTGAGGTTAAAAGAAAGGAAGCTGGAAGCTGGAAGAGGGAAGTTATTGACGTCGGATAATCAATGCAATTTAACTTCAATCGTCATTCCGACTTAGGAGGAATCTCTTTTGTTACCTGCAAAATAGTGCAATAGAAGCTTCCTAATTATCAATATACTAATAGAACTTCCATCTTCCTGCCCCTTCTTCCAGCTTTGTATTATATTTCGCTTAAAGCTGAATTGATGAAGTTCAATTCTTCCTGTGAAAGGTCGATAGACATTGCCTTTGCGTTTTCGATGGCTTGGTGTGCATTTCTTGCTCCTGCCAATACAACTGTAATAGCTGGTTGTAACGTAGTCCATCTTAATACCAGTTGAGAAAGGCTGGCTCCTTTTTCCTGTGCAATAGGCTCAATTTTTTCTAAGAAAGTTTTTACCTTATTCAGATCAAACTGAGAGAAATATCCGTTTCTGTGGTCGTTATCTTTCAATTGGGTTTCCTTGAAATATTTACCGGTTAAAAGACCTCTTTCCATCGGGCTGTACACGATAATTCCAGAATTGTTTTCCAGAGAATACGGAACAAGATCATTTTCGATTGCACGGTTTAGCATACTGTAAGAAACCTGGTTGCTGGCAAGGTTTAAAGTCCTGTTAGCTTCTTCCATCTGAGCCACGCTGTAGTTGCTTACTCCAGCAGCACGGATTTTTCCCTGCTGGATCAATAGTTCCATTGCTTCCATAGTTTCAGAGATAGGCGTTGTGCTGTCCGGCCAGTGAAGCTGTAAAAGGTCAATATAATCTGTACCTAATCTTTTTAAACTCTCTTCAACTTCTTTGATGATGTTTTCTTTTGAAGCCAGCTTATAAACCGGAAGTGTTTTTCCTTCATCTTCTGCATCAAAGAAAAATTCTCCTTTTCCGTTGTTGCTTCCGTCCCATACCAATCCAAATTTTGTTAAAAGCTGAATTTTTGAACGGTCTTTTCCTTTGATAGCTTCACCGATCATTTCTTCACTCAGTCCGAAACCATAGAATGGAGCCGTGTCGATAGAAGTTACACCATGATCTAATGATGCGTGAATAGAATTGATAGAATCCTGTTTTTCATTACCGCCCCACATATTTCCACCAATAGCAAAAGCACCGTGTGTGATAGTTGATAATTCTAAATCTGTGTTTCCTAATTTTCTATATTCCATTTTTGTTTGTTTAAAAATTGTTGTTGTGTTAAACCACCCCGTCAAAAATTCTTTGAATTTTCGCCACCCCTCCGGAGGAGGGGAATTCTCGCTGTTTCAATAGTGACACTTCTAAGAACTTTTCGGATTTAAAAAGAACTTAAGTGTTCTTCTCTGTATTCTGAATAGCATCTTTTTTTACTTAAGTGACTGAAAACTGTTGTGACTTTTGTGGTTAAAAATTGTTTGTTACTTATTTAATTCCTTTACGATAGCTTCTCCAACGCTTTTTGCTGACTGTGGATTCTGTCCTGTGATCACTCTCTGATCGGTTACCACATGATTCTGCCAAAGCCCGGATTTTTCAAATTTTGCTCCTCTTTCTTTCAGTTTATCTTCCAGTAAGAATGGAACAACGTTTGTTAATTTTACTTCAGATTCCTCTTCATTGGTAAAAGCATTGATTTTTTTACCGTCTACAAGATATTTCCCGTTATTCAGTTTGATATTCACCAAACCTGCGGGACCATGACATACTCCGGCAACAATACCTCCGTTTTCATAAATTTTGGAAGCGATATCTGAAAGTTCCTTATTGTCTGCAAAATCCCACATTGCTCCGTGTCCTCCTGCATAAAAGATGGTTGAATATTCTTTAGGATCGACCTGTGACGGAGTCATTGAGTGATCAATTTTGTTTTTATATTCCTTGTTCTCCCAGAATTCTTTGTTGACAGGATCTTTCAAATCGAAGCCGTCTACCGGAGGAGTTCCGCCTTTCGGACTTACAAAGTCTATTTCATATCCTGCCTTGTGAAGAACTTCCCACGGATGAGAAACTTCACCCAGATAATATCCTGTATCTTCACCTGTACTGCCTTTTTTGTCATGACTGGTTACGACGAATAATATTTTCTTTTTCATATTCTTTGATTTTTTGGTTTGTGCCTGTACGAATCCTATCGTAAAGACCGCAAGCATTAAAAACACTAATTTTTTCATTGTTAAATAAGATTGGTGGTATAAATCTGTGGTTTTTCCTGAAGTTTCTCCTCAACCAAAGCTCCGAAAGCCTGGATATAAGGCTGCTGATTGTGCTGATCCAGTCCTTCTTTACTTTTCCAGATTTCGTAGAAAACAAATTCATTTTTGTCTTCAATTCCCTGGTGAAGGCTGTAAAGCTCGCAAGCTTCTTCTTTTCTTGTTTCTTTTACCATATTCTGAAGAACTTCCAGTACTTCTGCCTGATGTTCTTCCTTGGATTTTATAATGGCTGTAAGATGAATTTTCATAATTAAATAAAATTTTCAATAGAGTTATAGATAGGTTTCCAATCCAGTTCTGCTTTAGCTTTATCTGAACTGCATCTGCTGTTGGATGCAAAACCGAAATAACCTCCTGCAGGACCAAATTTGTCAACCGCATCCTGTATGCTTAATGATTTAGCTGATTGTAAGTTATATTTTTTACTGATCTTTTCTGCAATGTTTTTCAGAGAAGATGAACCGTTTTCTGCATAATAGATAGAGCCTCCTTTTGCTTTTTCCAATGCGAGTACATACAGATCTGCGAGATCTTCAATATGTAAGTTGGACCAGATATTTTCACCTTCACCAAAATAAACTCCATGCCCTTTCTCCTTAGAAAAGTTGATAAGAGCCGGAATCTGAATGCTGTCTTTTTTAATTCCTAAACCTTCTCCGTAAACCATGGTAGGAACAATAACAATACTTCGTATGCCTTTGCTGGCAGATTGCAGGACGTAATTGTTGATCAATACTCTTGATGCCATTTCCAGTCTTGGCTGCAAAGGGAAATCTTCTCTGAATATAAAGTCACTTTTTTTACCATTCTCTTTTCCACCAAAAATGGCAGAGCCTGAAGTGAATATAAAGGTTTTCTGACTTCCTTCCAGAGCTTTGATAAAGTTATCTGCTGCATACGCATCATCTGCTGAATCTGCATTATGGATCACAGCATCAATATCAGAAACCGCTGTTCTGATGAGGTCTTCCTCATGAATATTTCCCACAATGGTTTTGATTCCTAATGATTCCAGTTCCTGCACATGGGTTTCATTACGAACTAGTCCTGTCACTTCATAATTCCTGTCGAGGAGTTTTTTTGCGATAGTTCCGCCTATATAGCCGGTAATACCTGTGATCAGTATTTTTTTCATGTTACCAGTTCAGATCTTAATTCTTTTTCAAAAACATTTCTCACATGTTCTTTGTAAAGCTTCATATCGCGTTCTATATTGGCGTTTTTCTCCACATCGTGGAAGTGGAAGCTTTCCATTTTTTCCATTGAAACAAAGGCATTCATTCTGTGGAATCCAAATAAAGGACCTTCGTCCACGCTTTTTTCATTAAAGAATTCTCCGGGAAGTGTGAAAGCAGTTGCAGGAGCATTCCAGCTTGTTGTTAACATATATTTTCTCCCGCCAAGCATTCCTCCTGTACCATAGTTGATTTCAGGACTCTCAGCCTTTCTTCCGTCGCTCATATAAATTCCTTTTGCATGACCTGCCGTGAAGACTTCGTCAATATATTTTTTCAATCCGTTCGGAAGCTGGAACCACCAGATAGGAGTGTGGTAAATGATGTAATCTGCCCAGACAAACTTCTGCACTTCTTCATGTTTGTCATAATTTTCACTTACATTCGTTATCTTTACTTCTACATTTTCAAATTCTTTAAGAACGGCTAATGTATTGTCTGCGATAGTCTGATTATATTTTCCTCCGGAATGTCCGAAATTCTGTCCTCCGTTGATGATTAGTACTTTTTTCATTTTTTTATGATTGTTTAAATTTTACTCTGCAAAGTTAGATCAGATTATTGTATAATAAAAATAATATAAATTATATGGAATTATTATTTAAATTATAGTTTGGAGGTAAGGTTATATATGTGAATGGTCAATGGTCAATACGCTTCGCTTGTGAATTTTTTACGAGTTTTGGGGTACGTGGTCCTGGATTAAGTGCAGCCGATTTGTTTGTATATACAGGTATTTCTAATCAGCAGTTAATCATTCACTATTGACTTTGCGAAGCAAAAATTGACGATTGACAATTTCCCCTTTCATGGTAAAATATCATATAATCCCTGAACCGGAATTATTTTCCGACAGGTAAATTTGCCTAACAAATTGAAGGACAATGATACAGATAGCTGTTTTTAGTGATGTGCATGGAAATCTTCCTGCACTGGAAGTGGTATTAAAGGATATTGAGCAGAGGGGAATAAGCCAAAAATTCTGCCTGGGAGATCTGGTAGATTTTGCGCCCTGGGGAAATGAAGTAATAGAAAAAATAAGAAGTCTGAACATTCCATGTCTGATGGGAAATCATGATGAAAGAATTGCTTTTGATATTCCTGTTGTTCCTTTGCCTAAGCATTCAGAAGAAGAGACGAATGCCAGATTCATTGCGATAGATCATTCTAAAAAACATATTACAGAACCGAATAAAAAATTTCTTTCCGGGCTGCCTTTTCACTTAAAGTTAAATTACAAAACAGGTAAAAAGCACTGGAACATCCAGCTGGTTCATTCCAGTCTTGAAAGCAATGATACTTATTTGTATGAATCAGAAAATGATGAGGTTTTTACATCTATGCTGGAATGGGCAAAAGCCGATCTGATCGTAATGGGACATACCCATTTATCATTTAAAAAACAGTTCGGAAATAATACATGGGCCGTTAATTGCGGTTCTGTAGGCCGCTCCAAAGAAGAAAACAGACTGGCTTCTTATCTGGTACTGACTTTGGATGAAGAAAAAATCACCCCTGAAATTGTACAGTTATCTTATCCGATTGATGAAACTGTCCGACAGATACATGAAAGCGGGATTCCGGATTATTATGCTTCGTTTCTTAAGAATGAAAATGTATTAATATTATAATTATTTTGTAACTTTGCATTATAATATTAATAATTAAGTCATGGTTAATTTAGAATGGTATCGTACTTTTAAGGCGATCTATAAAACCGGGACATTGACGGGTGCTGCTGATGCTTTATTCATATCACAGCCGGGAGTAAGCCTCCACTTAAGTTCACTGGAAGCTTATGTGGGTTACAAGCTGTTTGACAGGACCGGTAGAAAAATGATTCCGACAGAGCGTGGTAAAGTATTGTTTAATGCAGTTGCTGAACCGCTCACTAAGCTGGAAGATGTAGAAAAGAATTTTCAGAAATCTACAGAGAAACATACACCTACCATCAGTGTAGGGATGTGTTTTGAGACTTTTCAGACTACTCTGGAGCAATATGTTTCTTCATTACCTTTTAATCTGATCATCAGTTTTGGAGAATATCCTGAAATGCTGGATCAATTGGATAAAGGAATTCTCGATCTTATCATTACTCCTAAAAAAGGGTCTTCACCCAATATCGAGCATGAAGCCTTCTCTTCGGAACAAATTATTCTGGTCGGAGGGAAAGATGTAGATAAAGCAGCTTTCAATAAAGTGCTGAAAACAAAAGATGCAGAGCAGATTGAAGAGTGGCTGAAGAATGAAAAATGGTATGGAACCACCGGAGATATGGAACACCTTTTCCAGTTCTGGACCTTAAATTTTGGTCATAAACCGAATTTCCGCCCCAATTATATCGTTCCCAACCTGAATTCAATTATCCGCTGTCTGAAGGGAGGAACAGGATTAGCTGTTGTACCTGATTTTCTTTGCAGGAATGATATCGAAAGCGGTGAAGTACAGCTGATCTGGGAAGGAAAAAAGAAACTGGAAAACACACTGTATTTCGGATGTCGTAAGAAAACCAATTACCAGGCTGAAATAGAACACATTAAAGGTTTATTCCGCCAGGTGATGGCTTAAGACAACCATATCGCGCATCTGTAAACCGTTTTCATAGATTGGATCAGGATAATTTTTAATAAAAAAGTCTTTCAGAATTCCACTTCTGATGAATCCGTTTTTCTCATAAAATCTGATCTGTTGGAATCCCGTATCCGAGGTTCCGACAGTCAGTATTTTATAGTGGTTTTCTTTGGCAATTTCTTTAGCCTTGTTCATCAGGATACTTCCGATTCCTTTGCTACGGTAGCTTTCAATGACGGCAACATTTTTAATTTCCAGTTCAGTATCACTTTTTCTGTACAATGCCATCACTGCAATGTTTTCAGTACCGTTATGCAAAAGATAAATATCGGAATTGAAAATATATTGATTAATCGCTTCCTTGGTTTCATCCGCCAATAACAGGAGATGATAGGGAATTTCCGAATCGGAATTTAATTGATGAAAAGTGAAATCTTCCATTACAGACTCATATGAATAAGTGGATAATCTTTTCCTGAACCATCTTTTTCAGATCTTCCGACTTTTTTGAAACCCATTTTTTCATAAAAACCGATAGCCTGAGGGTTTTGTTCATTGACATCTACTTTGGTCAGTCCGGTTTTTTCTTTCATAAACTGATAAAGTGTTTTACCATAGCCTTTTCCACGTGTATCGTTGTGGATGAAAAGCATTTCCAGGTTGCCTTCTGCTACGGAAGCAAATCCTTTAGTTTCATGATCTTCAGTAATTAAATACACTTCCAGATTAGGAAGATAGTCTCTTGGAATGACTTCTTTAAAATAATTGAAATCTTCCTCAGCAAGAAAATCGTGTGTTGCTTTTACTGCTGATTCCCATATTTCCATAATTCTCGGATAATCCTCTGCTGTAGCCAATCTGATATGTTGTGACATGATTTTTAAATTTTGAGCAAAAATAGGGAAAATAGAGGTGAGATGCCAGGAGAAGGGTGAATTTTGAGGCTAGAGGCTAGAGGCTAGAGGCTAGAGGCTGGAAGCTGGGTGATGGAAGTTAGAAGTGTGCACGATTGGTTTTATCGACCACTTTATTCCCCTTCTCTGAAGGGGTGGATTTTTGCAAAGCAAAAAGACGGGGTAGTTAAAAATTCGGTATATAATGTTTTGGTTAACGCAAAGACGCAAGAAATCTTTCTAAAGACGTAATAGATAAGACGCAAAGATTTTATCTTCGATAAAATTGATTAATCAAAATAAACAACTTTACACCTTTACATTTTCTAACCTATTCTGGGGCTAATAAAATACCTTTCTTAGAAGAAAAACAGTAAAAATGGTAGGCAGAATTTTCAATTTTTTATTGCAAATTTGTTTATCACTTTATATTAATCATTAAAATAAAGATTTATGCAAAAGAAAACCTATACAGGACAACCTGTGGTAACATTAAATAACGGTGTGGATATTCCGGCCTTAGGATTTGGAGTATGGCAGATGGAAGATCTGAAAGAATGTGAAAATGCAGTAATCAAAGCTATTCAGACAGGATATAGAATGATCGATACCGCTGCTATTTATCAGAATGAAACTGCAGTAGGTACAGCCGTAAAAAATAGTGGTGTAAACAGAGACGAACTGTTTATCACCTCCAAAGTATGGGTTCAGGATCATGGATACGAAAAGGCGAAAAGCGCTTTTCAGAGAACATTGGACAGATTACAGATGGATTATCTTGATATGTATCTTATCCACTGGCCGTATGGAGATTTTCTGGGAACATGGAAAGCTTTGGAAGAGCTTTATCAGGAGGGGAAGATCAAAGCAATTGGAGTATGTAATTTTACCGTCGAAAAACTTGAAGAATTAAAAGCAAATTCAACTGTTTTACCGGTTATCAATCAGATTGAGCTGCATCCTGTATTTCAGCAGAAAGAACTGCAGGTGTATGACAGAGAAAATAATATCATAACACAGCCATGGAGCCCGCTGGGAAATGGTAACGCTAATCTTTTAAGCAATCCTGAACTGAAAGCTATTGCCGAAAAATATGGTAAAACCGTAGCTCAGGTAATCTTGAGATGGCACCTTCAGGAAGGTTTCGTTGTGATTCCAAAATCTGTGACACCATCAAGAATTGAAGAAAACTTTAACGTATTTGATTTTGAGCTGACAGAAGATGAAATGAATGTTGTCCGTTCTTTAGATACTGGAAAAAGATTGTTCTTTGATCCTAAAGATCCTGAATGGGAACAAAAAATGCTAAATTCTGTAGCAGATATTTAATAAAAATAAAGAATCAAAATATTCCCGCAGTTTTCACTAGTTCAGATTACGATCTGTGACATTCGTGTGATCTGTGGGAATTGTATTTTCATTCAGGGTGAGGAATATCATATCCTGTTGAAAATGAGGTGCTCTTATTTTTTGTACCTTTTAATTAAAATAATTTTTTATGTTCTGGCCCGATACAATCAGTAAAAAACTAGGAATACAATATCCTCTCATTCAGGCTCCGATGTTTGGGGTAAGTACTGTACAAATGGCTGTTGCCGCTGCAAAAGCAGGCTGTCTGGGATCACTGGCACTGGCTGATCTTTCGGCAGATCATTCTGTGGAATTGATCAGGGAAACAAAAGAACTGACTGATAAGCCGTTTGCTGCCAATATATTTGTCCATCACATTCCTGAAGTGACGGACGATTTAAAAGAAAAATATAGCAAAACCAAGCAGTTTATTGAAGAGCTGGCCAGAGAAAATAATATAGAAGTAAATCTTCCCGACATCGAAGAAATCAGTGTCAACAGCTATCATGAACAGGTTGATGCCATTATTGAAGAAGGATGTAAAATTGTAAGCTTTACATTCGGAAATCTTGATGATAAAAGTATTCAGAAATTACATGAAAACGGAGTGACTCTTATTGGTACCTGTACTTCTGTGAAGGAAGCTTTGTTGCTTGAAAAATCCGGTATTGATATTATTTGTGTGCAGGGAATAGAAGCTGGTGGCCACAGAGGTAGTTTTGAATCTGAAAATATTCCTCAGATCGGAGGATTATCTTTATTGTCACAGATCTACGATCAGGTAAATGTTCCTTTGATCTATGCGGGAGGAATTTATGGAGCAAAAACATTACAAGCCGTTAAAGACTTAGGTGCCCAGGGTTTTCAGGTGGGTAATCTTTTGCTGGCTTCTCAGGAAAGCGCTTTATTGCCTTTTGAAAAAGAAAGATTGAAAAGGGTAAGAGAAGAAGAAATTGTTCTCACGAAGAGCTTTTCCGGGCGGTATGCAAGAGGAGTGAAAAACAAATTTATAGAAACGGTTGAAAATTCAGAATATATTTTACCATATCCTTATCAGAACAAACTGACCAATGCCTTACGAAAAGCAGCTAAAGCTCTGCAAAATCCAGAGTTTGCAGGAATCTGGGTGGGACAGTCTATTCACCAGTACAGCGAACAGTCTACAGAGGAAATTTTAAAGAAACTGATCAAAGAATGTGAAATGTAGATCCATATGTTTTCCATTTGCTGGTAATTTTCTATTTTCGTGAAATATAAAAACTAAAACCAGCCAATATATCCATGAAATATTCAGAAGGAATTCAGAGATCACTTCCATTCGGATATCTTTTTCTCGTCATAATGGGAATACTAAAAGAAAGTGTATTCTACTATCAGATCAATATCAATATTCTCAAGTATTCAACAATCATGGACATTCTGATAAGTCCGATTGCTACTTTAACAGCTCATCCTATTATATTGATTGCCCTGATTGGGGTTGTTGTATTTTCATTTGCTTTTCCCTCTTTTTTATCGAAACAAGCTAATAAAAATAAACGTTGGGCATTACAAATGGCATCTCTTAAAGAACATGAAAACATGAGTAAAGAAGCTATTGAGAATCATTTTACCAATATGTTTGTGAGATTTCTTGCCATGATGTTATTGTCTTTCTTTGTAGGAATAGGATGGGGGGAAGGTCTTGGGCTCACCAGGAAGATCAAGGAGAATAAGCTTAAATATGACTATAAATTAAACTATGGAGATGAAAGCTTTGATCAGGTACATCTGATAGGATCCAACAGTATGTATTATATTTATCTTGCTAAAGGAAATAAAACGATAAAAATAGCTCCGATAGGTTCCATAAAAAGTATCGAACTGACCAATAACAAAAAATTGAATGATAATTAGTATACGTAATAAAAAAGCTTCAGATTGAATTTCTGAAGCTTTTTATTTATTTTGTTAAGTCTAATCCACCAAAATTTCCGGAACTCATCATGAGATAAACACCATCTGTTTTATCCAATGTATTCCAGTAGGCGTGTAGA
Organism: Chryseobacterium sp. DZ-32; assembly: GCF_059587025.1. Lineage (NCBI taxonomy): Bacteria > Pseudomonadati > Bacteroidota > Flavobacteriia > Flavobacteriales > Weeksellaceae > Chryseobacterium > Chryseobacterium sp. DZ-32. Next base: position 330,627 of record NZ_JCAIOM010000002.1, read on the forward strand.
TCTTCAGCATTCGTGAAAACCTTTAGCTTTTCATTCTTGAATTTTTCTTTGATAAATTCAGGAGAGATAGGTTCCATTCTCTTGATCTTCAAGGCATCTTCAGAATAGAAAACTACAGCTTCCTCCAGACCGTCCATTGCATGATCATATTGCTCAAGGAAAGCCGGATTCAGACTGGAATAGGTATGAAGCTCCAGGAATCCGTATTTCTTATTATTTTTAAATTGCTCTGCAAAGGCTTTTACCGCAGCCTTTACCTTACTTGGTGCATGGGCAAAATCTTTGTAAAGGATTCCCTTATCTTCTCTTTCCACTTTTTCCAGACGCTTGGAAGCTCCTTTGAAACTCATGATTGCCTCATAGAAATCCTCATCCATAATACCCAATTGCTGGCAGATATGTCTTGCACCTTCAAGGTTCAGCAGGTTGTGTGCTCCAAAAACAGAAAGCGGAACATCTCCCATTTCAGTTTTTAAATATACTTTACCATTATTGATTTCGTATTCAGGAGTTTTGTAAGGGATTTTTCTGAAATAATTTTCTGCATTTTCCACTACTTTCACTACTTCCGGATCTTCTTCATTATACACAAGAACTCCGCCTGCCGTAATGCTTGCCACAAACTTTCTGAACTGATCAATATAATCATCAAATGTTTTGAATACATTGATGTGATCCCATGCAATGCCGCTCATTAAAGCAATATTCGGCTGATACAGTAAAAACTTAGAACGTAGATCAATAGGAGAGGAAAGGTATTCATCACCTTCCAGTACCATGAAATCATTATCCTGAGTCAGTTTTACCATACAGTCGAAACCTTCAAGCTGCGCACCTACCATGAAGTCCACATCTTTCTGATGGAAATTCAAAACGTGGAGAATCATTGACGTAATGGTTGTTTTACCATGTGATCCTGCAATAACAACTCTTGTCTTGTTTTTAGACTGTTCGTACAGGAATTCAGGATAAGAATATATTTTCAGGCCCAGTTCTTTTGCTCTTGCCAGCTCAGGATTATCCTGGTGGGCATGCATCCCGAGAATAACAGCATCAATATCCGGAGTAATCTTTTCCGGGAACCAGCCCATTTCCTGAGGCAGAATTCCTTTCTTTTCCAAACGGGTTTTTGAAGGCTCAAAAATAGCATCATCAGAACCTGTAACCTGATATCCTTTGTCTTTTAATGCGATGGCGAGATTATGCATGGCGCTTCCGCCAATGGCAATGAAGTGGGTTTTCAATTGTATTTACTGTTTTTTAACATTAATATTAATGATCTGCTGGAAAGCTTCAAGAATATTGTTCCAGTTGGTCTGATAATTCGGAATGATCATACTGGCATCCGATTTATTGCCCTCATTGGGACCTTTCTTGACATTGATGGACGTTGAAATATTGTCGTACAATTTTTTACGGTCTTCCTGTATTCTTCTGAAATTATTCTGAGAAAGAACCTGATCCAGTTTCTTTAAATCTTCATCTGAAATTTTAAAATCCTGTTTATATTTTTTTCCCTGGCCTTCAAAAGAGTAGTGTACATTATTCCCTTTGATCAGAAGATTTTCATATACAGGAGCAAAGCCTCCGCTTTTCGAATAACTGATATCAAAATCCGAATATACTTTCTGGCTGTTGCATGAAACTAATACTATGATTGCGAATAATATTCCAAGTATTTTTTTCATAATTTTTCTATTTACTTTAATTATTTGAGTCCTTTTGTTCTAATTTTTTAGCTTTAAGTTCTTCATCATAACTGTGTAATAGATTGAAATCTTCTGTCTGCTCAATGGCAGTCATAATTTTCAATAAAATTTCCGGTGCTTTTTCATTATCATAATCAATATCCAGAGGAGCTTTGAATTCCATCGTAGGTTTTACACCGGTTACCTTTACGCGGAGTCCTTTTTTATCAAAAGCTCTTCTGAATCCGTTTATTTTGATTGGAATTACAATAGGACGCTGATTTTTTACCAGTTTGGCAGTTCCTCTTCGTCCCTGTGCAAAAGCCGATGTAGTTCCTTGAGGGAAAGTAGCTACCCAGCCATTGTCCAATGCTTTCATAATATTATCTACCTCGCTCATGTCTACCATTCTGTTGACATTTTTCCCTTCAGATCTCCATGTTCTTTTTACCGTTACAGCTCCTGCAATTTTGAAAATTTTAGGAAGAATACCTTTGTTCATGGTTTCCTCTGCTGCTACATAGTAAAAATCGATCTTCGGATTCAAAAGATAGATCGGGTTTTTTATTGTATTGAGATATCCGTTGTTCACAGCACAGAAGGCATGGTACATGGCCGCCACATCTGCAAAATAGGTCTGATGGTTGGATACAAACAGTACGTTAGAGTCCGGAAGATCCACAAGGTGTTCTGTACCGGTTATTTTTAACTTATTAAAGCCATTGAATCTTCTGTAAGATACAATTCCTAAAATAAAAATAATAAACCTTTTCAAAAAATAAGGAGTTCCGAATGCATCGGTGAAAATATTTTTCTTCGCCATCTCTCAATTAAACACGGTAGTGCAAAGTTACATTTTTTTCAGCAACTGACTGAATTCACTTAATATCATCGCTGTAGCTCCCCAGATAATGTATCCGTTGAAATTAATCACGGGCACTTCATGTCCGCCTGCACTTGGCAAAGCCATGATTTCCGGGGTGTCCGACAGGTTTAAAAAGGAAGTGATCGGAAATTCTATGGTTTCCACAGCTTCCGTCTGTTGAAGAACGAAAGCAGGATTCTTTATTGTATAAGAAATATAGGGATAGACATAAAAATTGCTTGGTGGAATATAAATCGGAGACATTTCCCTGATGATTCTTACATAATGTTTATCTATTCCAATTTCTTCGGAGGTTTCCCGAACTGCCGTTTCAGCAAAATCCCTGTCCATTTCCTCACGCTTTCCTCCGGGCAGAGATATCTGTCCGCTGTGTCTGTCGTGTTCATTAATTGTCCTTTGGATCAATGGAAAATACCACTCGTTGTCTTTCAGATATAAAACAATATTAACCGCCGCAAATTTGGGATTCTTTGACAATACTTCATCATACGTAAAAACGGGGCGGTAGGGAGGTGAAAATACTCCATGGGCGTGCTCACCTGGAAGTTCCACGCTTTTTATTTTTCTCAATAAATCTTTTCCAAAATTTTCCATAGCTCAAATTTAGCAATATATCTCGAAGAAATAAATGCCTTAACATTAATTAACCTGTGAAATATCAGGATTTAAAGCTTTAACCCCCTTAATCTTACAGGGTAATTATTTAACTGAAATAACAGGGAGATGTTGTACCGGAAAATTGACGGAATTGGCAATGAAACAATATTCGCTGGCTTTATGATGAAGTTGTTCTGCTTTTTCTTTCATGGATTCTGCTGCAACAGTTACCTTAGGATGTAAAGTTACTTCTGTGAAGTGGCCGCTGCCACCGGCTGTCTCTGCCATGATGCCCGTTGCTTCGTCAGTGTAATCTGTAACAATAATGCCTGCTTCAGAACAGAAATGAAGGTACCAAAGCATGTGACAGGAAGAAAGTGAAGATAAAAACATTTCTTCAGGATTATATTTCGTCCGGTCGCCACGGAATGCCGGATCAGATGATCCTTCAATTACAACTTTATTCTCTGCTGAAATAGTATGGCTTCTCCCGTAATCTCTGTAACCGCTGGTTCCTGTTCCCTGGTTTCCCGTCCACTGGATGGTCATTTTGTAATGGTGGTTTTTCATATTTTAAAGATAAAAGATAAAAGATAAAAGATAAAAGATAAAAGATAAAAGATAAAAGATAAAAGATCTTGCTGTTAAAATTCAATAGGGGTGGGCTTTAGCCCGCCTACATAAACAAAAAACATCTATTGGCTTTAGCCGAAACTTATAGCAAGAAAGGTAATAAAAAAACCTCCAGAAAACTGAAGGTTTTAAATTTTTTAATTAGAGAATTCTATCAATTCTTCTTTTTTGGCATTGTAGATTTTGTATTCTAAATATTTAAAAGAATCCCTTGGAACAATGGTTACCCACTTTTTGTATTTGATAAACCATTTCATCTGGATACTTTTAATGCCTTTTGTAAGGTAGGCTTCCACAAATGGGTGTACGTGCAGGTAGATTTTTCCTTTTTCTTTCTGCAGGATATTTCTTAAGGTTTCACCCATTCTTTCTACGATAACAATAGGAGCTACAATTTCTCCGTCTTTGTTCGGGTTTTCTTCTTTGGTGTCGATCTGTTTTTCCGGACGGTTTCTCTGTCTGGTGATCTGGATCAGACCAAATTTACTTGGAGGAAGGATTTTGTGGCGTGCTTTGTCGCGCTTCATTTCCTCTTTAAGATGCTCGTAAAGATCTCTTCTGTGATCAGAATTCGGCATATCTATGAAATCGATAACGATGATCCCTCCCATATCGCGGAGGCGAAGTTGTCTTGCGATTTCTGTAGCAGCCATTTTGTTCACTTTCAGTGCATGCTCTTTGTTGACAGCTGCTCCGGTTGTAATATTGTTTCCGGAGTTGACGTCCACTACGTGAAGTGCTTCTGTGTGCTCAATAACAAGATAGGCTCCTTTGGAACTCGGAATGTTGACGTGTTTTCCGAAGCTCTGTTTAAGCTGTTTTTCAACATTGTAATATTCCAGAAGTGGAATATGGGAATCATAAAACTGGACAATATTTTTCTTTTCAGGGGCAATTACTTCAATGTAATTTTTCATTTCGTTCACCATTTGCTCATCATCGCAAATGATATTGACGAAGTCCTGATTAAAATTGTCTCTTAAAATAGCTGAAGCTTTGTCTTCTTCGCTTAAAACTTTAGACGGAACTTTATTTCTCTGGATGTTTTTGAAAGTACTTTCCCATTTCTGAACCAGCTGGTTCATGTCATTATGCAGGTCGGCTACTTTTTTTCCTTCTGCCACCGTTCTTATGATCACTCCGAATCCTTCAGGCTTAATGCTGTCGATAAGGGTTCTCAGTCTTTCTTTTTCCTCAGAGCTTCTGATTTTTTTGGAAATAGAAACTTTATTGTCAAAAGGAATTAAAACAAGGAAACGTCCTGTTAATGAAATCTGGGTAGAAATTCTTGGACCTTTGGTAGAAATAGGTTCTTTGGTAATTTGTAACAGAACAAGATCGTCCTTGGCAATTACTTTGTCTACCGTTCCGTTTTTGTCTATTTCGGGTTGTATCTCGAAATTTTTTAAGCTCGAAGTGCTTTGTTTTTTAGAAATAGTATCTTTTAAAAACTTTCTGTACGTAAGATACTGAGGTCCCAGATCCTGGTAATGCAGAAATGCATCTTTGTCATATCCGATATTGACGAATGCTGCATTCAGGTTTGGGGCAAGTTTTTTTACTTTTCCTATAAACAGATCTCCAACTATAAAATCGCTTTTGTCTTCTTGCTCATGAAGTTCACATAGTCTTCCGTCTTCCAGCAGCGCAATCTTTGTAAGATCATCTTCATGCGAAACTATTAGTTCTTTCTTCATTTTTTAATAAGATAAAATTGTTAAGATTATAGGAAGTGGATGTTTTTTATCGATTAATTCATCTATTAAATATAAGGATTTTGAATGGAAACCATTATATTTTTATTAAAATAATATTTGAAACCCTCCGTTTTCCGCGGAATCTTATAGTTGCAAACAAAAATATAGTTAGTGAACTTTAAAAATTTAAATCCACCAACTATATTATTATATTGTAAATCTCGAGAAAAAGAGATTATTTTTTCTTATGTCTGTTTGCTCTTCTTCTTTTCTTTCTTTTGTGAGTCGCAACCTTGTGTCTTTTTCTTTTCTTTCCGCTTGGCATAATTTTAATTTTTTAGTAACTAGTTAATATTCAGTTAATGTTCTTATTTTACTGCAACTTTAGTTTTTACTTTCTCAACAAAAGATTTTGAAGGTTTGAAAGCAGGAATGTTATGAGCAGGAATCTCAATTGCAGTGTTTTTAGAAATATTTCTTCCTGTTTTAGCAGCTCTTGTTTTAATGATAAAAGATCCAAAACCTCTTAGATAAACGTTATCCCCATTATACATAGAAGTTCTGATCTCCTGCATAAAAGCTTCTACAACTTTCTGTGTTTCATTCTTTTCTGTTCCCAACTTATTTGAGATGGTGTTTACCAATTCTGCCTTTGTCATTTCCTTATTTTAATTTTAAATTTTAGGTGTGCAAATTTAGTTAAAAAAATTGAATACTAGCAAATTAGTGGCAAAATATTTTTATTCAAAGAGTTGGACTTTTTATGTATACACTATATTAAGGCAGGATGGTGATAATTTAACAATAAAATAATGTAACCGGATAAAGGTACAAAAAATTGATGAACAAAATTTAATAAATGCTGGTTATAACAGGTCTGGCAGCATTTTATGGTCTTTAGCATACTATTTTTGAGATCCGTTATCTGCCCTTGACCATCCGCCCGAAATTGGATTTTTCAATTGAAATCAGATTTTTTTATAAACTGGAATTATAATATCCGTTTTCTACGCAGAAGCGGATAAGATGAAGTTTGGTTTTCAATCCCAGCTTTTCTGTAAGTCTGTTGATATAAGTATCAATTGTTCTGGTACTGAGATTGAGTTTTTCTGCAATTTCTTTATTGCTGAATCCTTCATAGCAGAACCTCATGAGCTGTATTTCAGATGGGGAAAGCTCTTCCTGTCCTTTTTTCTGCCTGTCCATATATTCCTGTACGGCTAGCGGCTGCTGTTCCCATTCTTTGGAATAAGCCTGATAGTCGAAGTCGTCAGAGGCAATACTTCCTTTAATAATATCCTTTATAATGGTGCTTTTTTTCTGACAGTAATAGATATTGGGAATCTTCGAAAGGATTTCCGCCATATCTTCCTGATAAGTGCCGGAATACGTAATAATAGGGGTTTCAGTATTGTTTTTTCTGATGTACTTAATAGCTTCAATTCCACTTAATACCGGCATGAAGAGTTCAATAATGAACACATCTTCCTGTCTTCTGTAGATTCTGTTTACCAGCTCATGCCCATTGTTACAATCATTCAGAAGCATATAGAAAGGATTTTCCATAAGTGTTTTGATCATTATTTTTTTAAAATAAAAATCACTGTCAGCAATGGAAAAACGTACGGTATTAGATAATATTTTACTCATTCTTAATATCGATTTGGCGAATGATATTTAAAATTCAGAGGTCTAATTTATGAAAAACTTATCAAAGTGAAAATTAATATTAATTTAATCAGGGTTTTCACGAAACAGGGTTGGGGAAATTACGTATTGTGCATAAATTTTTTTTTTTATATTTTCACAGGCCAAACAAATCGCAAATTATGTCTTCTAACAGGGAAAAAAAATTAAACAAATCTGACGTCAGAACGGGCATTTGGAAGTTTATTCTGTCATTTGTCGTTTTGTCGGTTGTATCTTTTGCTTGCTTATTTCTCTTTTTTAAGAGTTATGATATACAGCGGGAAGGAATTAGCCGTGAAGCTGAAGCGTATAAAGAACTGATGCTTCGAAGCGACGTGCTTAAGGATCACATTGATGATATTTACGACAAAATGAACCAGCTTAGCATCAATAAGGTGGAGAATGAGGTATTTCTGAGAACCAGTATTATGGATAATGTAAGAGATGCCAAAAATATTATGGGTAAAGACAGTGTGCAGAGCTTTAAACATTATGCCGTACTGATGAAGCAGATTGTACCGATGATGACTTTAAAAGCAAAGATCATCGAAGTAGAGTATCAGAAAAAAACCGTTTTACGGGATCTTGATGAATGCATGGGCAAGATTAAAGTAACCAACAACGAACTTCGGAAAGACCCTACGAGAAATTTCACAGGAAGTAGAAGAAGAAGATAAAAAGAAAAGATATGCAAGGACAAATCACATTATCGAAGAAAGAAAGGCATTATCAGTTTTTTTATTTAATACTGATGCTGGTGACTGCCATGTTATTTTTGGGAGTGATCTTTCTGAAAGGATTTGAATCCCCTTTTTCTGATGAAGATGTAAGAGGCATTCAGAATCTTGAGCAGAAAGCCGAATTTGAACAACACCAGAAAGTTGTTCTTCCCATCATGGACAGTACCTACACCATGATCACCAAGCTTACTGATGACGGACCCCAGCCTTTTATCGAAAACAATATCCAGCTGGGTGTTAACGACCTTAACAGCTATTTCAACAGTACCGATGTTGTGGATATCCGTAAAGATGCCTATCCGCAGATCGCGAAATTCTATAAAATGTATTTTGATGACAAAAAAGTCATTTCAACAACTTCTGAAGACATTAAAATTTTCCAGAAACAGGTGGATGAATGCAGAATCGGATTTAAAGATAAGCAGAATAAGCTTTATCAGCGCGAGCAGGATCTGAAAGCAAGAATGCAGTAAGCAAATAAATACTAGGAACATACATAAAACACATCACAATTACTAACTATGAATTATTTTCAAAAGAACAAGAAAAACATTATTATCGGTGTTATTGCAACTTTGCTGATCGCAGCATTGGTTGCTCTGTGGCTGCAGAAAAAGGTAATACATTCAGCAGATGATATTGTTGGGGTGGTTTATCCGTCTTCACTGGCGGTAGGAGACACGCTTTTATTCGAAGATAAAACCCAGTTTGCCAAAACCAAGAGATGGAATTTCGGAGATGGGACAACTTCAGATAAAAACAGTGGTATTCACTTCTATAATAAACCGGGATATTATCAGGTGATTTTGATCGTCGACAACAAGTACACGAAATCTTTCCCTGTAATGGTAAGCGCAAGAAGCGTTCAGAAACCAAAAGATACTGCAACGGCAAAAACAACGATCGAAGCCGTAAGTCAGGCAATGCAAAATGAAAACGTGACCTTCCGTGCTATTTCTGATGCAAAACAGTTTGCATGGAAATTCGGTGAGTCCGGAAATACAGATGCTAAGGACAAATTTACCATCTATTCCTATAAAAAACCTGGAGAGTATCTGGTGACTCTTTACACAGAACAAAGCCAGGATCCTATTTATCACCGTATTAAAATTCTTCCTGCTTATGATGCTCTTGCTGAAGATGAAGTTTCAGTGGAAGACTCTTATGCCAAAGTAGATAATGATTTTAAATATCACCTGCAGCAGATTGCCAACGGAAACAGTTTCAATATGCACTACAATTACCTGCTGAAAACCTATCTGTGTAACAATGAAAATACAGTGGTAAAAGTAAATGACAGCAAAGTGAATAACTTCTACATGTATTGTGCAGGCCTTCAGTTTGACAAGAATACAGTGATTCAGACGGTAAAAGTAAACCTGGACGACACACAGAACTGTGTAACTAAAGTAGATATTAATCAAAGCAAATAATTTCATCCGGTCTTACGGATGTACCAATCATAAAAAGATTAAATAGGATGAAAAATAAATTTCCTCTAGCAGCATATTATATAGGGTTAACAGTATTATTGACGAGTTGTCAGGTAAAACTGCCGTCAAAGAAAACCCCGGAGCCTTCACAGTATGGGCAGGTGGATGCATCCCCTGTCGTTAACGGATATCCGAAAAAGTCAGTGCCATGGATCGTTATTTCAGACCGGTCAAGAAATACGGCTTATCTGGATAAAGATGATGAGAAGTCTTACAAAGAAGTAAAATTCCTTGAACCTTTAATGGTTTTAAAACATAGAGACGGAATGGTAAAAGTAGCGGAATATGTTCCGGATGCTTTAATGAAGAAAGTTTCGTCAAAATCGATCAAAACATATGGCTGGATTCAGGAGTCTGATCTCCTTCTCTGGAATAACGCTTTAAAAAGTGAAAAGACAGGTTATCCTGTAAGAGTGGCAGTAGTACCTAATAACAGCGAAGTCATCAGAAATGCTGAAAGATACTATAAAAACGACTCTATTATGGTGTTCAACTCACCAAGCCTTATTGAAACAGCCAATGTAAAAATTCCTAACGGACAAATTGTATATGTGTACAAAATGGCCGAAAATAATAAACGTTTTCTGGTAGGTAAAAAACCATCTGTTGATATGGACAGTATCAATAAAGGACTTTACGGCTGGGTAAGCTCCAATGTAATCTCCACCTGGGGAGAACGTTCCGCTATCAGACTTAAAAATACAACAGGAATTACCGATACAACGCTGGGAATTCATGAAGGACATCCGGGTGGATCAGCATCAGATGCGTCCAACAAAACAGCTATTCTTCTTACCGATGTGAATAAGAGAACACAGCTGGAAAATATCTTCCCAGTAAATCTTCCTTTAGAAGAAGCTCCAACACCTGATACCAAGACAAAATATTTCACCAATATTTTAGATTACAGTAAGAATTTCGTATCCAATGTACTGGGTGAACCGATTTATTTCGACCGTTACAGAGAGATCACGGAAAAAGATAAAAACATTAATATTGTTTTTGCATTGGATGTAAGTGCCGGTAATGCGCCTTATGCACCTATTGTAAAATCATTGTTACAGGATCTTCAGCTTAGGTTTGAAAAGCCTTCCTATTTTAGCAATGTTAAATATGGAGCGGTTTTATACAAGAACAATCCTTGCGGAGATAATGTTTCTGTATCCAGCTTAAGCACAGATTACAGTAAGATTTCATCATTTATTGATCAGAAAACGAATGAAATGAACTGTGCCAGCAATAGCGGTTATCAGCCGGTAGGAGAGGCTCTTACGGCAGCAGGAAACCTTCTTTCAAACGTTCCTGATGAAACCAATATCGTTGTTACTGTAGGAACTTCTGCCAACCAAAGCGGAAATATGTACAGTGTAATCAGTTCTCTTACGCAGGCTCAGGCAAGACTGATCATGTTCCAGACCAGTGCAAGATCATCAGATACCTACAATGATTTTGTATTGATGGCGGAAAATGTGGTTACCAATACAGCCAAAAATATTGCTGAACTTAAAAAACAAAAGATCATCAACCAAAATGATGTGCTTACCAAGAATAATTTCAGCCTTGTGGAAGGAGATACAGGATTCTTCTCTTTAGCTTACCCTAAACAGAGTATGTCTCAGGGATTCGTTATTTTCCCTAAGAAAGGAGACATTACGACTCCGGGATTCCTGAAAAAATCTGTTGACAGCCTTATTGCACAGGTTACTCTGGATAATCAGACTATTGATAAATCTCTTAATGAATACTTCCATTCATCCGTAGGAGCAGGTAGAACAGATGTGGATTTAAAATATAAATACCTGTATCCGGGACTTACCAATCCGGTTTCTGCAGGAATTGCCGCACAGCTGATCAACTATGGAAGCCCATTCCTTGTAAAAGGATATATTCCAAAAGATCTGAAAGATTTTACTCCGGCAATAGAAAAGGGAATCCTTATTTCTGAATCGGAATATGATAACTTAAAAGCTTTCTACACGGAAGTATACAGAAATACTCAGGCAGACCGTGCAGATTTTAATCAGGGAAGAGCCATTAAAGAGTATGTTAAATTACTGAAGAAGTACAATCCTACGATAAAATTCTTGGATAAAGGAGCACTTTATGAGCTGCCAATGTCTTATGCGATCGGAATGAGTACCGGATTTGATCTTTCTGAAGAAGAATTGATGGCTAAATATAAGCTGAAAGGCTGGAAAAAATCAAAAGTCGTTCCTAGTGAAACGGTAAAAAATTATTTCCAGCACTATAAAAACTTAGCGGACAGAATGCTTGCCAACAGAAACAACCCTGCTGTAAAAATTCAGCAGAATGGGCAGACTTTCTACTGGCTTAATGAGTATTTTACACCATCCAGAATTCCAACAGAACAACCGGAATACACAAAGCATTAAAAACATTTTTTTGTTATATCAAAAGCAGGAGTACATACTTCTGCTTTTTTTTGTAGTATAAAAACAGATCAACAAACCTTAAATCTTAAATTTTTAAACTTTGAACCTTCATTATTTCTCTTTGATGTGTAAAATTATTTTTTATCTAAAAAAAGAGAAATAATTTAAAACGTTGTATTTATGGTTGTTATCGTAAGGTTGATAAATCCATTGTCGTAGAATTACGACAAGAAATCGTAGAACTACTACAAAATCTCAGATTTATAGGGAAAAGTTTTTTTTAGCGGAAAAGAGCCTCTATATTTGCTAACACAATCACCAAATCACAAAATATTACTAACGATTAAATTTACTAATCATGGCTGAAAGAAATTCAAGAGGAATCTTAAAATTCAATAATGGAGAAGGGCAAAAGCTGTTAAAAATGAATTACAGCGTTTCCAGATCTACAGATGTTTCAGGACGTGTAGCATCAGATCCTTCCAACGCATTAATCAAGGTTACAGTAGAAGCTACTGAAAAATCAGATATCCTTGAAAGTTTGCTGAACGGTAAATATAAGCCGACTGTAGGAGAGATTACTTTTAACAAATCTCATGAAGAAGGTACATTGATTACACTGAAATGGCAGAACGGATATGTAATCCAGCATCAGGTAGATTTCGATGCTATCGACAGCAACAGTATGCTGATCAGCTTCGTAATCAGTGCTGAAACAATAGACTATGGTACTTCTCAATACGCTGGGCTATGGCCATCCAGCTAAATACTGACACACATTATCAACATTCATAAGAAGAAAGACTGTCCCTATTTAAGACGGTCTTTTTTTGCCTGAAAGAAAAATTATAACCTGAGAATTTTATTTTATAACATATTTATATAGTGTCTGTTACATAAATTTTGTTATCTTTAATACCAAACACAAACACAAAGCATATGAAAACCGAATCAAAGACCAAAGGATCTTCTTTCCGCCCATCTCAGAATGCAGACGGGATATCCGCGAATCATCACGCAGGGATCAACCGGCTGGTCAAATTATCACTGGTTGTAGAAGGTAAAATTATTAAGTACTATAAGCATTTCACTCTTAAACAGAAGGCGGGTCACCATCACGAATTCAACCTTATTCTTGCTCACGATGCTTTGGGAGACTGGCAGAGCCATACCCTTGAGGAAGCCAATAAATTTCTGGGAAAACGTCTTACAGCTGTTATTTCCTACAAAGATATTGAGAAAAGTCCGGAAAGGAATTTTGTTGGGGTTATTACCAAAGTAGGATTCAGTCAGGAAAAAATGAGTCTGGGAAATATTGTGCTTTCCGGATACAGCCCGACAATTCTGCTGGACGGTGCTCCGCATATCCAGAGCTTTGGCGGCAGCCAGCCCGTTAATATGGGAATCATAGCCAAAGAAGTAATACAGCAGGGAATAGATAAAGAACGGTTTGATATAAGAGTCGATACCAATGATTATTCCCAGATCATTTACAGCAGCCAGTATAACGAAACCCATTATAATTATCTGTCGAGAATGGCAGAAGCTTATGGAGAACAATTTTACTATGATGGCGAAGTTTTGCATTTTGGAAAGCTTCCTCCACAAAATAAACCTATAAAATTATTATATGGGAGCAATGCGGATCATATCAGGGTAGAACTAAAAGCGGTTCATACAAAACCTCAGTATTATGGCTATAACAGCAGTAAACATGAAAAACTGACTTCCGGGGAAACTCCGGTTGACCATTTAAGTGATCTGGCCCGTACAGCATATAGCCATAACAATAAAATATATAAAACTCCGGCACTGCAGGTTGCACCTATTAAAGCAACAACACACCTGGATGTGGAGCATTCTCAAAGAAGCGCGTCAGGAAGTGAAGCGGTTAATGTATTTTCGGTTTCCGGATCTACAACCGTTCCTTTTTTGCATCCCGGATGTATTGCTGATATTCATATGAGAAAACCGGACAGCAGTGAAACATCTTATTTTACGAAGGTTATGGTGACAGAAGCCGTTCATGAAATTGATACGATCGGACATTACACAGGAACTTTCGAATCCATTGCAGCAGACACGGGTTTTCTGCCCAAACCGGAATTTACGGTACCGGCTGCTCAGCCACAGATTGCAACGGTAATTTCCAATACTGATCCGGAAGGACAGGGAAGAGTTCAGGTAAGATTCGACTGGCAGATGAATGATACCACTCACTTTGTAAGAGTAATGAGCCCCGATGCAGGAGGAACCGATCAGATCACTCAAAATCGTGGTTATGTAGCTATTCCCGAGGTAGGCGATCAGGTGATGGTTAATTTCGTACACAGTCATCCGGACAGACCATTTGTAATGGGAGGAATGTTTCATGGCGGAGTAGGCCTTGGTGGAGGAGCTGACAACCGTGTGAAATCTATTCAGACAAGAAGCGGCCACAGAATCGTTTTCACAGAAGATGAAAGTATCATTATTACAGACAAAAGCGGCAATGAGATCCATCTGGATACGACGGGCAGTAATATCAATATCACGGCACCGGAAACCATGACCCTGAACTGTAAGAATATGAATATTAATGTAGGAGAGAATATGACGACGACGGTGGGAATGAATAAGTCTGATAGTATCGGATTAAATAATACTGAGACTGTAGGCGCTATGAAACTTACTTCGGTTATAGGAAATGTAAGTACATTCATTACGGGTAAACTTACTGAAATTATTGAAGGAGATGTATACAGCGAAACAAAGAAGGAAAGAAATGAAATTTCTGAAAAAGAAATTAACATTACCTCCAATGCTTCCATCAATAAACACGCCCAGCAAGAAGTACAAAACAACAGCGGAGAAAGATCTAAAGCCTATTAATTATGAGCAGAACGAGAATTGTAAAAGGCACCTACAACAAAATCTCTCATGAAAATCATAATATGTATTCTCAGGAGAGTATTATTTCACGTGCCATGAAATGGATTTCTGAAAAGGGTAATGATAAAGGAGTGAGTCATAATACGCCACAATCTCCTCCATTAGCTCCTCAGCCCATTCAACTTATTGTTCAGTTCAGACCTAATAAGGGGTGGAAAGGAGAATTTGGGTTTGATTGGATGAGAATAGGTGATACCAGTCTTTTTAATGATCAAAAGTTTAGTGATATTATAGCTTATCAGTATGAGGATGCTAAATTTACTACGAAAGTAAAAGATGGTAATAAATATAAGGGATATTTTAAGATTGATGAAACAATGTTTAATAACCTTAAAAAAGAATATAATCCTTTCTCTATTTTATGGAAAACGAAAAAAGATAAAAATACTGGAAAAGATATTCCGGAAGAATATTTTATACCATGGTTGTCCATTATAAAAGATAAAGAAGTTAAGATCACTTTTTTTGCAGAAATTCAACAGGAGGCTGATTATTTGGAATTTACAAAGTCTGATTATTTTACTTTTACTCCAAATAAAATAGAGATAAAAGGGAAAAAGAAAATATCTTTGAATGATTATGAAGTGACAATCAAATGCATAAAGGAGTTTACAAGTAACCAAACTATAGAGTTAAAAGCTTTTAAAACTGAAGATGGGAAAACCATTGAGGCTATTGTAGGAAAACTAAATGTCTGGGCAAATGATAATACTAAACAAAAGAAAAAAGATGTTGTATTTGTGGAAATAAAAACTCCCGCTATATCTTCAAAAAAAGAAGAAAAGCCCTCAATAAATGATGAGAAAAATAGGATTAATCAGTATCTCGAGCAAGCATATATCAAGTTATCTAATGACTCTGATATTGTTGAATTAGATTTAACGACAGACAAAAATTTTGTTGATTTTGTAACCAATGGAGAAGTAGATTCTGATAAAAAGAGCAGTGGAAAAGAATTGCAGGATTATTTGAAAGTTCAATTGGAAAAAGTCTATCCCAAGAAATATACTAAGCATTTCAAAGCTTTTTATTTTGCAGAACATGGTTACAATGCAGGAGGAGGACATGTCTCTGGCTATTCAAATTATGGAGCGGATTATGTAGTGGTATTTAAAAGCAAAAATGATCAGACTGCAGCCCATGAGTTTCTTCATTCTATGAATTTAGCCCATACATTTTCCAATAAAGAAGCGTCTTCTCATGCGTTATATACTTATGAATATAAAAAGACAGATAATTTACTGGACTATTCGCATCATGGAGGAAATGATAATAAGCGATGTTCATTATATTACTGGCAATGGAAAAAAGCCAATTCATCTATAAAATAGATAGTTATGAATAAAATAATAATGTTAATGTGGTTGAGTATATTTATACAATGCCAGTCTCAAAAAATAGATAAGTATATGATACCAATTGTTGACAATAAGTATGAAAAATTTGATATTGAAAATTTTCAAAAAAATTCTGTAAGAGGAACCTTGATTTTAAAGTCTAATAATGCTACTGTCTTAGAGGATAAACAATCATATGGATTTATAAAACAGGTATACAAGAAAGATGATATTTTTTGTCATACCGTCCTATATTACCCGACTGGGAAAATTAAGGAAAAAGGAATTACGTTCAATAATGGTACTGAAATAGGCATATGGTTTTACTATGATGAATCTGGTAAACTTGTGAAGAAGGAAAACACGGATGAAGGTTACGATTTTAAACCTGAAAATGTTATTTCATACTGCGAAAAAAATAAAATTAATCTCCCAAAAGGCTATCATGATTCAGGTTATCAGACAAGAGTACTAAAACGAGATTTGGAAGGCAAAAAAGTATGGCGGATTTCTCATCAAATTGCTGGCGACAAAATAGAAGAAGTCATTCTGGATGGTAAAACAGGAAAAGAGCTTCAAAAGAATACAGTACCTTTTTATAACCCATAATTGCTAATACTTTTATGAACAGATTACTAGAGCATTTAATTTAGCAAGAAGCCTTGATGAAAAAAGAACGGCTGGTATGGTAAGATATTTAAAAGTTAACAATATGAATTGCTATAAAAATGGAAAACTTATTAAATCAACACATCAAGGGATTTTCAACAACCATCGTTAAGGTTTTCTTACAATTATTATTAATAACTACTGTAGCTTGTACAAAAATGAATGAACAAACATTTAAAGTATTTGGAAAAGAAGATATATTGAAGAATACTAAAATTAATATCATAAAGATAGATGATAGAGGAGCAAAAACTGAAAATACATTATTGTTTTTAGGAAAAGAATATGACATAAATGCAGAAACGGAAGCAGGTGCTACCTATGAACTTTATGTTTCTTATAAAGATTCATTAGTTAATATATTGAAATTTGAAAATGTAATGAGAAATGCAAATGATCATATTAATCATATTTATTTGAATGAAGAAAATAATAGTATAAATGTTATTTATATCGGAAGAGAATCAGATGTGGTTAAGCATCATGGATTTATGAAAACATTGATGCCAAAAAACGATTTTTATAAAGCTAATAATATTTCAGATGATAAAACGATAGAAAAGTATAACCATCTTTTTTTTGATGAAGTTAAGTAGCTTTTAAATTATGAAATTAAAAGTTTTTTTTTACTGTTATACTTTTATTTTTCCCAATGTAAAAAAACAATAACCTATAAAAAATATTGTGAATAAAATAATAATATTAGTTGGGTTGGGTCTTTTTACTCAATTTCAATCTCAAGAATTACAAAAGACAATGATCCCTAAAATTAGTAACAAATTTGAAAAGTTTGATATAGATAAATTTAGTAAATCAACAAAAAAAGAAACTGATGTTGTAAGAGAGTTTCTGCCCAATGGAAACTATATTGAAATGAGTATGGCAAACTCTGGTAAATATTATACCGAATCATATAAAGATTCCTATTTTATGATATCTAAATCTTATTACACCAGTGGAAATATAAAAGATAAAGGTATCATGTTTAATGTTCCTTGGGGAGCTCCTTTTCAAAAAGGAATTTGGTATGGTTTTGATGAAAATGGAAAGCTGATTAAAGAGATTGATTATGATAAGCCTTACAAATATACATTTGAAGATATTTTAAAATTCTGTGAAAAAGAAGCTATTCCCATTACAAAAGGTCCGGTATTACAAAGTACAGGTTTTCATACTATAATTTCAAGAAGAATAGAAAATGAAAAACCTATTTGGGAAATAGAATGGTTAAAGAAGTCGAATCGTGTTGAAAATATAATTTTGGATGGTATTTCCGGTAAAGTAATTTCAAGAAGAGAGTCAGAATTTATAAACAATTGATTTAAGTTATGAACCAATAGTGGGAATTACATTTTGAATGTCATTAGCATATCACACTGTATTATTGGTAATGAAAAAACAATCAATCTACAAAAAGAATATTATGAATAAAATAATAGTGTTAATGTGGTTGAGTATATTTATACAATGCCAATCTCAAAAAATAGATAAATATATGATACCAAGTGTTGATAATAAGTATGAAAAATTTGATATTGAAAATTTCCAAAAGAAATCAATAAGAGGTTACTTGAAAGTGCGGGAGGATAGCAATACTTATATTCAGGATTTTCAATCACCAGGTTACAGAGAAATAATTTATAATGATAATTTGTTTTATAAGGTTACTAAATTTTTCTATGGTAATGGTAATATTGAGAAAAAAGGATGTTTGTTCAATGAAGGCTCAGTAGTTGGTATTTGGTATCATTTTGACGAATCTGGCAAACTCCTTAAAGAGGAAAACATGGATGAAGGCTATGACTTCAAACCTGCAGATATTATTGCATACTGTGAAAAGAATAAAATTGATCTACCTAAAGGCTACCATGATTCTGGTTACCAAGCTAGAGTATTAAAACAGGATTTTGAAGGCAAAAAAGTATGGAGAATTTCTCATCAAATTGCAGGCGACAAAATAGAAGAAATCATTCTGGGTGGTAAAACAGGTGAAGAGCTGGAGAAAAAAGTGGTTCGCTTGTAAGCAATTAATAATAAAATGCTTTAAAAGGCTAATCTTTTTTCTATTTTAACAGGAAAGTGATTCAGAAAAGTAATTTACTACAATATATCACCATCAGAACTACGATTAAAAACAAAAAACACCGTTGTTACTTCTCTAATTGAAGAATTAACTATCTTTATATCATTTAGAATAAAATAATTAATTTTAGCATTACAAAAGAACGATTTTTTATGTCTTGGTAAAAGGAATGAAAAATAAAGATAAAAATCATCAAATCTGCATAATAAACAGAACGCAAATATATTAATATAAGAAAATTATAAATGGGAGTACTAGTAACCAACGAAACAGTAAAGCAACTATTTCACATTGCTCAGTCGATAGCGAAGGAAAACTATAATGGAACTTATGGAGGCCCGCATATCCTGCAGGCTTTAATGCATAAAGATATCGGCCTTAATGAATTCCTGAAAAGTATAGATAAAGATCCGGGTTATTTCTATGAATGGGCAGATGTCCGTATCGAAGAATATCCGAAAACCAGCCATCTTCCCGATGAAGTAGGACAGGATGATGCAGTGGATACCCTTATTGAAGAAGCTGATGATATCCGTTTAAAGCTTGGACTGGATGAGATTACTCCTATCTGCATCCTTACAGCCATTGTAAAACCACAGGTTGTATTTTCTCTTCAGCAGTTAAAATCACTTCCGTTGAGAGAACATGAGATCTTCAATCTGTATAGAAAAGATACTCCATTTACTGTTTCAGAAGATGGAGATTTTTCATCATTATTTTCAAATGGTTCAGCAGATTATTCAGACTCTTCCTTTCCTTCCATTAAAAGCTATTGTGTAGACAGAACAGCGCAGGCGAGAAAAGGAGAAATAGAAAATATCATCGGCAGGGACAAAGAACTCAGAATGCTGGTGGAAATCCTTTGCCGAAGAAGCAAACCGAATGTGATCATCATCGGGGAGCCGGGAGTAGGAAAAACAGCTTTGGTAGAAGGTTTTGCTACAGAAATTATTAAAGGAAATGTTCCTGAAATGCTTAAAAACGGTACCCTTTTAGAACTGGACACCGGAGCATTACTGGCGGGAACTTCTTATAAAGGTGAAATTGAAGACCGCCTGAAAAAAGTAATCAATGAATGTAAGAAAATTGAAAAAGCCAT
This sequence comes from Chryseobacterium sp. DZ-32, assembly GCF_059587025.1. NCBI lineage: Bacteria > Pseudomonadati > Bacteroidota > Flavobacteriia > Flavobacteriales > Weeksellaceae > Chryseobacterium > Chryseobacterium sp. DZ-32. The sequence continues at coordinate 350,562 of NZ_JCAIOM010000002.1, forward strand.
TCTCTTTATTGATGAAATCCACACCCTTTTAGATCCGAAAGGAAGCATCGGAAACGTTGCCAATCTCCTTAAGCCTGAACTTGCAAGAGGTGAAATTACCGTAATCGGAGCTACAACGCAGGAAGAATACAGAAAAATTATAGAGCCGGAACAGGCTTTCAACCGTCGTTTTGAAGTGTTAACCGTTCTTGAACCGGATGAGAAGACCTGTGTCAAAATGATTGATGTCCTATTGGAAGGCTACAAAAAACACCATGGTATTGAAGTGGAAAAAACTGCCCTTCCCGAATGTGTACGTCTGGCAAAAAGATATGCCAAAGGTAAAAAATTACCGGATGCCGCTATTGACTTATTAGACAGAACAATGGCAGCCATCAAAATGCTTGATGAACTTTCCGAAAAAGAACTTGAAAGCTGGAAAGAAAGTTATGATGCGATTTTAACAGAAGAATATGCCGACAGCAAAGATAAAGCGGATGAACTGATATGGACTTACAACCTGCTGAGAGACAAAATAAGTCCGATTCTCTGGGGATCACTGAGTGAGCAGCCCTCGATTGACAACTCTATGCCCGTAGATCAGATCCAGAAGATTATTGAAGATACTTACGCAGAACTTTTACAGCATGCCGCCAAAAAAAGAGAAAAAGTAGACAGACTGGAGCTTGCTGCTGTAATGGCCGCCAAAACTAATATTCCGATCGGAAAAATCCAGGCTCAGGAAAAAGAAAAACTCCTGAATATGGAATCTCTTCTGTTGAACAGAGTCGTAGGACAGGACCATGCATTGAAAATCCTTTCCGACGCTATTGTTGAAAACCGAAGCGGATTGAACAAACCGGGACAGCCTATAGGATCCTTCTTCCTTCTGGGACCTACCGGAACCGGTAAAACAGAACTGGCAAAATCAATGGCAGAATTACTTTTCAATGACGAGAAAGCCATGGTACGCTTTGATATGTCAGAATTTAAAGAAGAACATTCCGCAGCTTTGCTATATGGAGCGCCTCCGGGATACGTAGGATACGAAGAGGGTGGTATGCTGGTAAACAAAATCAGGCAACAGCCTTATACGGTTGTGTTATTTGACGAAATTGAAAAAGCTCACCATTCCGTTTTTGATGTATTCCTTCAGATTATGGATGAAGGAAAAGTTCATGATAAATTAGGTAAGGAAGGAGATTTCAGCAATGCACTGATCCTGTTTACCTCCAATATCGGAAGTGAAGAAATTGTAAAACAGTTCGAAGAAGGAAAAATTCCGGAATCATCTTCACTGATGCAGATTATGTCAAACTCCGGACGATTCAGACCTGAGTTCCTGGCAAGAATTACGGAGATCATTCCTTTTGCACCGATCACGGAATCTATTGCAGAAAGAATCTTTAACATTCAGCTGAAGTCACTTCATACTTCATTAACAAGATTGGGAATTGCTTTAAAAATTACTGATGAAGCGGTTAAAAATCTTGCATTAGGAGGATTCAGCAGTAAATATGGAGCAAGACAGATCTCTGGAGTCATCCGTGCACAGCTTGCAAGACCGATCTCTAAAATGATTGTGAGAGAAGAAGTAAAATCCGGCCAGACGATTCATGTAGACTGGAATAAAGACGAAGAAAAACTAAGCTGGAAAGTAGATTAAGTATAAAGCAAAGGGTATTTGCAGCCAGCTTTTACCCTTTTGCTTATAAATAAAATTAAAATGAAAACAATTGTCAGAAATATCTTTACAGGTTTTCTATTATTAGGATCCGTGATTATGATCAACGGACAGTTTCTTGCTGCTTCCGACACCTCGGAAAGCAGTGTGAAGAAGTATAAGGGTATCATTAATGCCAATAAAGATCTTGTAGAATTTATTGAACAGTTACTCCTTCAAAAAGGTCTTCCCAAACATTTGAGAAACCTGGCCCTGATTGAATCCCATTTTGACAGAAATATTACCTCAGGAGCCGGAGCAGTAGGGATCTGGCAGTTTATGACAGCCCATGCCAACCAATACGGACTTACCGAGCAGGGACGTACCGATATTTATAAAAGTACCAAAACAGCTGCTATTTCACTGAGTAATCTTTATAAAAAGTACAATAACTGGGTAACAGTAGTCGCTGCTTACAACTGCGGAGAAGGGAATATTGCCAAAGCGATGGAAGCTGCAGGTTCTACCCAATACCATGAATTTTATAAATACCTTCCGGGGGAAACCATTAATCATGTAAAGAAATATCTTAATGCATGCTATGCAACAGGAGAACTTCAGAGTGTACTGAATAATTATAACTCTGCAAGAATCAACAAGATTTTCTTTCAGGGAGACCGGAAAGAGACTGCTGCAGCGCTTTCGGAAACAGAGATCAATGCAGGTTTCAACCTGAACATTGTTGCCGCTGAATTGAATGTAGAAGTAGATAAAATTCTTGCCTGGAATCCCGGAATTATGGAAGAGCTTCAGAAAAAAGGAGAAAGCCCCTTCTATCTTCCGATGGATCTGATGCCGGACTTTCTGCTAAGGAAAAATAAAATATTGGTTCGCTCCCTAAAAGAAGGAGGAAAAATTCAGCAGTAAAATATATCAACGATATAAAAAAGCAATCAGCCAAACTGATTGCTTTTTTTATTGTACAATCTGTTAAAAACAGACCGATTTTTTACTAATAAAATCTTAATATTTCTCAATGATGTGGAAAATTATTGATTTTTCATGGTTGTTTTTAATGAGTTAAAATCCTGTGTTAATAAGGTTTGTGGTAGGTTTTTTAAATCCAATGTCGTAGAATTACGACAAGAAATCGTAGAATTACTACACTTTTTGAGATTTATATTGAAAAGTTTTGTTTAGCGGAAAAGAGCCTCTATATTTGCTAACACAATCACCGAATCACAAAATATTAACGATTAAAATTTACAATCATGGCCGAAAGAAATTCAAGAGGAATCTTAAAATTCAACAACGGAGAAGGACAGAAGCTGTTAAAAATGAACTACAGCGTATCAAGATCTACAGACGTTTCAGGACGTGTAGCATCAGATCCTTCCAACGCTTTGATCAAAGTTACAGTAGAAGCTACTGAAAAATCAGACATCCTTGAAAGCTTACTGAACGGTAAATACAAGCCGACCGTAGGAGAAATTACTTTCAACAAATCTCACGAAGAAGGAACACTAATCACTTTGAAATGGGAGAACGGATACGTAATCCAGCACGAAGTAGACTTCGACGCCATCGACAGCAACAGCATGCTGATCAGCTTCGTAATCAGCGCTGAAACCATCGACTACGGTACTTCCCAGTACGCAGGACTATGGCCTTCAGCAGGTAAATAAGCCTATTCATCATCTTAGTAAAAATAAAATTGGTACAGAACAGCCCTTGTAAAAGTTTGCTGTTCTGTTTTCTGCTTTACAATAAGTTTCAGATAAGTATCATTTAGAGAAACCAATATCTGGAATTTACAAAGCCTGTAATGATACCTACAGCATCAATTCAACATTTATTAACTTAAAAACACGTAACACTATGTTTCAAGATGATAAAATTACAGTAAAGAATTCTCAGCAATCTATCAGCCAGGATACAGAGACAATAAAAAAAACTGCGCAGGAAAATGCGGTTACGAAAGCAGATGAAAAGGTAAACCAGGCAGGGAATAAAATAAAAAAGACAGCAGAAGCGGCACAGCATTTAAATTCAGCACAGGAAACAGGAAAGTTTCTGAATCAAACGCTGGTTTCTAACGACCCTTCCGTTGTTGAGACAAAAGTATGGGCCAAACAGCCTACTTCAAAAATACATAATGCAGAAGCAATTTCTCAGAGCTATATAGCAGGAATCAACCGGGTTATTAAGCTTGATGTAATCATAGAAGGTGAGATTATTAATCATTTCAAGCATTTTAAGCTGATACAGAGTGCTACCAGGCACCATGAGTTCAGTCTGATGCTGGCCCATGACACTTTGGGTAAACCGGAAAATCACAATCTGGAAGAAGCTCAGAAATTTTTAGGAAAAAGAATCACAGTTGTTTTCAAATATAAAGATATTGAGAAAGGAGCCGAACGTAATTTTGTAGGAGTGGTTACAGAAGTAGGCTTCAGCCAGGAGAAAGGAAGTCTTGGAAATATTATCATCAAAGGCTACAGCCCAACTGTACTTTTGGATGCAGCCCCTCATATTCAGAGCTTTGGAGGAAGCCAGCCTGTAAGTTTGAACAGTATTGCTGATCAGGTAATTAAAGAAGGGCTGGGACAGCATAAATTTGATTTCAGAGTAGATGCCCAGCATGGAAATATATCGTATAGCTCACAGTATGAAGAAACCCATTATAATTATCTTGCAAGAATGGCAGAAGCTTATGGAGAGCAGTTTTATTATGATGGAGAAGTTCTGCACTTCGGAAAGCTGCCGCCACAGGAGAAACCTGTCAGGCTTACCTATGGAAGCAGTGTAAGTGATATAGCCATCAAAATGAAAGCCCAGCATGTAAGTCCTACTTTTTATGGTTATAATAGCAGTAAAAATGAGAAGCTGACGGCTGGTAGTTCGAAAATTAACCATACTTCAGATATTGCAAGACGTGCTTACGAAATATCAGAAAAAACTTTTACCACTCCTTCTTTGAGAGTGGCGCCCATTAAAGCATCTTCCTTTATGGATATCAATGCTTCCCAGAAGGGAACCGCAGGAAGCAAAGCTGCAGAAGTTTTCGTTACTTCGGGAACTACAACAGTTCCTTTCTTATATCCGGGATGTATCGCAGATATCGAAATGCGTAAAACAGAGAGTAATGAAACCTCTTATTTTACAAAACTGATGATTATTGAAGTTTCTCACGAAGTGGATGCCAGAGGCTATTATGATGGCAAATTTGAAGCAATTGCAGCAGATACAGGATTTATTCCTCGTCCCGAATTTCAGATGCCCAAAGCAGAAGCCCAGTTTGGAAAAGTAATTTCAAATACAGATCCTTTAAATCAGGGAAGAGTACGTGTGCAGTTTGATTGGCAAAGCGGACCTGATACTACTGAATTTGTCCGCGTTATGACCCCGGATGCAGGAAGTAGTGATAAAGTAAATAAGAACAGAGGATTTATGGCTGTTCCGGAAGTGGGAGACCAGGTTATTGTCAATTTTGTACATCAGCATCCGGACCGTCCGTTTGTGATGGGAGGAATGTTCCATGGGGGAATAGGTGGCGGTGGCGGAGCCGGTAACAATATCAAAAGCCTGAGCAGCAGAAGTGGAAATAAATTAGAATTAAATGATGGTGAAGGCTCTGTATTTCTGACGGATCAGGGCGGGGCTAATATGAAGTTTGACGGGGCAGGAAATGCCCAGACTAATGCCAATAACAATAAAACAGTTAACGTAGGAAATAATAATACGGTAAACGCCGGCAGTACAAATTCTATTAATGTCGGAGGAAAAGAAGGCGGGGCAGCCAATTCAGTCCTTACAATGGACGCAGCCGGAAATATTGCTCTGGAAGGAAAAACAAAAATTGAATTAAGAGTTGGTGAAAACAGTATCACAATCACTAAAGAAGGGATTACTATCTCTGCAAAAGAAGGAATGCTGGATTTGAATTCATTAAAAAATGCATTACTGGTAACACAGGATAACCTGAGTATTCACAGTAAAGCAGTCACTTCAATGAATGCTACAGGAGATATATTTATTACCGGAAGTACTGTTGATATCAACTGATGTCGAGAATATATTCTAAAACGTATTAAAACATGACTTTGGAACCGAATAAAGTTGAAAAAAATGACCAGCTGGCAGGATTCAAATATGCCTGGTACAAAAAAAGAGAATATAATATCAATATAAAATCCTATCTTACTTTAGGAACGGGAAAAGCCAACCAGACGGAAATAGAAGAAGACTGGATAGTAATACCGGGAGAATATAATCATATTACCATACAGTCTTCTACCCAGCGGTATATTCAGGCAGACGGGCAGATGCAGCCATTTTATGAAATTCTTGAAAAAATAAATAAAGCGACTGAGGTTGTTGAATTATCTTTAAATACGGATAAAAGTATCCACGAAGTAACCAATAAAAGTGAAATTGTAAGCAGGTGGGAAGAGATAAAGAAGGATCTGCATTTTTTTGAGCTGGTAAAAGAAAGTTATAAGGTATTTATTCAGATCTATGATAAAGAGTTTAACAATATAGATCGTAATATCAGACAAAACTTTTTGTATCAGATCATGTTTTATCCTTTACCGGCATTCAGCGGGGGAAGTTTTACAGATGAAATTCCTGTAAGAACAGCTTTGTCAACCCTTTTCCCTGGAGAAGAACTTGAATATAGTTCCTCGTATAAAATTTTAAAAAATAAAGAAGGAGGTTTCACTGTGAAACTGGATGGAAAAAGTAAAGGAAATCAGTCCCGCTTTGAAAGTATTTATAAAGATAAATATCAGAGAACGCTCGGAAATGCTCTGGAATATAAGTATGCCATTGAGGGAGAGTATCTTTATAATGAAGATTCTGTACTGTCAGAGGTCATATTTCATGTGAAAGAAGAACTGAATAAAAAGATGATCTATGTATGCAGGTACCACATAAGATTAAGTGAAAGATAACAATTAATACGATCACTATGAGTCAATTATATATCGCACAGGATACTCCGCTTACTTGTAGTAAAGGCCGAAGACTTATAGGAATTGGAGTGAGTTCCCAGTCTTCCGTAAAATTGAAAAAAGGAGCTAAGCTGATGGCCACGGAAAAGGACCGTTTTAAAGACAATTTTATCTGTCCTGAAATGATGATGGCAGGAGCGTTAGCAGGGGTAGCAGTAGCGGCAGCTTTCTCCGGTGGGCTTTTTGTTTTAGCGGCAGCAGCCTGGGCAGGAAGCGCCCTTATAGATGACTGCCTCAATATCTGTTCATTTCTATGCAAGGGAAGCGACTGGCAAAATACCCATCCAAAAGTAAAAATTGAAAATAAAAAACCTCTGTTGCAAAATTCCAGTCTACACTGTTTCATAGGAGGTAAAATCACCTTTCATTTACCTGTTGCCCAGCTGCAGGAAGCCTCTATTGCCAGTAGAATGGCCCAGGATTCTTACGAGGATAATAATGGGAAGAATACCAGTATTGATGGGTACACACGAATCAATACAGATGATCAGGCTGAGCTGGATAAGCTGTTCGGTCCGGGAGTGTTAACCAGCAAAGATTTCAATACCAATAAAGATAACGGCTTCTTTTCCTCTTTATATTATAATAAAGAAACAGGAGATTATTTTGTGGCATTTAGAGGTTCAGAACCTAAAGGAATGCAGTTTTATCATGACTGGTTCATCGAAGATGGAGGACAGGCGCTTGGTTTCGCAACGCCTCAGATAGAAAAAACGAGAATGCTTGCGGAAAAAATGGATAATGCGACTGGAGGAAAAGTGAAATTTACCGGACACTCATTAGGAGGAGGAAACAGTGCCATGGCTTCCTATTACACAGGACTTCCGGGATATACCTTCAATGCAAGAGGAGTACATGGCAATACACTCGATTATCTCGATAAAAAAGGAGCCGTAAAATCAACTTCAAGCATTATCAATTACAGTACAAGTAATGATATTCTTAACGGGCTGCAAAATAACAGGGAAGGTCTGCTCTCTACACTGGCTTTATCCAGAATTCCGGGGCTCAATAAAATTGCAATTTTCGGAGGTCTTACAGGAGGTGTTCCGAGAGCGCTTGGAGAACAGAATGAAATCTTCGGGTACATTGATGATAATGAAGGGCTTGGGATCAAAACCATTGGAAGCGGACATAGCGCATATAATGATGCGTTTCAGGCGATGCTGGCCACTATAAATACTGATGTTGTAGCTAATAATATATAATATGAAACCATTTATTTTAATAATACTTTCTATCATGACACTTTTTTCCTGTTCAGATTTTAATCTTAGGTCGCGTAAAAACGAAAATAGAAATCAATATCCTCCTTCAAGAATGTTTACAGGAGACGGTTTATCAGCTGCCCAGAAAATGTTTGATGGAGATCTGAAAGGCATGGAAGAAATTATTAAGGAAAAAAATATTGATATCAATAAATTACAGGAGAACACAGGGTATACCTTACTGATGTATGCTTCTATTATTGAAGATTTGAAAGCCATGGAAAAGCTTTTAGAGCTGGGAGCTGATCCCAATATCATAGTACCTCATGAAGGTTTTGAGTCTCCTTTGAATCATGCTGTAGCACTTAATAATTACGAAATGCTGCAATTACTTTTCAAATATAAAGCCAGTCCTAACCCGGCTGTAGGGAATTCCCCGTTATCTGATGCAATGACCCTAGGAGGTGAGGAAAGTACCGAAAAGAAAATGATTGATTACTTACTTCAGAATGGAGCTGACATCAATAATGTTTCTTATAACGGAAGCAATATTATGGAAAGTGCCGCCAGGGATGATCTGGATATGGCAGAATACTTTCTGGCCAAAGGAGGATTGCCTAAAATAAAAGGAACTGACCTTTGCCCAATGGCAGATTATATTCAGTATAAGGAAAAGCAGAAAAGTGACCGTAATCTGCCAGACTCTCCTTATTATCAAAAATTATTCGGAATTAAAAAACAGCTGGTTGATCAATATAATGTAGCGTTCCCATATAAGAAAGACACAATAGAAGAAGCAAAACTTAGAATAAGACAGTATGAATCTTTAAGTTCTAAAGATAAGCTATCCGTGAATTTCAAAAAAAATTACGGAGAAAATCTTTATCAGGAAGATTTAAACAGAGTTAAAGGAAAATGACAGTGTTTATAACATGATTATTCCGGACGATTTTTTGTCTTTGACGTATGAAATATTTTAATTTCAAAGATTTTCTGTTTTTGATGTAACGTGTTTATAACTAGTGTGTTAATTTAATATATAAATCCATTGTCGTAGAATTACGACAAGAAATCGTAGAATTACGACACTTTTTCACATTTATATTCAAAATTTTTTTTAAGCCGTAAAGAGCTTCTATATTTGCTAACACAATCACTGAATAACAATATTAACGATTAAAATTTACAATCATGGCCGAAAGAAATTCAAGAGGAATCTTAAAATTCAACAACGGAGAAGGACAGAAGCTGTTAAAAATGAACTACAGCGTATCAAGATCTACAGACGTTTCAGGACGTGTAGCATCAGATCCTTCCAACGCATTGATCAAAGTGACAGTAGAAGCTACTGAAAAATCAGACATCCTTGAAAGCTTACTGAACGGTAAATACAAGCCGACCGTAGGAGAGATTACTTTCAACAAATCTCACGAAGAAGGAACACTGATCACTTTGAAATGGGAGAACGGATACGTAATCCAACACGAAGTAGACTTCGATGCTATTGACAGCAACAGTATGCTGATCAGCTTCGTGGTAAGTGCTGAAACCATCGACTACGGTACTTCCCAGTACGCAGGACTATGGCCTTCAGCAGGTAAATAAGCCTATTCATCATCTTAGTAAAAATAAAATTGGTACAGAACAGCGGACAAGAGACGCTGTTCTGTTTTTTATTTAACAGGATCAGAATTTTTAAAATCATATCAAAGTAATATATCTCTTGAAGGTGTAATAATAAATTTCTGTTTATGCCCTTAATATATTTGTTATAAGGTATTTATATTCTGTTTTTAAATCTAATGTCGTAGAATTACGACAATAAATCGTAGAACTACGACATCAAATCGTACAATTACGACACTTTTTCAGATTTCCTTTCAATTGCTTTTTTTTCAAAACCAAGGGCTTTATCTTTGTTATATAATTATTGAATTACAATTTATTACTAACGATTAAAATTTACAATCATGGCAGAAAGAAACTCAAGAGGAATCTTAAAATTCAACAACGGAGAAGGACAGAAACTGTTAAAAATGAACTACAGTGTATCAAGATCTACAGACGTATCAGGACGTGTAGCATCAGATCCTTCCAATGCATTAATCAAGGTGACAGTAGAAGCTACTGAAAAATCAGACATCCTTGAAAGCTTACTGAACGGTAAATACAAGCCGACAGTAGGAGAGATCACTTTCAACAAATCTCACGAAGAAGGAACACTGATCACTTTAAAATGGGAGAACGGATACGTAATCCAGCACGAAGTAGATTTCGATGCAGTAGACAGCAACAGTATGCTGATCAGCTTCGTAGTAAGTGCTGAAACCATCGACTACGGTACTTCTCAGTACGCAGGACTATGGCCTTCTTCAGGTAAATAATCCCATAAACTTAAATAAAAAAAGGAACAGTGTACCTTCGGGTATGCTGTTTTGTTTTTTTAACCCCATCCCGAACCTCACATCCCGATACCCCGAAACCCTTCCTCAAACTATCAACTTTTACTCCTATTTTCTTATATTTGTTCATTATTCAAAATATGGACGCAACACAAGATAAAAGGCTGTTTCTCATCGATGCTTATGCGATGATTTTCAGAGGATATTACGCATTAATCAGGAATCCGAGACTCACCAGCAAAGGTCTGGATACTTCTGCCATCTTCGGTTTTACCAATTCTCTCATCGAATTGATCAGAAGAGAAAAACCAACACACCTGGCTGTAGTTTTTGATGTTGGACAGGCCAGTGTAAGAACTGATGATTTCTCAGAATATAAAGCCAACAGAAGCGAAACTCCCGAAGCAATCAAAATTGCGATTCCATATATCCACAAAATTCTGGAAGCAATGCACATCCCGATTCTTGGAGTGGAAGGATATGAAGCCGATGATGTTATTGGGACTATTGCATGCAAAGCCGAAAAAGAAGGATACACCACCTTCATGGTGACACCGGATAAAGATTTTGCACAGCTGGTTACGGATAAAATTAAAATTTATAAGCCAGGTTTAAAAGGCGGTGACATTGAAATTTTAGGAGTAGAAGAAGTAAAGGCAAAATATGAGATTGATGATCCTAAGCAGGTGATTGATTTCCTTGCCATGATGGGGGATGCTGTAGATAATATTCCTGGATTGGAAGGAGTAGGGGAGAAAACTGCTATGAAATTCCTGAAAGAATTCGGCAGCATTGAAAATTTATTAGCCAATACGGATAAACTGAAAGGAAAACTGAAAGAAAAAGTAGAAGCTTCCGCAGAACGTGGTATTATGTCTAAAAAATTAGCCACTATCATCTGTGATGCTCCTGTAGAATTCCATCAGGAACAATACGACCTGGAAACTCCGGATTTTGAAAAAGTAAAAGAGGTCTTTGACGAAATAGAATTCAGAAGACTATACGAAAACCTTTACAGGGCTTTTGCTCCTGCTGCTGTAGAAACAGTAGTTGTAAGCGAGGTAGAAGTTAAACAGACTCCGGCCGGAACCGAAGTAAAAGGACAGGTTATGCAGCTTGATCTTTTTGCCAATTTTGAGGAACTGGATCAGGCAACTTCTACAAAGTCTACGATTGAGAATAATGATCATCTGTATCAGTTTATCAATAACCCGAAAGCACAGAAAAAACTGGTTGACAATCTGCTGCAGCAGAAAGTGGTATGTTTCGATACGGAAACGACATCATTAAACGAGCTTGAAGCAGAACTGGTAGGAATGAGCTTCTCTTATAAAAAAGGACTTGCTTACTATATTCCGTTCTCTGAAAACAAGGAAGAAGTGTTGCAGACCCTGGAGATTTTCAGACCGTTTTTCGAAAAAGAAGACCTGCTGAAAGTAGCGCACAACCTTAAATTTGATTACAAAGTTTTAAAACAATACGACATCACCGTGAAAGGCGCCATGTTTGATACCATGATTGCCCACTACCTCCTGAACCCGGACGGAAGACACGGGATGGATTACCTTTCAGAAGTATACCTGAACTATAAACCGGTATCCATTGAAACCATCATCGGAAAAAAAGGAAAAAAACAGGGGAATTTCAGAGATGCTGATCTGAGAACACAAACAGATTATGCAGCAGAAGATGCAGATGTAACTTTCCAGTTGTATGAGCTATTCGCACCACAGCTGAAAAAGGAGAACCTGGAAGAGCTTTTCTTTAACATTGAAATGCCTCTGATGGAAGTACTGGCAAAAATGGAGCTTGCAGGAATTTCTCTTGATGAAAAATGGCTGGCGCAGGAAAGTGTTGACCTTGAGAATGATCTGAAACAGCTTGAAACAAAGATTTTTGAACTTTCTGGAGAAGAATTCAATATGAATTCACCGAAGCAGCTGGGAGAGATTCTGTTTGAAAAATTACAGCTCGATCCAAAAGCGAAGAAAACAAAAACAGGGCAATATGCAACATCAGAAGATGTTCTTCAGAAACTGAATTCAAAACATGAAATCATCAAACACATCCTGGAATACAGAACGTACCAGAAATTAAAATCAACCTATGTAGACGCTCTGCCTTCACAGATTGAGAAAAAAGATAACAGAGTACACACCAACTTCTCACAGACTACAGCAGCTACAGGCCGTTTGGCAAGTGTAAACCCCAACCTGCAGAATATTCCGATTCGAACGGTGAGAGGACAGCAGATCCGTGGAGCTTTTGTTTCCGGAGAAGGAAAGAAGATTATTTCTGCCGATTATTCACAGATTGAACTTCGTTTAATTGCTGAAATTTCAGGAGAAGATAATATGATCAAAGCCTTCCAGGATGGAGAAGATATCCACGCTTCCACAGCGGCAAAACTCTTTAAAATTCCTTTGGCTGAGGTATCCAAAACCCAGAGAAGCCAGGCTAAAACTGTAAACTTTGGAATTATCTACGGACAAGGAGCTTTTGCTTTGGCAGAACAAACCGGATTGTCCCGTACAGAAGCCAAACAGATGATCGAAGCTTATTTCGAAACGTATCCGAAACTGAAGGAATACATGGCAGAGCAGGTGAGCAAAGCACGCCAGTTGGGGTATGTGGAAACCATATTGGGAAGAAAACGCCATCTGAAAGATATCAATTCCAACAATTTCGTGGTAAGAGGTCATGCAGAAAGAAATGCGGTAAATGCACCGGTTCAGGGAAGTGCTGCAGATATCGTTAAAATTGCCATGATCAAAATTGCCAGAGAGCTTGAAGAGCAGAAGCTTACAACAAAAATGCTTCTTCAGGTACATGACGAACTGGTGTTTGAATCTCCGATAGACGAGATTGATGCCGCTTCAAAACTGATCAAAACTGAAATGGAAAGTGCCCTGAAAACACAGGTTCCTTTATTGGTAGAGATTGGTGTAGGAAATAACTGGCTTGAAGCACATTAAATACTTAAAATTATCCTTAAATAAAAAACTTCCGTCTTGTAGGCGGAAGTTTTATTTTGTTAGAACTGGACAGCTTACTCTTGTCCTACAGAATTATAAACATTGCTGACAACTTCATCAGGAGAAACATTTTCAAATAAGAATCTTTCTTTTTTTACCTGTACTTTTTTAGTTTCAGACGACATTTCTTCTTCCATGGTATTTACTGTTTCCAGTGTTACTTTGCCTTTCATAGGCTCATAATAGAGGGCAGAGTGAGAACCCGCACCCATATTATACGTTTCAACATAGGTAAGAATCAGGTTGTCATTTATATATTTGAATTTACTGAACTGATTACCGTAAGGTCCGATATCATAAAGATTGATATTCAATATTCCTTTTTCAATACTGATGTCTTCAGGATCGTGTATTTTATAGCCAGATTCATTGTATTCATCGGGAAGAACGGTTTCAGAACTTTTAAATAACCGGTATGTTTTGTCAGGATTCTTTAGAAGGACAATCATAGTTCTATGTGCTAAAGTGTCGGCTTTTTTCCTTAGAACCAAAGCTTTATCAGGAAGTCCGTCCTGGTTAAGATCACCTTCGGTTTCGTATTGAATTTCATATTGACTGGATACAAAATCTGAGACATGTTTTCCTGCTGTCAACTGCTCCTTCTGAACTGGTGCCGTATCCTTTTTTATAATGCCCGAAGAGTTTTTCGGAGTCTGTGTTTTGGTTTTGTTACATGAATAAGCAATTAAAGAAGCAAAAAGTAAAGTAGAAATGATTTTTTTCAATGGTTTGTTTTTTAAGATACAAATCTAGCTTTTATTTCCTGATAATGTAAAATTATGACACATAAACATCCCAGTACGGTAACAGGAAGAAAGGAAAGTGAAACTGTATATTGGATTTCTGAATTGAAGTCGTAAGTACTCCAGGAAGATTCCCTGTCTACAAATAGGGTGTAGTTCCAAAATAACCAGACAAAGATCAGGAACAGGAATTCGACTGAAGCCTTGAAGACAATCTTTTTAACAAAGAAAAGCAGAGAAAAGACAATTGATAAGAACCCACCGGCTATAAGGGATATATACACCGCATCTTCAAAAAATGAACAGTCTATACAGCCGCTTGAAACACGTTCTGAAAGGGTTCCCATTGACCAGTAAAATTGTAAGAATGTAACCACTGAAATAAAGATGGTAATAATGAGCCACCTCTTCAGAAAAGAGTAGAACTGATTAAGTTTGAATTCTTTCATGATGTTCAAATATCTGGATTATTTTATCATTCTTATCATGGCTAAATCATCTGTAGGTTTTACTCCGTATTGATGTTCCAACTGCTTTAGTTTCCTGTTAAGCATTTCTTCAGTTTCGCTATTCTGACGGTCTATCATTAAATATTCAGCAAAATTGATCATTTCTTCAGAATTCGTTTTTTTAATTTTTGAAAAGCTCAAAATACCATCAGTAGCAATGGAAACATCATCCAGACAATCAAAAAATAATTTCTGAGACTGACGGGGATACCATTCTTCAAAGTCTTCATAAAGATGATAAGCTAAATAATCCGGTCTATTATTACGGTCAAATTCTGTGATATTTCCATTGATACAGACAACTCCGTCACCAATGGTTAGGATGAATCCTTCGTCCTTTGTGATGTCATAAACCAGGATTATAAGAGTAGATAACAACTCTTTTTCGTCCAGCATCAGATGGTTTTTTACAAATTTAAGTTCGTTGAATAAACCTTTTATGATTTCTTTGAGCTCTTCTTCCAGACTCTGCTGGCTGGCTTTTTCATATAATGCCTTGTAACCGTTTTCAATAATGATTTTACGTAAAATCTTTCCAGTAAGTGTTGACGCAAAATGACTGTCCATAGCTGTAGAGCATCCATCCATCACAGCACACAAAATCTTATCAGAACAGATTTTTTTGATGAGAAGATCATCTTCACAATGATTAATATGATAATCTCCGATTTGTAGGGTAGAATATAAATTCATTACATGCTAAAATAGATTTATTTTTTTAATGTAACCTTATTTCATCCTCATTATAGGTATAAAAATAGCAACAGGTGATCACATTTACCATGAAATCACTTGTTGCCGGTGTTGAGAAAGCAGTTTTGCTTTGGTTATTAAATATCGTATTCTATTTCTCCCACATAATGCAGTGAAAAATCATCATTTTCTACAGAAACAGGATTAGGAATAACAAATCTTGTGGCGAAAATAATAGCATTCACCGGCGTATCCAGACTGAGTTCATTCAGCTTTTTCTCCAAGATAGGAAGCCATTGGTCAGCATAAGAATACTCTGCAAACTTATCATAAAGACTAAGGCTTTCATCCTCAAAACCATATTCTATAAAATCATCATCAAACCATTTGATGCTCTGTGATTCTGCAAACCTGGAAACATACTGATCATCAGTTTCTTCCTCTATATAGTAGTTTTCATCCTCTTCTATGAAGCTATAAAAATCTTCTTCATTCTTGAAATATCCTAACCAGAAGTGTGAAATTTCTTTATCCATAATTGTATATAAGTATTATTTTTTTTGATTTTTTTAATAAGTGACATTTTCCCACGTTGATAAATATCCCTTTGATACAAGAAAATTCCTGCAATTAAAATGTAATATTACAAAAGTTTTTCGTGAAACAAATTTTTGGGGCAGCAACGCAAAATCTCCTCAGCAAAGATAGTTCCTTAATAGGATTTATTGTAAATTTATTCTCTGTTTAAATTATAAAAGATGGATTTTCTTCAGGACCATTATATTATTAAAAATGAATTGCTGCTGATCCTTATTTCAGTTATTCTAGGACTGTTTATTGGTGCTGAACGTGAATACCGTAATAAGTCGGCCGGTCTCAGGACCTTTATTCTCGTGTGCTTCGGTGCCTGCCTTTTTACGATACTTTCTATAAAAATAGGTGTGGAAAATCCGGATCGTCTTGCCGCCAATATCATTACAGGAATCGGATTTCTGGGCGCAGGAGTCATTTTCAAAGGCGATAATAAAATTGAAGGAATTACCACAGCAACCACTATCTGGGCAACTGCTTCTATTGGAATGGCTGTAGGTTCCGGCTATGTTTATATTGCATTGTTGGGAACTACGTTGGTATTACTTATTTTAAGCGCTCTGACTTATCTCCAGAATTTTATTGATAATTATAATAAAGTAAGGGAATACAAAATTGCCGTAACAGACTCGCAGGATATTAAATATTGTGAAAATATATTTAAAGAAAATCATTTAAGATATCAGATGCTTAAACAGCAATATTCCCAGGAAAGCTTTACCGTTATATGGAGGCTTACCGGAAAAAATAGCCATCATGAGGGAGTCATAAGCCGTCTGGTTGATGATCCGAAAATTAAAGCGTATCAGTTTTAGACCGTAAAAGAGCAAAAAAATAAAGGCCGAAGCCTTTATTTTTATTTTTTCTTAAATACATAAAGATTTTTGTTAGGGCCATCGATCTCTTTTCCTTCCATATCCAGTTGGATCAACATATTCTCACCCACTTTATATTTATATTGGGCTGTTTTCCCTTTTAAAGTAATCATGCTTCCTGTAGCATCCCATTCAAAAGAGCCTTTATCCTGATTTTTTGAATTCCTCTCAAGATATTCCTCCGTGATACTGAATGTTTTATCATCATTCAATGTTAAAGAAGTCTTTATTCCCGGGCAGTCTGCACAAGGAACTGTTGCTTCATAAGTACCTGCCCAGTCCAGAGCATTTTCAGAAGTGTCACCAGCTGCTGTAGGAGTTGCTTTAGTGATACTGTCCATAGCAGTAGGTTGTACAGCCGTTGTAGAATCTGTAGTAGCTGTTGTTTCAGTGGTTTCTTTTTTAGAACATGAAGCAAGGAATAGAACAGATACCATTCCCAACATGAGCATTTTACTTTTCATCATAATAATTAATTTAAGGATGTTTTTAACAATAAAGTTACTTCCAATCAACAAAAATTGAGCCAGAAGAACATTGGACAGCAGATTGAGCAATGGTGAATAGTCAATTCGCTTCGCTTGTCAATTTTTAATGAATTTACTTATTGTTTGATTATAACAATTCACCATTCACTTGCGAAGCAAGATTCACTATTGATGATCTCTATTTTCAAAAACGAACTCTTAGTAACTTTTCCACCCGTTTTATAAAGCCTGTTCATATTTTTCTTTGTAAATTGGGGCAAAATTTTGATTATGACAAAAAAGATACTTTTATCTGTATTTCTTTTGCCAGCTGCAATGGCATTTGCGCAACAATATGGAGGAATGTGGATTCCTACAGAGCTGAATGAAAAGGAAATGAAGGATTTAGGAATGAAGATTTCTGCAAAAGATATTTTCAATCCTCAGAAACCAAGCATTAAAGATGCGGTTGTACAGTTTAACGGCGGATGTACTGCAGAAATTATTTCGCCTAAAGGATTGCTTTTAACGAACCATCACTGTGGTTTTGGGCAAATTCAGGCACATTCTACCGTTCAGAATGATCTTCTTTCAAACGGATTCTGGGCAAAAAATACAGAAGGTGAACTTCCTAACCCGGGAGTAAAAGTAGATTTTATTGTAGATATAAAAGAAGTTACTGATCCTATTTTAGAAGGTACGGACAATCTTACAGAACCTGAACTTACTAAAAAGATCAACAACAATATTGAGGTGTATAAGAACTCTCAGAAAATTGAATCTTACCAGTCGATCATGGTAAAACCAATGTATTATGGAAACAAATACTATGCTTATACCATCGAAACGTATAAAGATATCCGTCTTGTAGGAGCTCCTCCGCAAAGCATCGGTAAATTCGGAAGCGATACAGACAACTGGGTTTGGCCGAGACACACCGGAGATTTCTCGATGTTCAGAATTTATGCAGACAAGAACAACAAACCTGCAGAATATTCAAAAGACAATGTACCATACGTTCCAAAGCACTATTTACCGGTTTCTATCAAAGATAAAAACGAGAACGATTTTACTTTTGTTTTCGGATTCCCGGGAAGAACTACAGAATACCTTCCTGCAATCGCTGTAGAGAAGATTATGAAAGATATTGACCCTGCAAGAATTGCGGTACGTGATGTGGCTCTGAAAACTTTGGACGAAAAAATGCGTGTTGACAATGAAACCCGTATCAAATATGCGTCAAAATATGCTTCAGTAGCCAACTACTGGAAAAAATGGATCGGTGAAGTAGAGGGATTGAAAAAATCCAATGCTGTAGAAAAGAAAGTAATGTATGAAGGTTCTTTGGTCGCTAAAAATCCTGAGATTAAAAATACTTTGGATCAGCTGAATAAACTGTACAACGATCAGGCTCCTTATGCATTAAACAATGCTTACTACACAGAAGTGATAAGAAATGCAGAGACTTTGAAGCTAGCTGGTGATTATTATGACTTCGTTGCGTCTGTAGAAGCAGGAAGAATGGACGAAAAGGAACTTTCAAAACTGAAAACGAAATTAACCTCTTTCTATAAAGACTACAGTGCAGAGCTTGATGCTAAAGTAACAGCAAAACTATTGGCTTTGTACGTTAACAAAACTGCACCTCAGTTTTTACCGGCAGGATTCAGCAAATATAAAGATGAGAATGCTAATATTCCTGTTGTAGAAGATATGTCTAAAAACTCTGTCATCACAGGAAGAACAGCTGTAAACGGAGGAACTTTAACTGCTGATATTGATAAAGCATTTTCTAATCAGGATAAACTGATCAGAACTTTAAAGAAAGACCCTATTTATCAATTATATGTTTCTATGAAAGAAACCTATATGAAAACTGCAGATCCGCAATACACTTCAATGCAGACAAAAATTGATGCTTTGCAGAAAAAATTCATGGCCCAGCAGATGCAGACGGATAAAGACAGAAAATTCTTCCCGGATGCCAACTCAACACTTCGTGTAACTTACGGTAAAGTAAAAGGTTCCACTCCTAGAGATGCCGTTTCTTACGGGTACCAGACTCACCTTGCAGGAGTAATAGAAAAATACGTTCCGGGAGATTACGAATTTGATGTTCCAAAGAAACTGATTGATCTTTACAACAAAAAAGATTTCGGAATCTATAAAGATAAAACAGGTGATGTTCCAGTAGGATTCACTGCTACCAACCACACAACCGGAGGAAACTCGGGAAGCCCGGCTTTGGATGCCAACGGAAACCTTGTTGGATTGAATTTCGACAGACAGTGGGAAGGAACAATGAGTGACATCAATTATGACCCGCGTTTCAGCAGAAACATCATGGTAGATACAAAATATATTCTTTTCATTATTGATAAGTTCGCAGACTCAAAGTGGATTGTTGATGAAATGAAGATTATAAAATAATTTTAAAAGTTATACCTTTAAGAATCTATTTGAATTTAATTTTGAATAGATTCTTTTTTATTTACAATAGGATGAAAGAAAGGATCATCAATGTTTTGGCAGCTTTTGAAACTGGGAATATCGGAAAATCATTTCCGCTGGACTATTGTCTGCCGCTTTATCACAGTGTTTCAGACAAAGAACTTCCTCATTTAAAACATGTGATCCGTTATAAGACGACTCAACAGTTTGAGAATGATCTGGATTATATCGCAAAGCATTTTCAGTTTGTAAACTGGCAGGAGTTCAAAGATTATATGGCCGGAAGTTTTAAACCTTCGAAAAAAATTGCCCTTTTAACTTTTGATGATGGTTTCAGAGAGTTTTACGATATTGTAGTTCCCATCCTGGAACGAAAAGGAATATATGCCTGTAATTTTATCAATCCGGCTTTCATAGATAATAAGGAGATGATGTTCAGGTGCAAAGCGAGCCTTGTTGCCGATGCTGCTGAAAAAATAAAAACCATAGATCCCGAAATTTATTTTATCCTGTCGTTGAAAAATATGGATAGAAGGGTTTTACAAAAGAAAATTTTATCCATAAATTATCAGGAAAAAGATATTCTGGATCAGCTTGGTGAAAAACTTGAGGTAGATTTTAAAGCCTATTCAAAACAGTACCAACCTTATTTAAGTACAGATCAATTAAAAGAACTTACCCGAAAAGGCTTCGGAATCTCTTCGCACAGCTGGGATCATCCCAAATATGGCGATCTGTCTTTGAAAGAACAAATGGCAACAACCAACAGAACTTTTGGCTATTTAAAAGAAAATGGTTTTTTGTACGAAAGTTTTGCATTCCCTTTTACCGATTTTGAAGTAAAGAAAGATTTTTTTGATGAACTTTATAAAAATGAAGAGATCTACTGCAGCTTTGGGTGTGCCGGTATAAAACTGGACAGTGTGAAGAGAAACTTTCAAAGAATTCCAATGGAAATGGGAGAGAGCGGAGCACAGATATTGAAAAAAGAAACAGCTTACTTCAGATTGAAAAGCCTGATGAATAAAAATACGATTGTGAGAAAATGATAACGCTGAAAACATTCAATAGAAAAGAACTGGAAGATTTTATATCCTCCGGAGCTTTCCGGCAGTATGATTTTCTTCCGGTTACCAGACACCGTGCGCTGTCTCATATTCAGAATCCAAAAGCAGCAGACGAAGATGCACTTCTTATTCTTGCTTTTTATGAAGATAAACTGATCGGTTATGTGGGATGTTTTCCGGATTGTTTTATCATTGATGGAAAAGAAATCCGCTATGCCTGGCTCAGTACCCTGTATGTAAACCCGGAATACAGAAAAAAAAGACCGGCGAAAGCATTGCTGAAAAAAGTTTTTGAACAATACGAAGGCCGGATTGCCATTACAGAATTTACCAAAGAAGCAGAAGCACTCTACAATATTATGGGTGTTTTTGAATATGTCTTTCCCAAAGAAGGCAAACGCTACTACTTCAGAACCGATGCCGCTAAAATGATTCCTGAAAAGAAACCGGGAACACAACCGTTGAAACCTCTTTTTCAAATTCTGGATGCCGCTGCCAATGGAGTGATCTCAATAAAGAACCTGGCCGCACCAAAACCAGATTTTAAATATGAAATTCTAGATCATATCGACAAAGAAAGTGCAGATTTTATGAACAGGTTTCCCGGGATGCGCAATGCAGACGAAATCAATTCTTTTATAGAAAATCCCTGGGTTTTGGAAGGCAAAAAAGATGAAAAATACCTGTTTTCAAGTTTTGCCGACAGCTTTAAATATTTCTGGATCAAAATTTTAAATAAAAATAACAAGATTACATCCTGTTTTCTGCTGCAGCTCCGTGATGGCTATCTTAAAATACCTTACCTTTTTACGGACGGTAATTTCGATGAGGTTATCCGGTTTTTACAGTATTTCATCGTGAGTCATAAAGTAAAAGGCTTTACTTCTTATCAAACCGTACTAAACAGGGAAATACAACAGTCAAAAGTATTTTCCCCTATCTATGAACGTGATTTTAAAAGGGAGTACCTGTTTCATAAAAATCTTTTGGAATTGCTTCCCGGTCATTTTAACCCAAACTATCAGGATGGTGACGGAGATTGCATGATGACGTAATAGAATGATGAATGATGAATGATGAATGATGAAGGATGAGCTACACGTGATCAATTATCATTCATTACTTATAAAAAAACAAACCGCCCGATAGAATGATCAGGCGGTTTGTTTTTTAATGTCCAAAAATATCTTTCAGACTTACTTCTTTAAATATCCCCATTTTGTTGACAGCTTCCATATCAAGATTCTCTTTTTTGCCGATAATAGCGGTGTTAAAATGTATTGATTTGACTTCTGTCTGATAAAAATGCTTGATATCCTCAAATGCCAAGTGCTGGATCTGTTCATAAATATCTTTTCTGAAATCATGATAGATATTTAATTTCTGCAGTCTTAAGGTATTGAAGAATATATTGTTTCGGGTAACCCTTGTTGAAGCAATCTGTTTCAAAGCTGCATTTCTGGCATTCTCAAACTGAATAGGGACTTCCGGAAGCTCGTTCATCAGTTCATTCAGGGTATCCACCGCGATCATCAGCTTGTCAGGCTGGGTTCCGATATAAGTCGTTACATAATCAGGATGGTTCAACTCAGAATTTGCCGCGTAAGATACATAGGCAGAGTAGGCAAGGCTTTTACTTTCCCGCATCTCCTGGAAAACAATGGAAGATAATCCTCTTCCGAAATATTCATTGAAAACATTGATCTTTCCAAAATGAAGCGGGTTCACTTCGTTTCCTTTACCAATCTTGCTCATTTCCATCTGAACCATATCATAGTTGATGAAATACACGTTTCCTCCCGTTGCCGGTTCCGGATACAGTTTGGCTTCCGGTATCTGAAGGGTTTCAGGTTCTATGTACCCACCGATGTATTTTGTAAAGGTTTCAAAATTTTTACCATAGAAAAATACCTGGTAAGGATATTGGAAAAGCTTTTTCATTCTGTCTGTAAAAACTTCAGCACTGCTGTTTTCAAGCTCTTCCTTAGAAATAACATCCGTAAAACGTGAGTTGCTGCCCAGCTTTGTATAATTGTTCAGGGCTGTTATAATACGGTTTTTATCTTTCTTCATGGCCTGGCGGTTTTCCAGTACTGTTCCCACAAACTGATTATAGATTTCCTGATCAGGCTGCACATCACGCATCCAATGCTGCAGAAGGGCAATTCCTTTTTCTATATTTTCTTCCAGTCCGCTCAGCGAGATGGTCAGCTGATTGTTCGTTGTTTTAAAATCATTGCTGATTCCGATTTTGAAAAATTCCTTTTTTAAATCCTCCGGCGAAAGGGTATCAGTTCCCAAATACTGAAGAAGCTGAGTTGAAACCCCTAAATCTCTGTCATGATCACTTCCAAAAGAGAAAATGAAATGTACCTGAGCAATATCGTTGTATTTATTCTTTACGAAACTTAATTTCTTTCCGTTAAGCTGATCTGTAACGATTTCTTTTTGATAATCAATAAATTCAGGCTTGATATCCTCAGTTTTATCCGCTAAAATCTCTTTCAGAAACTCTGACTGCGTATCACGGTTGATCTTAACAGGAGTGATACCTGGATTCTCAACTCTGATCAGTTTGTCGTTTACCCCTTTTTCTTTATTCACAACCACATAGTTTTCCTTGAAAAACTCATTGGCAAAATTCACTACGTCATCTTTGGTGAAAGAGGCATACTCATCCATTTCATTCAGTTCCTCTTCCCAGGTTCTTCCTTTTATATAAGAATCGTAAAGATTGGTGGCAAGGCCTTCGGCGGTTTCAAGACCTTTCATTCTCTGAAGTTTGAAATCATTGATGATGGCTGGCAGCATCCAGTCCGGAAAATCTCCTTTCTTGATCAGCTCAATTTCATCCAATACCATATTCTTTGCTTCCTCCAGAGTCCGTGTTTCCTTAGGAACCGCAACAATGGAGAAATATCCATACTGTCTTAGTCCTACAGAAAAGGCTTGAGCCCAAAGCATCTTCTGCGTCTGGTTAATGTGTAAATCCAATAATCCGGCTTCTCCTCTGTTGCTGAGAATATTGGCAACTATATCAGCCAGCATTGCTTCTCTTGTTCCATAGCTATCTGTTCTCCATGCAAGCTGAGTACGTGGAGTAGTAGGGCTTTTTACTGTTCTGGCTACAACTTCTGTAATAGGCTGTTCAGTAATGGGTGTTTTTGCAGGAAGCTCTTTATAAGGTAAAGTCCCAAAATACTGATCAATTAATTGGATCGTTTCATCGAAATCAAGATCCCCAACCAATACCATAGCATAATTATTGGGAACATAATATTCATCAAAATACTTGTGAATAGCCTTCATCGATGGATTTTTCAGGTGTTCCGGTTTTCCCAGCGTGGTTTGCTGCCCGTTGGGATGAGTCGGGAAAAGAGCATCCATAAGTTCATAACTCACAAGTCTTGTGTCATTGTCCTGCGCCCTGTTGAACTCCTCATACACCGATTCCAGCTCAGTATGGAAAAGGCGAAGTACAATTTCAGAGAACCTTTCCTTCTCTATTTTCAGCCATTTTTCAAGTTCGTTATTCGGAATATTGTTTTTGTAAACCGTTTCATCAAACCAGGTATGCGCATTGGTACCACTGGCTCCCAGAGAAGAAATCGCTTTATCATATTCATTGGCAATGGCATATTGGCTGGCTTCCTGGGAAACTTCATCGATCTTCTTGTAGATTTCCCTTTTCTTTTCAGGATTCTGTTCCGCTTTATGTTCTTCATATAAAGCCGAGATCTGATCAAGAAGTTCTTTTTCCTTTTCCCAGTTCTGAGTTCCGATTTTTGAAGTCCCTTTAAACATCATATGCTCAAGATAATGAGCCAGCCCCGTATTATCAGCCGGGTCATTATTACTTCCTGTTCTTACCGGAATGAAGGTCTGTATTCTCGGAGCATCAAAATTCTGAGCAAGAAAAACCTTTAATCCATTGTTCAAAGTATAGATTCTGACGTTATTTTCGTCATGGGCTACCGTAATATATTCGTATTGGTTTTTATCTGTATGTACCGTTTCCTTATATTTTCTGTCTGTCATATAAAACTCATTTCATTCCTTAGAAACCGGAATGGACTACAAATGTAAGGATTCAAAAAAAATGTTGATCCTTTTTTATCATTATTACATCTATTACTGCGGTTGAAAAAGTGAATTATAAGCAAGAATCAGCTATGCAGAAGAGAAGAAGCTTTTTAATTCCTCATCCCAAACCCTCAAACTTTTTCACTCTCCAACTTTCCAACGCTCCAACTCTCCAACTCTCGAACTTTATTAGGAGCTATTTCCTGCTATCCATTCATACTCCTCGCGCCCGCGCATTCCAGCGCTCTCACCCTGAGCGAAGCCGAAGGCCCCCACACCTAAAACCCACCCACCCTCTAACCCAAGCTGCGGGGTAACCATTTCTATCAGGGCTAGGGTAGGAGTCGTTAATGATAATAAATGATAAATGATGAATGATGAATGATGAGGTTCGGGTTATTGAGTTGCGAGTTTCGGGTTTTTAGGTAGAAAAGGAACATTGGTGTTGAATTTTCATATTGTAGATTTCTATGGAAACAGGTTATTGAGTATCAATCGCTATTCCCATTGTATCATTCCGCAGGAATCCCAACTTCTTTACAAGAACGCTTGTAAGTTGGCAGGATAATATCTAAGGTCTTTTAGCAGTTAGTATTAGCCATGTCATGCTGAGCTGAGTCGAAGCATTATAATTAATTACGGGTACAGGAGTTAAATCTTATTACTCTATATTTATATATTAAATATACTCTTCAGTCTTCGTCGAGGAAAGTCAGCTCTCTAGTCTAGTCTCTCTATTATATAATATATACTTTATTTGATCATAGCCACCCCAACCCCCGCATCCCGCACCCCGAATCCTCCTCTCTCCCCCTCAAACGCTCAAACTCTCCCACACTCCCACGCTCTCACCCCGATCTTCCAAACAAATGTTTAAAATTTTTCTCCCTGCCTTCCAGTCCTTTAGGAATAAATATCACTGTAATGTAAAATTTATGTTAAATAAACTTGTTTTGCGTTGTAGGAAGTTACTATCTTTGCCCCACTGAAAACGAGAGTAGAACAGTAGCGCAGAAGAGCCTTTAGATGGGCAGAAACGATATTACTTCAAAAAAGAGACGGACGAAAAAAACTTTAAATTTTTTTGTAAAAAAAGTTGCCAGTTTAAAAAGAGTTTGTATCTTT